>NZ_JAVRBN020000083.1:0-16367 GCF_034531305.2 Nostoc sp. ChiQUE02
TTAACCGTTGCTTCCATAACAGGGTGGGATTTTATTCTTGATGCTTTATTTGAATCAAATTTTTCGTGAATTGGTATAAGCTGTTGATTTTCAGCCTCTAACTGCCGTAGCGATTCCATTTCATCCAACTGTTGCTGCAATTGGATGTTTTGCTCCTTTTGTTGTTTGAACAGTCGTTGCAGAGATTGGATTTGCTCTTGTACTTGTTCTTCTGCTCTGGCTGTGGCCTCTGAAAGCAAGCCAATCTTCAATTCCTGAGAAAGTCGCTCTAGTTCCTGTTTATGCTGTTCTTCAATAGCAGCGATCGCTTCCGTATATTCTGCGAGGTAAGTGCGTTCTCTAGGGAATGGAACGCTTGGGGCATCCAAATCAGCATTGTTGATCAACAACCTCTCGCCATCAGAAAAGGTGACAATTTGTTGCCAGTGATTCGGTGCGTCTGCTTCAATCACTCCCGAATCCCCATAACGAGGGTGCGATTGTGATGAGACAGTGACTAATCAGCCAATCAATTCATTCAAGCGAGAAATTGTTTTTAAACGCTCAAATCCAGCCTGAATAGGGAAAAAAGCGAGTATTTTGTAAATAAGCTTAAATTTGCTTAAGCAAACTCTATCGTAAATTTACTGAGACTGCTATAGTCAGTCTGGAATCCTGTCTTATATATTTGTAGCTTTATATAGGCAGTATTTAGATTAACCATGATGCAGATTAGTATCACAGACGACCTGAAGAAACGCTTATTTTCGACTATAGGATAACTTTAAAACAGGTAAGTAGTCAATGAAGTACGAGCGTCCCAAATTTAGGGAATTGATACAAGCTTTAACCGCTCAAGAACTCGATGAATCACTTGACGATTTTTCTGCCGTGCGGAATGAGTTTACTGATGGACAGCCAAAATATCTTAGAGATAGAATAATTCTTGATTATTTTGAAAAACATCAAGAAGAAATTGATAAATTATTAGAAGCCATTAACAGGTGCAATTTAACAGCTTATAATAAGTACGTTTCAGAGTTAGATAGTTCTGAAAATTCACAAAATCAGTTAGCTGCAAGCGACAAAACAAATTCAAAATCAAATCAGACATCTAATATCCCCGAAGATAAAAACTGCGATATTCTAGTTCTCGCTGCCAATCCAATCGATACTGACCGACTCCAATTGGAGGAAGAAGCCAATCGAATTCGACTGCGATTGCAAGAAGGAGAGGTTGGAAAAAACTATATAGTCAAATTCGAAAGAGCCGTTCAGGTAGAAGAACTCTCTAAATATTTACTGCAATATGAACCGCTAATCCTCCACTTTAGTGGTCACGGCAGTCCCAGTGGTGAAATTATTTTAAATAACTCCCAAGGACAAGCACAGCCAGTTTCTCCAGAAGCACTGGCAGAATTATTGGCTGTGCTTCAGGGACGGATAGAATGTGTGGTACTCAATGCCTGCTTTTCATTAGAGAAAGCTGATGTACTAGCAGAGCAAGTTAGCTGTGTTGTCGGTATGAGTAAAGAAATTGGCGATCAATCTGCTATAACATTTGCCGCAGGTTTTTATCGAGGTTTAGGATTTGGTAGAGGATATTACAGTGCCTTTGAACTTGGTCGTAATGAAATTAAATTGTTGAAATTGTCAGATAGTGAAGTGCTACATTTCATCACTCGTGATACATCCCTCCTTCAGCAAGAGGTAGTAAAACCAAGGGTGACTCGTACTGTTAAGCGCACAAACTCAACAGAAGCTACCCTATATCCTCTTTGGTTTGGAACTAACCGCAAACCCAAGAACCTACAGGATCTATCCCTTGGATTTTCAGGAGAGCGTGATCGCCAGCTTCACTATGGCACTTGTCAAGTAGCAGTACCAAAATCTCATAAAATCGGCTCTACTGGTTCTCCCTTGTTGCAGAGATTGTTAACGTTGACAGATGATCGCCTCAAACTCAAGCAAGAGAGTCTGAAATTGTTCCAGGAAAATAATTTTTGGGTTGAAATTAAAAAGACGTTGCAAGCAAATCAGCCAGATGAGCGTTCCGCTTTAGTCTTTATTCACGGTTTTAACGTCAGTTTTGAAGATGCAGCTTTACGAGCAGCGCAGATAGGGGTAGATTTGCAAGTGCCAGGGATTATGGCATTCTATAGCTGGCCGTCAAGAGGAAAACTAGCCAGCTATCCAGCAGACGAGGCGACGATTGAAGCCAGTGAGAGATATATTGCCGAGTTTTTACTTAACTTGGTACAAAAGAGTGGGGCAGAAAAAATCCATATTATTGCTCATAGTATGGGAAATCGCGGGTTACTCAGAGCAATGCAGCGAATTTTGGCTCAAGTTCAAGCCGAGAGTAAAGTCTCCTTTGGACAAATCTTTCTTGCAGCTCCTGATGTTGATCCAGATATCTTTGAAGAATTAGCAGTAGCTTATCAAAGCCTGGCTGAACGCACGACTCTTTACATTTCTGCTAAAGATAAAGCTTTGGCAACATCAGGTATTATTCATGATCATCCCCGTGTGGGTTTTTTCCCACCAATTACAGTTGTTGATGGTATAGATACAGTCGAAGTTTCTAATATTGATTTAACACTTCTAGGTCATGGTTATTTTGCAGATGCCCGCGATTTGCTTCAAGATATGCACCAATTGTTGATACATAATTCATCTCCTGAACAACGATTTGGGTTGCGAAAAAAACAAGAGAATGGGCAAAATTATTGGATTATTGGGAGGTAGGTCAGTAGTCAATGAAGTATAACCGTGAGATTTTGAGGCAATTACTAACAGCTTTAACTGATCCAGAATTATATGAATCACTTGACAATTTTCCTTCCGTGCGTAATCAGTTTTCTGATAATCAGCAAAAATATCTTAAAGTAGAAACAATTCTCAATCATTTTGAAACCCGTCAAAACGGAGAGGATGAAGAAGGCTTTCCTAAATTTTTAGAAGTAATTAAAAGATGCAATAATACAGCTTATAATAATTATGTTAAGCGCCTAGAAAGTTTTGATGATAAAGAAATTTCATCGCTCTTTGATTTAAAAAAAGGAGTAAATTTAGATACTAAATTAATTGACGAATTAACAGATATATTCCCTGAACAAGATGACTTATTTTGGCAATGTGTTAAGCAAGTATATCAAGATTTTTTATGGCAACTAAGCCAACCTGATTTAGAGTTAGAACCAGATAATTTAAGTGGATATTTATTATTACAGCTAGAAGATTGGCCGGAAAAGACAATTATTCTGGAATTTATTCCTCGTTTACTTGCGTATTTATCAACTAAATATAGTAATCAATACCTGAAAATTGTGCGGAATTTACAAAAAATAGCAAATAAACACATTGATATTTCTCCAGTTATGACAATAGATGCTTTGAAAGAATCCTTAAGGAATTTCAAACAAGAATATAAAAAATCCTTAGATATCAATTATTATTTAATAATTGAAATTAAAGATAGCCAATCTCATCCAAATTTATTTCAAATTTCTGGTTGGTTAACAAAAAACAACATCGCTGATTATTTAAAACCTTTAAAAAATCAGCATTTAAGAGTAAAAAAAGAGGAAAATAAAACACAAGAACAATATTATAAAAAAGAAAATATCGAAGAAATTGTTAAAAGTTTTATAACTCAAATTACTGATGCTCAAGAAATTCAAGAATTAATTATTGAATTTTTTCTACCTTCGTCTTTGTTCGGCTGGGAGGTAGATAAATGGAAATTCGATTCGTCGGATATAATTTGTTTAGGAATAGTACATGAAGTCAGAATTCGTTCTTTAGACCGTCTGAAACCTATGTATAACCTATACAAAAATAGATGGGAAAATAAATGGAGATATGTTAAAAGATGTGTTAGTCCACTCTCACAATTTTTGAACAGTGATCTTAACTGTAATGTGAATACTTTAATTGGTCAGTTACAAGATAAAAAAATTGTTGGATTGAAATTGACATCGGCTCTAAAATCCAATCATGAAGAGATTGCTTCGGCTTTATACTATTCTGGCACACCGATCGCTCTGTGGTTTAGAAGTGAACCACCAGAAAGTGATTGCAAAACTGAACTTGATAATTTGTTACAGCATGACTTATCACAACTCTCAATGCAAGTACGTACACAACGTTCTCAGCCAGAACGCCATATTTCCTTGATCTGGGATGATCCAAACCGCCTAATTCCTACCTATCAACTCAAATGAACGACTGGAAAATTTTTAAAAAAGACAGTGAACCCCATGAGGAAATTCAACGCCTACCCACAGCACCAAGTTGGCGTAGTTTCAGTTCGACAGCAGGAGGAAAGACTGAAGAAGAAAAACGCGGGGCAACGTTTCAAATCCAAGATGAAGAAGTAGAATTGGTGAATGCAGCCCTATACTTGCGCCGTCCTTTGTTAGTTGAAGGAAAACCAGGGACGGGAAAAACCTCTCTTGCCTACGCGATTGCTCATCAATTAAAATTAGGTCAAGTCCTAAGATGGAATATCACAACTCGTTCTACTTTAACCGAGGGTCTTTACAGTTATGACGCAGTAGGACGGTTACAGAGTATCAGGAGACAAAATCAGGATTCCCAAAGTTCAGACACTAGCACAGACAAGCAGGAAAGTAATCAAGGAGACGATATTGGTAAGTATGTCCGACTAGGAGCAGTAGGCACAGCTTTATATCAAAGTCAGGAGAAAAAACCCAGAGTCCTTCTCATAGATGAAATTGATAAAAGTGATATTGACTTGCCCAATAATCTCCTGCATATTTTTGAAGAAGGGCAATTTGATATTCCCGAATTAGCTCGTATCAAAAAACAGCAACCTAAAGTCACAGTGTTTACATCTGAAAATGAAGAAGTAGAGATTGAAGAAGGAAAAATTCCCTGTTCAGCTTTTCCTTTCGTAATTCTGACGAGTAACGGAGAACGGGATTTTCCCCCTCCGTTTTTACGTCGCTGTATTCGCTTGACTATGACAGAACCTAACCTTGAACGCATCAAAAAAATTGTTCAGGCTCACTTTCAAGAAGACAAAGATATTTTAACAAAAGCCAAGCCGATTATCGAGAAATATCAGGAATTACAAACCAAAGGACAATTAGCGACCGACCAACTATTAAATGTTATCTATCTTGTCACTAGAAAAGATTTTACAGAGATGGATAAAGATAAATTTATAGAGAAATTATTACAGTATTTATCCAACTTACTTTGAGAGGATATATGTCTGCGCCACCAGAAAAAGATAACCCTAAATTACCAGAAGCAGAAATTAACCTAACGGCGCAGGAGTTAGCAGATATTATCTGGTTAATGGTTCAAATTAAGCCGTCAATTGATATTGTTGAAGTTGCGTCAGTTCCAACTCAAGGTAATTCCCCAATAATCTCATCACCTCCTCCAAATTTTGAGAGTATTGATTTTCCAGAGATTGTTAAACCAATAGAAGATACCACCCCCGCTTATGTAGCTCCTCCCGCTAATCACTCTTCTGAATCTGCATGGGCGGGATTACCACTTAAAGTTACTGATCCCCTAGCACTGAGAAATACTTTAGCATTGGGGCGATCTCTCCGCCCATTAAGGCGAAAATCCCCTTCTTTAACCGAAATGATTTTGAATGAAGAAGCAACCGTCACCAGCATTGCTGAAAAGGATTTTTGGCTTCCTGTGCTTCAACCTGTCTCTACTCGATGGCTAGAAGTCGCTTTAGTGATTGAAGAAACAGCAAGATATCCCCTTTGGCGACAAATACTAACAGAATTTCAACAACTTTTAGAGAGACATGGAGCATTTCGTAATGTTAGCCTATGGCATTTAAAAATGGGCAGCGAGGGCGAAGTACAACTTTATCTCAAACATCGTCAAGCCAGCTTAAAAGAACTGAACGACCCCAGTGGTAGACGTTTAATTTGGCTAGTTAGTGACTGTGTATCACCAATTTGGCACAATGGCTCTTTACTGAAGGTGTTGAGAGATTGGGCTAGAATTCAACCAGTTTCGTTACTTCAGTTATTACCAGAACGGTTATGGTCACGTACAGCTTTAAGTTGGGGAATGGAAGTGCAATTGTACTCGGAAAATCCTGGCGTTGCCAATGCTCGGTTATCAAAAACTCGCCTACCTGTAGATACACAGTTTAATTCCCCACAAGCTTTAACTTTACCCATTGTCACCTTAGAATCTTTTCCCATGAAAAACTGGGCAAAGGTTTTAGCAGGAGTTGGAGGGAGTAGGACACCAGGGTTAGTTTTTCTACCAGAAAAAATCACGCCTCAAGCTAGTGCGAATGATGACGAAGATAACCAACTTTCTCCTAAAGCTAGGGTAAGTCGTTTTCAGTCGGCTGCTTCCCTTCTATCTCGCCAGTTAGCGCAGATGATGGCGGCGGCTCCTGTCAGTTTACCTGTAATTCGACTAATTCAGCAAACCCTATTACCTAACTCCCATGCTGTTCATCTAGCAGAAGTTTTGATGGGTGGATTACTCAAACCAACAGCAGATCAACCTAGAAATCAGGTAAATGAAGAGGTTAACTATGAATTTTATCCTGGTGTGAGAGAAGAACTCATAAAAATCACACGCAAAAGTCGGACTATTGATGTAATCCTCTGTCTTTCTGAGTTTATTAATAGAGAGTTAAAATTAAGACAACCAGTCAGAAATTTTGAGGCAATATTGTTTAATCCTGATATAAAGATTGACCCAGAATATTTGCCTTTTGCTGATATTACGGCTCAAACTCTACAGGTATTAGGGGGAAAATATGCTGAAATGGGTGAGCAAATTCAGCATAAAATTTTCCAGTCAAATACATCAAATCAAAATCCAATAATAATTTCTGAACCAGAAAATTTAAAACGAATATTTATTTTTATAGATGGTGATAATTTAAATCACGTTGTTTCTCCAAATAGTCGATTTGATTATCAAAAATTTCTCTTGCTTGTTCAGAAGAGAGCATCATCTTGCCAAGCTTATTTTTATCTGAGTGTTACTAAAAATAAAATACAAAAAAAATTATTGAATACATTAAAAGGATATGGCTATCAAATTAGAATTCAAAAAGTAAGTACAGGAAGTAAATCTGATATCGATTCCTTAATAATTACCGATTTAATTAGCTTATCTCAGGCTTATGATATTGCTATTTTAGTCAGTGGCGATAGTGATTTTGTTGAACCAGTCTGCCAGCTTCAAAGTCGCGGTAAAAGTGTTGAAATTATCAGCTTTAGTTCTGGTACCAGTAGCAAGCTAATTGAAGTAGCAGATAATTATCTTGATTTGTCATCTGAACCTATAGAACTAGTAGCTTTACCAACTGAGAAGTTTGAAACCGTTACAGTTAACCGTCGTGGCGAAGTCATTAGTCATTCAAGTAAAGTCGCCCGCTACTTTACTGAAACTATAGCTCAAGGGATATTTCTACAAATGGTGTCCATCCCCGGTGGTAAATTTATGATGGGTTCACAGGACGATGAAGCCGAACGCTACGACGATGAAAGCCCTCAGCATGAAGTTACAGTTCCTTCATTCTTCATGGGCAAATATCCAATAACTCAAGCACAATGGCGAGTGGTGGCGGCGTTGGAACAAGTAAACCGCGAATTGAACCCCGATCCCTCAAACTTTAAAAATGATAATTTACCAGTAGAAGGAATTTTCTGGTATGAAGCGGTAGAGTTTTGTGATAGATTAACGGAACATACAAACAGGCATTACAGACTGCCTAGTGAAGCAGAATGGGAGTATGCCTGTCGTGCTGGAACAATTACACCCTTCCATTTTGGCCAAACAATTACATCCGAGTTAGCCAACTATAAAGCTACAGATACTTATGGTGCTGGTGTCAAAGGAATAGATCGGGAAGAAACAACTGAGGTAGGCAGTTTTAAAGTGGCTAATGCCTTTGGATTATACGATATGCACGGTAATGTCTGGGAGTGGTGCCTAGATGATTGGCACAGTCATTATGAAGAAGCACCAACGAATGGCAACCCTTGGTTTCAGAATCATTATCCCCTATCTCAGAAACAAGGTAATGCTGTGCTACGAGGTGGTTCTTGGAACTATAATCCCAGTGAATGCCGTTCTGCTTCTCGAGGTAGCCTCAATAGGGCAGAAAGCGACCTCGCTCTCAACTTTATCGGTTTTCGTGTTGTTTGCGAAGTTAAGAGAATTATTTGGTAGTCCTTTGTTATTTAAAGCTTTATCTGTTTGTGTGGGGGAGAAATGTCACAATTTCTACTAATTTGTCCATTAATAATTATCCTATGAAGAACCAAAATCATCTAACTTTGAAATACCTAATGAGTTTAGACAAAAAATAGACTGAAAAAAGCATCAAATGTATACACCAAAAGACTTAGATATTGTTTTACTCACTTTCTTGATATATCTATGTTTGAAGAATTTTGATTCATTAGTGTATTTTCCTTGCCCTGTATAGGTTAGTCCTGATTTTTGCATCAAAAATGTTGAAGTTTCGCTAAATTTCTATTAGATCATTAACGTTTTTAATATGTTTATTATTAATTTAATAGTATAAAGTAAGGCTCTCCCAGAGTAGTTATGATAAAATAGTACGAAAAAATCAAATATATTTCAATACAATTACCAGTGATTGGTGGCAATAACCCAAGCTGAGAAGGAAATGCAGAAGTAATTGAGAGTACAAAAGACAATAAATATTGAAAATAAATTATCATTTTAATAAATATGCCTTCTAATCCCCTACTTCATTTTATTACTAAACTGATTAATATTGAAGATATCAAGGTGGTGAATTACGATTTTATCACCGACGATGAAATCGTAATTGAAATCCAAAATCAGTCAAAAGTTTCTCAGTGTCTTCACTGTGGAAAGACAACTAATAAAACTCATCAAAATCATTGGTATATGGTCAGAGATATACCAATGAGTGGCTATCAAGTAATTTTAAAAGTAAATCGTTGTCAATTGAAATGTACAGAATGTCATCAAGTTTTTAGCGAAAAATTGTCTTTTGTAAAAATTAGAACAACTTACACAAAAATACTAGCGATGAAAGTAATCAAGGAAGTCTTAGAAACTGATGTAGAGAGTGCAGCTAGAAGAAATAGAATGGCACCATCTGAGATAGAAACAATATTAAAAGAACTAGAGTTAGATTTACTAAAAGAGAAACCCCATCAGATAAAAAAGCTAGGTATAGATGAAATCACACAATTAAAAGGAGGAAAGAATTATGCAGCAGCACTAGTAGATTTAGAGGCAAGAAGACCGATAGCATTGTTAGAGAAAATAAACAAAGCAGTTATTGCAGAATACTTATACAGTCTAGGTTCAGAGGTATTGAATCAAATAGAAGAAGTCAGCATAGACTTATGGATACCCTATAAAAGTTTAATCCAAGAAATGCTACCGAATGCTCAAGTGGTAGCGGATAGATTTCATGTCATGAAACAAATAAATCAGGAGTTAGACGAAAGAAGAAAAAAGGAAAAAGAGCAGCTAATAAAATTAAAAACTGCCAAGAAAGAGAAAAGAAATTAGCTGGCTTAACTCACAGTAAATACCCTTTGTTAAAGAAAAAAGAATGCCTCAGTGATGAGGAACAAGCTCAGATAGATTTACTCCGAAAAATTGCTCCAAAATTAGGAGAAATGTATCGCAATAAAGAAGCAATTAGAGATATATTTGAAAGTCCAATAACCAGTGATGAAGCCTTAGATAAATTCCTGAAATGGACTCAAGCAGCTTATAAATTTTTCCCCAAAACTTGTCGAACCATCAGTAGATGGATAGATAAAATTCTGGCTTATTTTGATCACCGAACTACTCAAGGTATCGTAGAAGGAATTAATCAGAAGATTAAGCTCATTAAACGCAGGGCTTATGGCTTAACTAACTTTCATAATTTTAGAAGAAGGGTTTTACTAAATTGGTATTTCTGTTGTTAATTTAACATATCTAGTCTGGGAGAGCCTAAAGTAATATACAATTCAAGTGATAAAAGCTGTATTAAATTATTCTATTTATACTACTTAAATAGAGACATAGCTGCTGGCATCATTCGTCATGAAGAAGGTCTTAATCACATGAATGAGATGTCTGATGATTTTCTCAGTAGAGTAATGGTTGAATATGGTGTATCTGAAGATGAATTGACTGCTTTGCGTCTAGCATTAGCTGGTCAAACAGCAGAAGAAACTTCAAAAATTCTAAATATTAACACGGTAGCAGTTCGTAAAAAATTACACTCAGTTTATAGAAAGTTTGGTATTAAAGGTAATATCAATGACAAGTTGGAGATTTTAAGAAGTCGGCTTCTAGAACAAGATAAATCTTCTCAATATACTTCTCAGCAGAGTTCGTTCTCTTGCAGGCTTGATAAACTTCCTGATGTAGCTGATTTCTACGGACGCAAGAGAGAATTGATTACTTTATCACAGTGGATTTTAAATGATAACTGCCAATTGGTGGCATTGTTAGGGCTGGGAGGGATAGGCAAAACGGATTTGGCCGTTAAATTAGTGGAAGAGATCCAAGACCATTTTGATTGCATTATCTGGCGAAATCTTAAGAATGCGCCAGGATTTGAAGAGGAACTTGAAGGCTTAATTGATTCTTTACGAGAAAAACAGGCATTATCCAACCTGCCAAAAGCTGATTTTCCTAAAGATGCCAGTGGTAGGATAGATTTTCTAATTAGCAATTATCTACAAAATTACCGTCTACTGATTATTCTGGATAACTTAGAAACAGTTTTACAAGAAAAAGATACAACTGGTTCTTACCGAAACGGCTATGAGGGATACGGAGAGTTGCTCAAGTGTGCGGGGCAGATTCGCCATCAAAGTTGTATTCTGTTGACCAGTCGAGAAAAGCCAAAAGATATGATTTCTTTTAAAGGATCAACTTTCCCAGTTCGATCGCTTACGCTTAAGGGTCTAGAAGAAGATGATGCGCGTGAAATTTTAGTAGTTAAAGATATTGTTACCGGCACTTCAGAATTCCTAAAATCTCAGTTAGAAGAAGATGCAAAAAAATTAATTCGCAGATGCGGTGGTCATCCATTAGCTCTCAAATTAGTTTCATCTGTAATTCAAGAGTCGTTTGATGGTAATATTGCCAATTTTTTGAGTCAGGAAATTATCGTTGTTGATGACATTAGTCTTTTATTACAAACACAATTTGAACGATTATCGGCACTAGAAAAAGAAGTAATGTATTGGTTAGCTATTAACCGAGAATCCATTTCTTTTCAAGAATTACAAAATGATATTATTTCAGAACTGTCAAAACTCAAATTACTAGAAGCACTCAAATCTTTAATCAGACGATCACTAATCAATTATGATAAGCCAAATTTTACTCAACATCCCGTAGTATTAGAGTATATAATTCGGCGATTGGTTGAGCAGGTGTGTGACGAAATAGTAGCTGGAGAATTTGTCTTATTTGATCACCATGCGTTAGTAAAAACAAATGTAAAGAGTTCTACAAGAAAAACACAAATCCGCCTTATCTTATCATCAGTTGCTGCTAAATTAATTACCATCTATGGTGATAAGGAAGCAGTCAAGGATAGGTTAAATACAATTTGCTTAAAGTTGCAAGAGGAGTCAAGACATAATCTCAAAACATCATTGGTATCAGGATACGCAGTTGGCAACATTCTCAATCTGCTGATCTATCAGAAAACTGATTTGAAAGGATCAGACTTTTCAAATTTGTCTATTAGGCATGGCTACTTCCAGGGGGTAGATTTGCCAACAGTAAATTTTACTAATTCTCATTTAGTAAAGTGCGTTTTTACTCAAACTTTCAGCAATGTGATATCAGTGGCGTTTAGTGCCGATGGTAAACTTTTAGCTGTCGCTGATGCAAGCGGTGAAATTTATGTGTGGAACATTACAGAGGGGATGAAATTACTCTTCTCCTGTCATGGTCATACTAATCGCGTGTGGTCAGTTGCTTTTAGTCATGATGGACAGACAATTGCTAGTGGAAGTGATGATCAAACTGTACGTATCTGGAATGCTAAGAATGGGCGGCTCCTGAAAACTTTTGATGCTGGACAAGATACGGAAAGCTTGGGTGAACCTCCTGAATATGAAAGTATCAGTAGAGTTTTCTCAATTTCTTTGAGTCGAAATGGTCGGTTCTTAGCCAGTAGCGGCGATGATCAAATCATACGGATTTGGGATGTCAATACTGGTGAACCGATAAAAATCCTTAAGGGACATACTAGTAAGGTAATGTCAGTAATTTTCAGTCCCGATGGACAGACAATTGCTAGTTGCAGTGAAGATAAATCCATACGGATTTGGGATACCTGCACAGGCAAACACAAAACTTTACAAGGGCATAGTGGTAGAGTATGGTCAGTTGCTTTCAATTTCGATGGTTCACTCTTAGCTAGTGGTGGAGAGGACAATACTATAAAAGTTTGGGATATTACAACAGGTCATCCTATTTACACATTGACAGGACACAGCAGCTGGGTGATGTCTGTTATTTTCACTAATGAGCAAATTTTAGCTAGTGGCAGTGATGATCGTACAGTACGTCTCTGGGATGTCCATACTGGTGAATGCCTTAAAATTTTGGAAGGACACAGCAACCGGGTTTGGTCATTAGCCTCTGCTTTCAACCGTAATAGTTTGATCCTTGCTAGTGGCAGTGAAGATCGCACAGTGCGTCTTTGGGATCATCAAACGGGTGAGTACATAAGTACCATGAAAGGATATGTTAATAGAATATGGGCTGTAGCCTTTAGTCCTAAGAACTCACTATTAGCCAGTGGCAGTGATGATGGTACAGTACGTCTTTGGGATGTCCATTCGGATAAATGTATCCAAGTTTTGGAAGGACATCGCGATCGCGTCTGGTCAGTAGCTTTTAGTCCAGATGGTTCACTTTTAGCTAGTGGTAGCAGTGATTTAACTATACAAATCTGGGATATCCTTATAGGTGAATGTATTCAGATTTTAGAAGGACACACTAATTGGGTGTGGTCAGTGACTTTTAGTTCCGATAATCAAACATTAGCTAGTGCTAGTGATGACCAAGAAATCAGGCTTTGGAATACACATACTGGTGAGGTTCAAAAGATATTGCAAGGACATAGTAGTAGAGTGTGGTCAGTAGCTTTTAGTCCAGATGGTTCACTTTTAGCTAGTGGTGGAGAAGATAAAACTGTGCGAATTTGGGATGTCCATACTGGTGAATGTATTAAAACTCTTGAGGGGCATAAAAATTGGATTAGAGCAATTTCTTTTAGTTTTACTGGACACATTTTGGCTAGTGCTGGTGAAGACAAAACCATCCGCATTTGGGATACAAATACAGGTGAAGTTTATAAAATCTTAGAAGGGCATACTGGTCGAGTTCGTTCCATTTCTTTTAGTTCAAATAGTTCTCACTTAGTTAGTGGCGGGGAAGACAAAACTGTGCGAATTTGGGATGTCCACACTGGCAAATGTCTCAAGATTTTAGAAGGGCATACCAGTTGGGTTGGCTCAGTTGCTTTTAACTTAGAAAACTCTTTTGTAGCTAGCGGCAGTGAGGATGAAACGATACGAATTTGGAATGTTGCAAATCTAGAGCAAAGTAAATACCTACGAACACTCAGCATCCCGAAGCCCTATCAAGGGATGAATATTACTGATATAATAGGAGTAGAACCTTTTCAAAAACAGCAATTGAAAGCTTTAGGTGCGATAGGCTGTTAGTTGTGAATTTTAGCATAGATTTACATCATAATTAATGAATGGAATTAATAATTGGCTTAAAGCGGAGTTTAGTAGTGGGAAAAAATATCAGAAAAGCAATCGCTTTCATTTCTGTTAATGGTGATCCCGCAGCAGAAATTGGCGAAGAAGAAACAGGTGGGCAAAGTGTATATCTCTCTCAGATTAGTAGAATTTTAGCAACCTTGGGGTGGCAAGTAGATATGTTCACTCGCAAGGCCAATCCAAATAGCCCAAGAATTGTTTCCCACTCACCTTTCTGCCGCACTATCCGCTTAAATGCTGGCCCAGAACATTATATTTCTCGAGATGAAATTTTCGAGTATATGCCTCAATTTTTACAGGCTTTTGAGCGCTTTCAAGTTGAAAATGCCATTCGCTATCCATTAGTTCATACACATTACTGGCTCTCTGGTTGGATTGGCTTACAGTTGAAGAAACGTTCTATAGCTACAAGCATTGTGCATACTTATCACTCTCTAGCAGAGGTCAAATACCAAAGTGTCTCTAGTCAACCCAAGGTTGCAAGTACAAGGCTAACGACCGAACAACAAATTCTTGAACAGTTAGATGTTATAGTTGCAACCAGTCCTCAAGAAAGAGAAGATTTGAGATATCTATTATCCTCAAAAGGTTGTGTGATAGTCATTCCTTGTGGAGTTGATATTCATAACTTCCATGTAATACCGAAAGCACAAGCTCGACTCAGATTAGGTTTAGATATAAATGCTCAGATTGTCCTTTATGTAGGGCGGTTTGATTTTCGCAAAGGTATCGAGACAATGGTAAGAGCTTGCGCTCAATCGATAGCACATTCAAAAGGCAAGTTGCAAGTCATCATTGTTGCGGGAAGTAACCCAAACCGTATTGATGGGATAGAACGGAATCGAATTGAACAGATTGTGCAAGAGGTTGGTCTTGCTGAAAAAGTAACATTCCCTGGGCAGATTAGTCATGATTTGATGCCATTATTTTATTCATCTGCTGATGTATGCATCATTCCTAGCCACTACGAACCCTTTGGTCTTGTAGCTCTTGAAGCAATGGCTTGCGGGACTCCTGTGGTAGCCTCTGACACTGGTGGACTCAAGTTTACGATAGTACCAGAAGAAACAGGGTTGTTAGTTCCTCCTAAAGATACTACAGCTTTTACTAAGGCAATTGATTCGATTTTAGAAAATGAGAGTTGGGCTAGAAGTATGGGTGAGCAAGGAGTAAAGCGTGTGTGCGAAAAGTTTAGTTGGGAGAAAGTCACTAATGAACTAAATAGTCTCTATCGAAGCTTGATACCGTAAAATCTAAGTAGAAATTTTCAGATTTTAGTTTTGTTAAAATCCTAAAATTAAGAGGTTATTGCTTGATAGAGATCACTACTCTTACCACTTCACCAACACCCCATCCGCTACCACTAATCTCCACCAGAAACCGCCGCATCATATCCGCCACCGCCACCACCTTACCCTCCGGCGTATACACAACCTTACCCGACATCGCAATCACAACCCTCTGCCGTCTCGCCCACTTAAACCAATCCTCCACAGCAGATTTGGCCTGTGTGGACTCCGTTTTTCTGTCCCCCTTACAAGCAACAACAAACACGGCTTCTGGTGAATTAACGCCAATCCTCGTTCGGAGTGCTTCCTTCAAAGTCAGCGATCGCGCTACTGCTCCCAGTATTAACCAACACCCCATCAACACAAGCGATACCCCACTGCAAATACTTCGCCAGCAACTTCTTGATCACAATCTGCAAAGCCGGATCGTCATTCCAGCACTCCTGCAAAAAGTCAAAGCCCGGATTCTGCCCCGAATTCGCCGCAACTTTCAGTTTCTGCATACGCCTCGGTCGTGCATTTGCCCTCGCTACAATCGCCTCATGCGACCATTTTTCAGTGACAAGCGCGGCGGAACTTTCACCTTCATGATTTGCTTTGACTTCTACACCTGAAACTGAATTTTCAACCAACAACGAAGTGGAATTACTTTGTTCTACTTGCCCCTGAGTTTGAATAGCGATCGCAGAATTTAGAGATTTTTCATTTTGGGCAACGGGCGCGGTGGAAGAATCGCCTTCATGACAGTCTTTCTGCTCAACACCACAATTTTGGTTTTCTCCTCTCAACAAAGCAGATTCACCCCGTGCATTATCCACAAGCGCTAGCGATGTACAGTCAACGAGGATTGTGCCACCGTTGGGACGACCAAGGGAGTCGTAGTTTGTGATTTGGGCTTCAGCTAGTAGTTCTGGGACGTTATTCGACCGGACGGAAAGTTTATCCCCGGTTGTACTAAGGTAATCTATCCCGAACCCTCCGCCGACAAGGTTCATAGAGACGGCATTCCTTTCTGATAAATACTTTGAATTTAATTTATAGACTGTTGTACAAACCCACTACTCCTCCCAATCCACCAACACCCCCATCCACAACCGCAATCCCCCACTGCGGAAACTTCACCAATAGTTTCTTGATCACAATCGGCTTTGTTGCATGAAACAGAAAAAAGACACACTTCTCTCAAAGCGAGTTAGTAATTAGTCTTGCACTTTATAGCTGTCTGGTTTGCCCAACTGGATCATGCGATTGAGAGCAGCACATTGCAGAAATAACTCGACGGCTTGGTTTTCAAAAAAGC
>NZ_JAVRBN020000084.1:0-15665 GCF_034531305.2 Nostoc sp. ChiQUE02
CGTTAGCCAGAGGCATAACGCACCGTCCGAAGGCTTTGGTGCCGTACTCTCGCCGATAACACACCCTACAGATACTTAGATTTTTTCATAAATCAAATCAGATTCCTATATTTTGTTATTATTATCATGTTGGATAGAATCTTTAAATCACAAGTAATCTGTTCTAATTTTTAGCATATTATTGATATTTTTATCCTAAAATGTAGAGTCCGTTAGCTGAAAACGCAACGCACTATCAATAATCCAAGGTGTGTTAGTGGCGTGTAACCCACCTTGGATTGACTTTCATATTTATTACATACATTTGATTTTTTATTACCGACTTACTTATTGCACTATTAGTCGTTAAGACATACCGACAACCTAGCCGCAAGAGGGAAGTTGAAATTTTACAAGAATGCTAGAAATAATTTGGTATTTTAGTGATCTAAGTTTAGCTTTTATCCTTTATGAATCGTTCCGCCTGTCTCATCTTCAATCCAGTTGCGGGTCAGGGTGACCCAGATTTAGAACTGGCAGAAATTCGGGCAATATTAGAGCCAGAAATTGACCTAGATATTTATCTCACAACTGAAGAAATCGACGCTGACAAACTGGCCTATGAAGCGGTAGAGCGAGGAGTAGATGCAATCATTGCTTCGGGGGGAGATGGCACCCTCTCAGCGGCGGCGGCTGCTGTAGTGGGTACTGATATTCCATTTGGCATCATTTCTCGAGGAACAGCAAACGCTTTTGCCACAGCTTTAGGAATTCCTGACACGATCGCAGGTGCGTGTGACACAATTTTGCAGGGAGGAACCCGCCATGTAGACGTAGCTTATTGCAACGATCGGCCAATGGTACTCTTGGCAGGTATTGGCTTTGAAGCTGAAACTGTAGAATTGGCAGACCGAGATGCCAAGAATCGTTTTGGAATGATGGCCTACGTTTTCGCTGGAATTCAGCAACTGAGAAATTTAAAAAACTTTGATGTTGAAATTGAAACAGAAGACAGGATCATTAAAACTAGTGCCTGTGCAGTCACAGTAGCAAATGCCGCGCCTCCCACTTCAGTCTTAGCTCAAGGGCCAGCAGGTCTGATTTATGATGATGGGTTACTAGATTTAACGATTGTAGCTCCAGTTAATAAAGCAGGAGCGATCGCTGCGACATTTCACCTATTCCAAACGGCTTCTACAGGTAACGCCGCAGAACGGAATGATATTGGTTTTCTGCGAGCTAAACAATTTAAAATTACGACTGAGCCACCACAAAAGGTTGTTCTAGATGGTGAAATCGTGGGCACAACACCAGTAGAAATTAAGTGTGTACCAGCAGGTTTGAAAATTTTTGTGCCATTAGTAGAAGAAGTTGAGCCTACAGAAAAACTAGAGGGACTTCCTAATCTGACTATTGAGATGAAAGACACAGTAGAGGAGTGAGGGCATGGGGCGGGGGAGCAGGGAGCAGGGAGCAGGGAGCAGGGAGCAGGGAGCAGGGAGCAGGGGGGAGAACCCTATAAATATATTTAGGGCTGCTGGAAGGTTGGACGCATTATTTCTTGTGGCACTTGACGCTCAAAATGAATATAAAACATTGAGCATGAATAAATATTATTTCCTATGAAACCCAAGGGTTACTGGGGAATTCCAGCATCTTTTCCCTTTCTCCCTGCTCCCCTGCCCCCTGCCCTTGCCCGATTCCTAATAGAAAATTCAGGAGTAGGTTGCATTGAAACTTGTATCTGATCCAGCGATCGCTAACAAAATTCGTAAAATGAATCAGCGGGTACGGTGGCAAGATCCGTCAATTGTGGAACGGAACATCGATCAAACTCGGCTGGTGTTAGAAGATGGTCAAACAGACAATTCTGAGTTCTCATTTTTAGTTGTAGGTGATAGTGGTTCCGGTAAGCACCGAGGACATAATCCCCAGCGACAGGTGGCTGAACTGATGCTGCCTCATCACAACGAATGCCGCTTTATGCTGCATACCGGAGATGTGATCTATTTAGTGGGGTCGAGTGAGTACTATCAGCAGAACTTCATCGAGCCTTACCGAGAGTTTATCTTGGGCGGAGAACATCCCAGAGGGATTGCCTATGACCAGATGGTTTTTAAGTTGCCCATTTTAGCTGTACCGGGAAATCATGATTACTATAACTTGCCAATTCTATTGAGCTTGGCTTCCCTAACAACATTACCCATTCGTAGCCTGTTGCGATCGCGGTTAGACCTAGATGTGGGGTTGCATGGCTCAGGAACCGGTGAGGCTTACGCACGGGCATTTCTGGACTATCTGAAGGCGTTTCAGCTTCCAGGAGAGTTGAATAATCATTTAGATCGGTACTATACAGCCAAGACAGATACAGGTCGTTGTCTTTGCTATGAACCTGGGCACTTCACTCGCCTTCCTAATCGCTACTACACTTTTCGCTATGGCGGTATTGATTTCTTTGCCTTGGATTCTAATACATTTAACGATCCACCACCGCTGCCTAAAACAAGAGAAGGTGACGCCGATCGCAAAATCTTAGAAAAACGTCGTGAAGATTTAGAGCAAGAAAAGCTGCAAATCATTGAAACCTCAGCCAAACTTCGTCCAGAAAACCCGACTGAAGCCGACCAATTAGACGACTTCCACGCCAAGCTGTCACAAATTGAAGAAATTATTGTTGATATCGATAAGCAGCTAGCTACTAATAAAACAACGCTGACTGATACTGAACAACTAGACTGGCTCAAGCAAAGATTAATTGAATCTTGGAATAATCCGGAAGTTCGGGGAAGAGTGATTTATTTCCATCATCCTCCCTATGTAACTGAAGCGACAAAGTGGCAACAAGGACAAACACTAATAATTCGCGATCGCCTCCGTGGTGTGCTGGATGCGGTAGCTAAAGAAATAGGTTCCCTAACTCAGGGGCGTCCTTTGGTTGATTTGGTATTAAATGGTCACGCGCACTGCTTGGAACACCTTGAAACAATGGATACGGGACACGCTGATTCTCATATCCACTGGATTGTTTGTGGTGGTAGCGGCTTTAGTTTGCGACGCCAGCGGACTGAGGGAGCAGATTTAATGGAGACTTTTGGAAATGAAAATAGATTAGTGGCGCGATCGCATCTCTTTATTGGTCGTAACGGTCAAGGTTTTCAGAAGCGACGACCTTACTCAGGTTTACGTATTGATGTTAAAGGCGAACGTCATCCCAAGTTCATTGTCCGTCCTTTGGTTGCCGAATGGTATCAGCGAAAATGGCATAATCGTGAACTTGAGCCGCTGATCATCTAGCAACATACTTCTCGAAATATTAGCCAATACACATCAATACGGTTCGGTTAGGAAAGTTATCTGTTGAAGTTGAAGTGAGCAGAGGAGGCACGGGGGCAGGGGGAAGGGGAGAAAGATGCTGGAATTCCCTAGCAACCCTTGGGTTTGATAATAAATAAATTTATTTATGCTCAATGTTTTATATTTATTTCTATAGCGCAGCGTTAGCGAGTCAGACGCTCCTCCGTCGCTAACGCTGCGCTATCGAGCGTCGCGTCAAGTGCCACAAGAAATAATGTGTTCAAGCTTTCAGCAGCCCTAAATTTATTTATGAAATTCTCCCCCTGCCTGCCCTGCTTATCCGAACCGTATTGCCATAAAGATAAGTAGAGACGCAATGATTGCGTCTCTACAATCCGCCTATTTTGCCTTCTTACGTGTAATTGCACCCAGCAATAGGATAGTTGTTAATTAAATTATTCCTGGCCCTCTACCGCGGCTGTCACCTTTTTCTGTTAACTTGCCTTCCTCGTCCTGATTAACTTCTCCGAGTTCTTCGACGCGTTCTGCGGTATCATCAGCTGCTTGTTTGCGTGCATCACCCGGTTCTTCGTAATACATTTCTGGTTCAACTGCATAGTTGTTCAACAAACCTTCTTTGTCTACGGTATAGCCGTCAGTGGTGCGTACACTTCCCGGATCAGTTTGATCGTCAGTAGGTGCATCTGCTTCCCTCTCTTCTGTAGGGAGTGTTTTGTACTTATCTCCTTCTCTTTCTCTTCTAGCAGCAGTTTCAGCTGGGATAATGCCGCGATCGTATGTATCTACTTCAGCTCGATCGGATGAATCTATATCTCTCTTAACAGCTTCATTAGCCATAATTTATGTCCTCGTTAAAGAATCTATTAAATAACTTCAAAAACTAGATTAGGCTGTTTTTCATTTGTGATCTACTATCTTTAGAAGTGATTTAAATTTAAATATAATGTTATGTTCTCTATCTTTTGATGTATCCAAAAGACTAATCTTAAGTCTGGTTAAATACTTAGAATTTATATTCACTGAATAAAGTAAGGGTTTTGGTTGAAGATTGACACTGACACAAATAGACATTCTTGCATCTCGACTGCATTTTTCATCCAAACAAAATAGGATAATTACAAAATTCCCAACTTTTCTAAAAAGCCGGGAATATGAACGTTTGGATTGGATACATTTAATTAGCGAACGATACTGGCTACTATGCTGAGGCTGGTACAGTTTGGCATAAATCCACCTAGAACTTCAATTAACCAGATAAGGCACTTAAGCTCCTTGCTAAACGATTAAACTAGTAGACTACAGTGTACTAGTTTAATCGTTTAGAAATTTATTCACCTATAAATTGGTTTTTCAAAAACTGAATTTCATCGGCTAATTCTTGCCGAGTTGAAGCCTTCAGTAGATAACGGAAAATAAACCAACTTGCATAACCAATTCCAATTAATTCAAGGAGCGGTGATAGTAGCGGAATATCATTGATTGCATCCAGCACTGCTAATACTAACTTGGCTGTAATAATCGCCGCCAAAATTAGACCAACAGTTATTAGAGGCTGCTTGTAGTCTTTAAAAAAGCTACTTAAGTATTCGGGCAGTTGCCCTAAATAGTGAGAAATTTGTCTGCTAATTTGTTGCCATTGAGATTCAGGTTCAGATGCTGGTGGTAGTTTTGGCAAGTTTGCAGTATCTGCACCTTCAATTGCTAGCGTACCTTGTGATAAGGAAGCATTGATGGATTCACGTTGCTGTTGTTCGGTTTCCATAATTTTGATTTTTGGCGACTACAAAGAGCTTGTATAACTGAACTGAGCATCAATAAAATAAATATAATTATTAAGAGCATCACTTGTCAATTCTTAGTAGTCAGTAAATAAGTATAACTGACCACTAAGACTGAGCAGGAGCATTTAAATCATATTTATGCCTACCTACTCAGTTGGATTCGCTATTAACTGTCTTAGCTTTTTGGTGGGGCAACAGTTGCTTTAACAACTACAGTTTTCACACCTTTAATTTCCTTGGCTAAACGTTCAATTTTAGCCAACTCCTGCTGATTGTTTACAGTTCCTGCGACAATAACAGTTCCATCGTCTGCGGCATCAACTGTTAGTTGGCCTTTGGGTATGTTTGCCTCCAACTTAGAGCGAACTTCACTTGCTAGGTCACCTTTAGCTCTTTGTGTATCGCCACCAGTTGTATTATTGCGCTGTTCGCGGGCGCGAATATCCTCATTTAGTTGTCTTCTGCGAACTTCACTTTGTGCGTCTTGTTGAGCAGCTTCTGTTGCTTTTGTGGTTGGTGCTTGGGGAGCCTCATTAGGATTATTGGGTGCAGATTCGCTAGTTTTGGAAGCGTTATCACAAGCCGCAACACCAAAAACTAAAAGGCAACTAATTAAGAAGGGAGTTAGCTTTTGCATATGTTTAATTCTTGAATCAGAAGGTGAAATTTGTTGATATTTACGGCAGAAATGAGGAGCAAGTTTTTTTCGTCAGGAGCAAAATTTTTATATTCTTGCTCCTGCAATTTTGTTGAATTTGTGTGAGTAACAACTATCTTTAATTAGAGTGTTTCATCACGACGATCAACAATGACTACAGCAGGATCGTCCCGATGAACGTCTGTTGAGTAATTGGGGCGAGTGGAATCTACAACTGGTGTATTGTGATGCGTCGCTCGGTCGAAGCCTGGGCGATGTTCGCCTAAATCAGTGGCATCATAGATAGCAAATTCTTCAATACCTCGACGGTTGAGAATTGCTTCAGCTTGGTGGATTTCAGCTTCCGTACCATCAATAATTACTAAATAGTCACCTCTTTGGAAGCGATCGTTATATACTCGTGCCTTGTCTTCAGGAATTCCCAAGCCAACGAGTGCGCCAACAATACTCCCAGCAGCTGCACCGATCGCACCACCAGCCAATGTTGTAGCCAAAGCTGTTGCTACTGCGCCACCTGCAATCACAGGCCCGATTCCAGGAATTGCTAAAGTTCCAAGACCAACTAATAAGCCGGTCAAGCCGCCTAGTACTCCACCTGTAGCTGCTCCAGCTTTTGCACCCTCGTCTGCTTTATTTCCTGTATCGACGTTTCTGTCTACGTCTACACCAGCGATCCCATGACCCTTTCCATCCTTAGCAATGATGGAGACTTTACTTAAAGGAAAACCTGCATCCCGTAATTCTGTTAGTGCTGCTTCTGCATCTCGGCGATGAGAAAATACTCCAATTGCTCGTCTAGCAACACCTCTATGAGCCGCAGTAGAAGTTGGAGTGACACGATCGCTGCTGACATTTCTAGCATCTGGGTGGTCGTAAATACCAAACTCTTCCACACCCCGTTGATGTAAAATTGCTTCTGCTCTGGCAATTTCTGTATCTGTGCCATCTAGGATGACTAAATAGTGTCCTCGTCTCACCCGTTCGTCGTAAACTCTGGCTCGTTCTTCGGGAATTCCTAAACCAATCAACGCACCAAGCAAACTACCAGCTACTGCACCTATACCCGCTCCAGCGAGAGTTGTAGCTAAGGTGGTTGCTGCGGCTCCAGCTAGCATAATTGGCCCAATTCCAGGGATTGCCAAAGTCCCAAGACCGACTAATAAGCCAGTCAATCCGCCCAAGGCACCGCCTGTAGCTGCCCCGACTTTAGCGCCTTCGTCAGATTTATCACCGACGCGATCGCTCACTTCTGCACCAGCAATATCATCTTTGTCTCCATCTTGCGTAATGACAGAGACTCTGTTCATGTCAAAGCCAACTTTTTTTAATTCATGTAGGGCATGTTCAACATCTCGACGATGAGAAAATACACCTACTGCACGTTTATGTAGACCTACAACCATTATTTTGTCTCCTCAGCAAAAATCAATTATTCAGTAATTTATAGCTCCTAGTAACCCTTATTAATACATGTTTTTATTTAGTTTTCATCAATCGCTTGGAAGAAATTTTATCTCTATCATTAGACATAGGTGCTTTTATCTAAAGTTAGTAATAAACTTATGTATCAAATGAATTATGTCTAATTTAAAGAGATATTAACTATTTTATTTTTCAATACTTTCTCTAAAATATTCGTTTTAACTTTAGCTAAAGTTATGCATTTCAAAAAAACTATCTATAAGATGTGATTCTTAGTAGCATTACACAGCTATATATAGGTTTCAAGTTTAAAGAAAATCTGCTTTATTTTGAGGTTTTACACTCATCCAATTTAGTAGAGAGGTTAAGCGTAACTAGAGAACGCTTACCAGCGCTGGCGTCTACCTTAGTTTAACACCAATAAATATTGTTCCCTGCTTTCTGAGACTCTACCTCACCCGTTTGAAACCTGCCATATCTGTGGATGCATCTTTACTATAATTAACTTTTGTTAATAAGATTTTAATTTAATAGATTGTTACAAAAAGCCTAAATTATATATTATTTCCTTTAATTGGAAATTAATAAGAATATTCATTTTTTGTAAAATATGACTTTTGGCAAACAAACATATTACCTAAGAAAGTGTCAGCTTATATAACTGATAACTAAATTGAAAAGTAAGCCATTTTACAAATGGATATTTAATTGAGTGCAAGTGAGAAAATCCTATGTTTGACGGTGTTTTAACTATTTGGGGATGGAACTGGTTGCCTTTTGGATTAGCACCGATAACTTTAGCTCAAGAAGTACTAACTCCAGAAGAAGCATCAGTTCTTTTTTCTGGGCCTAAATTCTTGGTAGCATTGCTGGCTGGGGTCTTAATGGCATTTGCCTTTCAATTGTTATTCACAAACTTTTCAGTCGCTGTCGGAATATCATCTTGGGAAATTGACTCAGATTCTGATGATGAGTCAGAAAGTTTAGGTAGGACAATTCGGAAAGTTCAAACTAAAGTTGGTGCTTGGGCATTATTAACCGCTAGCATTGCATTATTTATTGCTTCTTTTTTAGCGGTAAAACTTAGTTTAATCGAAAGTGAATCTCTAGGTGCAATTATTGGTGTAGTCATCTGGTCTACCTATTTCTCACTGGTAATTTGGCTGGGATCGTCGGCGGTAGGTTCTTTAATTGGTTCCATCGCTAATACTGTCACTTCTGGTTTTCAAGCTCTGATGGGTACAGCAACTGCTGGTATCGGTGCTAATACTGCGAAAAAACAGTTAGTTTCTACGGCTGAAGATATTACAGCCGCAGTCCGGCGGGAATTAACTTCAGGTTTTGATTCTGAAGGGATTAGAAATACACTTCAAAGTTCCTTAAGTTCTCTACAATCGCCAAAGCTCAATCTCAAAGAAATCCGAAATCAATTTGACCAGCTTCTTAAAGATACAGATTTGCAATCTGTTGCTAACAGCGATCTATTACAAAATATCAACCGCCAAACCTTTATTGATTTAATCAGCAATCGCCAAGATTTATCTAAAGAAGATATCAATCGCATTGCCGATCAATTTGAAGGTGCTTGGCAACAAGCTTTGAATCGCAAAAATCCAACAGAACAAGTAATTAATTTACTCAAGTCTGCTACTCCCGAAGAACTCAATTCTGAGCAATTAGGTGAACGGCTTCAAGAACTGGTTACAGTCGGAGGCGGTAACGGCAAGCAAAGCAATGGTGTAATGAAGCAAGCTATGCGATATGGCTTGAGTGCTGCTGTACCAGCAGTACTGGATCGGGTTAACCTTTCCAATATAGATGTGAACAAAATTACAACTCAGTTGCAAAAGCTGAAAGAGAAAGTTCAAGATGTCGATGTCGACCAAATCACAGAACAACTTCAAAAGTTTAGAGAGCAAGCATCTGAGCAAGTATCTGCAAGTTTGCCAATATCACTCGAAAACACAATTAAGGCAGATGTAGAAGACTACATATTGCATTCCTTTCCTTGGCACTTTAACCGAATTACGCTAGTAGATGAATTTAAAGAAGTCATCTATGACGTAAATGCAGATCCAACAACTGTGAGACGGGAATTGGAAGAAATCAATCAAGAATTTTTCACCAATTTGCTAAAGCAGCGGGATGATCTCAGCGAAGCCAGGGTGAAAGAAATTGCTGAACAAATGGAAAGCGATCGCCTGGAAGTTTTAGAAACTGTAAAACAGGCCCAAGCGCGAGAAAAAGGGCAAGATTTCCGGGGTCGCATCGAAGATTATCTGCGTTCAACTGGGAAAGAAGAACTCAATCCTGAAGGTATTGAACGCGACTTTGCAAGATTGGTGGAAGATCCAGAAGCTGGCTTTGAAGATTTAAGTAGCCGCTTCGGACAATTTGACCGCGATACTTTTGTCCAATTGCTGCAACAGCGTCAAGATGTCAGCGAAGAGGAAGCTAATAATATTGTTAGTCAACTCGAACGCAACCGCGATAATCTCTTAAATCGTGCTAGAGAACTGCAAGAACAAGCAAAAGCGAAAGCCGATGAATTGCGCCAAAGGGTTGAAGACTATCTGCGAAATACTAACAAAGATGAACTCAATCCCGAAGCGATCAAACGTGAGTTTAGAATTTTATTAGACGATCCGCAAGCTGGAATTAGCCTATTACGATCGCGCCTATCGCAATTTGACCGCGATACACTGGTACAATTTCTCAGTCAGCGTCAAGATTTGAGCGAAGAACAGGTAAACCAAATTCTCGATCAGCTCGAAGCAGTCCGAGATAGTATTTTGCAAGTACCGCAACAAGCCAGAGAACAGTACGAGAAAACTACAAAGGCCATAGCTGACTATCTCCGCAATACCAACTTGGAAGAACTCGATCCAGAAGGGATCAGGAACGATTTGGAAAAATTACTCGACGATCCTAAAGCCGGAGCTTTAGCGCTGCGCGATCGCTTGTCTCACGTTGATCGAGAAACCTTGGTTAAACTCGTGAGTCAGCAAGGAGACTTGAGTCAAGAGCAGGTTAATCAGATCATTGATCGGGGACAAGATGCGATTACCGATATTGTGAGAGCGCCACGACGCTTGGCCAAGCGTACCACTCAACAAGCTCTAGATTTTGAAGCCAATCTCGAAGAATATCTGCGTAATACTAACAAAGAAGAACTCAATCCCGAAGGAATCAAACGCGATTTGCAATTGCTGCTGTCTTCTCCCCGTGCTGGAATTGGGAATTTAAGCGATCGCGCCTCGAAATTTGACCGTTCGACAATTGTGGCGCTGTTATCCCAACGCGAGGATATCTCAGAAGAAGAAGCGAACCGGATTGTCGATCAAATTGATTCTGTTCGTAGTTCGATTGTCGAACAATTCCAGCAGATTCAGCAGAGGGTGCAATCAGTGCTGGATGGAGTTTTTGCGAGAGTTCGCAACTATCTCAACTCGTTAGATCGTTCGGAACTTAACTATGAAGGCATTAAGCAAGACTTTGCGAAAGTGTTCGACGATCCACAAGCTGGATTTGAAGCATTACGCGATCGCCTCAGTCAATTTGATCGTGACACCTTAGTTGCTGTCATCAGTTCTCGTGAGGATATTTCTGAGGCTGATGCTAATCGGATTATCGACCAAATAGAAGCGGCGCGGGATGGCGTATTGCAACGAGCCGAACGCATCCAGCAAGAAACCCAAAAACGCCTGAAAGCGATCCAAGAGCAAGCTAAAAAGCAAGCTCAAGAAACCAAAAAAACTGTTGCAAATGCTGCTTGGTGGTTATTTGGGACAGCTCTCACTTCTCTAGCAGCCAGTGCGATCGCTGGAGCAGTGGCCGTTATGGGGGTACCTCTACCTCGTTAAAATATTACCCTCATCAGGAATTTTGAGCAAATATCAAGTGGTATTCAGTTTTTACAAATGAATGCCACTTTTTTTGTGAGACTTCATCAGTAATAGAATTCTCGCAAAAATCTCAAGATTTACGCAAAAACTCTCTAAAATTCTTATTTCTTGAAAAGAATAAGCAATCAGCCTGAATTGACTACTTGATAATCGATGCTGAAATTTAGATGAGCAGGGTTAGTCTAAACCCTAGTGCTCAAAACAGAGTAAAAAACTATGTCAAAGCCAGATTGATCGCCTTATATCACTCATTAACTCAACATACATACAGTTTCCGGAAGTTGTTACAAATCATAATTTATGCTGCAATAAAGAAAACATATATTGAATCGGCGCACCTCTTAAGGAAGAACCATAAAAATCACAACCGCCGTCAATTTAGATCCTCTGGTCATCAGATAGTTTTAACTATATCTATAATTTATTCCCACAAAGTATGAGCTATAGGCAATAGTCTGAAGGTGTAATTAGCAGTCACCAGATATTGACAACCTAATCGATTAGATCAGGTATATTACAGATGAACAATGATCAGTTGAATTCAGCCTGCCACCTCACAGAGTGTAAGCAGGCAGAGGAGGCACTGCAACAGCAAGTTCAATGGCAGCGACTGGTGATAGCAATTGCCCAGCGCATCCGCCAGAGTTTGAATTTAGACAATGTTCTCAATACCACCGTCACTGAAGTACGTCAATTACTGCAAGTAGACCGAGTGTTCATGTATCAGTTTGAAACAGACTACAGCGGAGTGGTAATAGTAGAGTCTGTTGATAAAAATTGGATTTCGGCTCTGAATACCCAAGTCAAAGACACTTATTTCATGGAAACTCGTGGTGAAGAGTACAGACAAGGACGTATCCAAGCGATCGCAGATATTTATACAGCAGGTCTGACTGAATGCCACCACAATTTACTTACTCAGTTTCAGGTCAGGGCAACCTTGGCAGTCCCCATCTTGCAAGGAAAAAAATTGTGGGGATTATTAGTTGCTAACCAGTGTGCAGCACCCCGAGAGTGGCAGATGTGGGAAATCGATTTACTCAAACAATTGGCAATACAGGTGGGCATTGCCATCCAGCAATCTCAACTTTATGAGCAGGTGCAAACTGAACTTGTTGAACGCAAACGAGTGGAGTCGGGTTTAAGAGCACGTGTGCGCCAGCAAGCTGCTGTGGCTAAATTGGGTCAGTTAGCTCTGGCTAATATAGACCTTTACGCATTAATGGACGAAGCCGTGATTCTGGTTACTCAAAGCCTTGAGGTAGAGTACAGTAAGGTTTTGGAACTGCTTCCGGATCGGAACACCTTACTGTTGCGCTCAGGAGTCGGTTGGCACTCAGGGCTAGTGGGAAATTTTAAATTAGGATTAGGTGCAGGGTATGAAACTCAGGCATCCTATACACTGCTTTCCAATGAGCCGGTAATTGTTTGTGACCTTCGCAAAGAAACACGGTTTCAAGGGCCACCGTTATTGATTGACCACTCAGTGATCAGTGGCATTAGCGTCATCATTCAGGGTCAGAAACAACCTTTTGGCGTCTTAGGTGCACACACAACAAGACACCGGGAGTTTACCCAAAATGATATTCACTTTTTGCAAGCGATCGCTAATGTATTGGCTACGACTATTGAGCGCAAGTGGGCAGAAGAGAAAATCCGCGAACAAGCAGCTCTACTAGATATCGCTTCTGATGCGATCGTTGTACGAAATTTCCAAAACCAAATCTTATTCTGGAATCAAGGTGCAGAACGTCTATATGGTTGGGAAGCTCATGAGGCTTTGGGAAAAAACCTTGAGGAGCTTCTGTGCAAAGAAAGCCCACAGCAATTGCAAGCGGCTTTAATAAATGTTACTGACTCTGGCTTATGGCAAGGTGAGTTACATAAAGTGACAAAGTGCGGCAAAGAAATTGTCGTGGAAAGCCGATGGACACTGATGCGTGATGAAGCAGAGCAACCCAAATCCATCCTCTCCGTTGACACCGACATCACAGAGAAAAAACAACTCCTGGCCCAATTTCTCCGTGCCCAACGCCTAGAGAGCCTTGGCACATTGGCAAGTGGTATTGCCCACGACCTCAACAATATCCTGACGCCCATTCTCTCCTCAGTGGAAATGTTAGCGCTCAAACTTCCCAATCTGGATGCACGCAATTATCAACTACTGAAACTTATCGAGCATAACTCTAAACGTGCAGCGGATTTGGTCAAGCAAATTCTGACTTTTTCTCGTAGGTCTGAAGGCACTGGTATTTCTTTACAAATAGAACACTTACTTCTAGAAATCGATCAAATAGTCAAAAGCACATTTCCCAAATCGATCGCAATTATCAATAATCTACCTAGACATAAACTCTGGACGATCTTGGCAGATCCTACTCAAATTCATCAGGTATTAATGAATTTGTGCGTCAACGCTCGTGACGCCATGCCCAAGGGCGGCACCTTATGCATGTCTGCGGAAAATTTGTTCGTTGATGAAAACTTTGCCAAAATGAATCTAAATGCTCAAGTGGGTCCCTATATACTCATAACTATTTCAGATACAGGATTTGGGATTTCTCCACTAATTTTGGAGCGAATTTTTGAACCATTTTTCACAACCAAAGAACCAGGCAAAGGAACTGGCTTAGGTTTATCAACTGTGATTGGGATTGTCAAAAACCATAATGGTTTTGTTAAAGTATCTAGTAAGGTAGGTAAAGGTTCCCAATTTGAAGTTTACCTACCAGCCATGAACAAAAGTACAAAGCAGCAAGCAAATAACTTGGAATTGCCCAACGGCAACGGAGAATTGATTCTAGTGGTAGATGATGAAGCCGCTATCTTAGAGATTAGCAAAACTTTGCTTGAGGATCACAACTATGAAACTTTGACAGCTATTAACGGCATTGAGGCAATCTCATTGTACGCCCAGCATAAAAATCAAATTAGTATGGTGTTAATGGATATGATGATGCCATCAATGGATGGGTTAACTGCCATTAACATAATGCAACAAATGAACCCACAAGTCAAGATTATGGGCATCAGCGGCACAGTGACTGACAGTCAGATGGTCGAGGCTGCTAACGCTGGCATCAATATATTTTTGACGAAGCCTTATACTTTCCATCAATTATTACATGCTATTAAAAACTTTTTGAGTGAGCCATAATTTTAGGGTAAGTCAGCGAGGAAAATTGCATTTAAATTTTCCTTTCTAAGGTTTTTTTAAGATAAATTACGTATCCTGTGATCCGCAGAAACTACAATTTGACTTTCGTGCTTTTCTTGTTTATGAGCCAATACGGTTCAGTTAAGGTTTTTTGATGAAAATACTAGATCGCAAAGATGCGATAAATCATCAGACGCGATGAATCGCCGTCAAGACGAAAAACTGATTATTGTAGAGACGGCGATTCATCGCGTCTCTTGCCTTAACCTGCTAATTGCAAGTATCTAAGTTTGTCTATTGACAGGCTTTTACACAGCAGGTGGCAATAACCACTTTAGAAAACCATGCATCCATAGCAGTAACCATCCTGGTTAGGACAAGTCTGCGATGGATAGCTGTGACAGCCACTCTCTTATTATTTGCTAATGTCCTAAGCTGTCTGACCATTGCTATATAATTCTCTGAATATTTATACGTATTTTGGTGTACGTAATTAATGATGCCTACTGAAATTCTGGCGATGGCTACGCCCACCGTTGGCGTACCCCTACTCTTAAAGCTTACTACGCGCAGTGTGTCGCAGACAAGTCTCTCGTAGAGAAGGCAAGGCATCGCAAAAGTTTTTCGTCTACTAACTAAAACAAAGTACCCTGAGGGGTACTATCAGTACCTTGTTATTTCGATATAAATTAAAAACGTCTCAAGACACCTACAGTTACATCTATATCTGAGAATATCTGATTCTTGCCTAGCAACCTAGTTTTTGAATCAGCGAAGGCGTTAGGCACAGGCATAAAACATGATTGTTGGCACAATTTTTGATACCAACATCATCAATATATGCAGTAACTCTCAAATCTTCAGGCTTGACGGCAAAGGCCTGCTTAAATCAGGTCTGGTTCAACAGTCTATTCATTTCTCCTGCTCGTTTCCTGCTCAGGAAGCGATCGGGTGATTTCTTTACCCTCTAAACTAAGGAGAATTCATCATGGCAACTATTAACGGTAACGAAGCAAATAACACCCTGTCCGGTGTATTTGATCCACTTTTTCCAATATTTTTTCCAGATCGTCCTGATACCATCAACGGATTCGGCGGCGACGATATTCTCAACGCTCTTGGCACCAACGATGTCCTTAATGGGGGCAATGGCAACGATGTCCTGAACGGCAATGGTGGCAACGATACTCTCAATGGTGGCAATGGCAACGATACCCTCAATGGCGGGTTAGGTGCAGATAGCCTCAATGGTGGTGATGGTAGCGACACTTACATCGTTGATAATGTCGGTGATAAAGTCACGGAAAACTTTAACGATGCCCTGGGCGGTGTAGATACAGTCAATTCCTCTGTGAGCTTCACCCTGGGATTTGAACGACTGAACCACACTAACAGTGGGTCTGCGCATATTCACGGTACAGGAAGTAGAAATAACAACGTCAGCAGGG
>NZ_JAVRBN020000085.1:0-14523 GCF_034531305.2 Nostoc sp. ChiQUE02
CTTGTTAGTTATCCATTTTTCTCTACCCTCTACAAATCATTATTATTTTTCTCTCGTTGTATGAAACCACCCTGCCTATTTAACTGGGGTAGGGGAAGTGCGGCAAACGAGTAAGTTGATTAACCCTACACTTGAATCAAGAGAAAACTAACATGGCTGACCCGAATTTTAAAGCCCCAATTACCAACCCCTTCGGACTGACGGGTGTAACACTTTCTTCTAAACCCACCTTAGCCGATATCGATGGCGATGGAGACTTGGATGCTTTTGTGGGTAGTGGTAGCGGCAATACCGTGTTCTACCGCAACACTGGAACTTCGGCTGTTCCCAGCTTCACCTTAGAAGCCACCAATCCCTTCGGACTGACGAATGTGGGACTTTCTGCTAAACCCACCTTTGCCGATATCGATAACGATGGAGACTTGGATGTTTTTGTGGGTAGTCAGAACAACGGTATCAGCTTCTACCGCAACACTGGAACTACGGCTGCTCCCAGTTTCACCCTTGAAGGCATCAACCCCTTCGGACTGGCGAATGAGTTTGTGGCTTCACCCGCCTTTGCCGATATCGATAACGATGGTGACTTGGATGCTTTTGTGGGTACTTTCACGGACACTGCCAAGTTCTACCGCAACACTGGAACTACGGCTGCTCCCATCTTCACCTTTGAAGCCACCAACCCCTTCGGACTGACGAGTGTGGGTACTATTTCTTCACCCACTTTAGCCGATATCGATGGCGATGGGGACGTGGATGCTTTTGTGGGTAATGTTAGCGGCAATACCGTGTTCTTCGAGAATGACAGTGCGCCCACTGGTTCACCCACAGCCACGTTAAGCAACACCGCCGAAGATACAGCCATCACAATTACTGCGACTGACTTATTAGCAGGGTTCAGCGATGTGGATAGTACCCTCTCCGTTGTTAACTTAACTGCGACTAACGGTGCATTGGTGGACAACTTGAATGGGACTTATACCTTCACTCCAACTGCCAACTTTAATGGCGCAGTTAATCTGACCTACGATGTCACTGATGGCACAGCAACCTTAACTGGACAAACTCAGACTTTCTCTGTAACCCCAGTTAACGATGCGCCAACAGGTTCGCCCACTGCGACGTTAAGCAACACAGCAGAAGATACTGCTATCAATATTACTGCGGCTGACTTATTGGCAGGTTTTACCGATGTAGATACCAGTGATATCCTCTCGGTTACCAACTTAACTGCGACTAACGGTGCATTGGTAAATAACAATAATGGGACTTATACCTTCACCCCAACTGCCAACTTTAATGGTGCAGTTAATCTGACTTACGATGTGACTGATGTTAAGCAGTTATCTGTTCATCACCGACCAGAATTTTGAAAAAATATAGTCGTTTTTAACTGTCTAAAATCTTAAACGTTCGTGGAAGAAAAATTTTTTTATTCTCCATAACGCAATACGCTTGGGTTAGCGCCAAAACCCTTAAATTGCGTAAGTTGGGGAGCCACTGCGCCCTTGCGGTTTCCCGACTTGTTCGCGTAGCGTCTCCCCTTGGGAGAAGCAAGTGGCGTTTGAGGAACGTAGCAAGATCCCCCAGGGTAACCCAACATTTCTGGGGCTTTGTTGGGTTGCGCTTTGCTTAACCCTACCTACAATTTTTCTTAACTGAACTGTATGCTCTATAACGTATTGCATAGATATGAGAATCTTTATAAAGTTAACAAACTTTAATATTAAAAACTTTGTTTTTTATTACAAAAACAAAGTTTTTTGTATAAGGCGTCACTTTTTACTAGTAAACTATCGCACTAATATCACACTTTAAAGATTGATATTGTCAGCTTCCTATGAGTTGGCTGATTCATCAAGAGGAAAATTCATAAAGATATGAGAAGACAAATTAACCGACGCAAGTTTTTAATCTACGGTTCTTTAACTTTTGGAAGCAGCTTTTTTTTGAAAGCTTGCGCGAATAATTCCCCAGCTGCTACAGAGACTCCAACTGCGCCTCCTGCTGCTTCACCAGCTGCGGCTACTGCTGGTGGCACCATTAAAGTAGGTATTTTACACTCTCTGAGTGGTACGATGTCTATTAGTGAAAAAAGCGTTGTTGATGCTGAGAAATTAGCAATCAAAGAAATTAACGCTGCTGGTGGTGTCTTAGGTAAACAAATTGAAGCAATTACTGAAGATGGTGCTTCTAACTGGGATACTTTTAGAGAAAAGGCAACTAAGCTAATCGATCAAGATAAAGTCGCTGTAGTTTTTGGTTGTTGGACTTCTGCTAGCCGCAAGAATGTCAAGCCAGTATTCGAGAGCAAAAACCACATGCTCTGGTATCCTGTGCAATACGAAGGTCAAGAGTGTTCTAAAAATATTTTCTACACTGGCGCTGCGCCAAATCAACAAATCGAACCATCTGTTGATTGGCTGTTAAAAAATAAGGGCAAAGAATTCTTCTTAGTTGGTTCTGACTACGTTTTTCCCCGTACTGCTAATACCATCATTAAAGCTCAACTAGAAGCATTAGGCGGAAAAACAGTTGGTGAAGATTATTTACCTCTTGGTAACACGGAAGTTACACCAATTATCACTAAAATTAAGCAAAATTTGCCCAATGGTGGCGTGATTTATAACACACTGAATGGTGATAGCAACGTTGCTTTCTTCAAGCAATTAAAAGGGGCTGGATTGACACCAGATAAATATCCCTCTATGTCTGTAAGTATTGCTGAAGAAGAAGTCAAAGCAATTGGTGTAGAGTATCTCAAAGGTCACTATGCAGCTTGGAACTATTTTCAAACAGTAGACACACCTGCCAATAAGAAGTTTGTGGCAGCTTTCAAAAAAGAGTACGGTGAAAATCGGGTGACAAATGACCCAATGGAAGCAGCATACATCGCAGTTTATTTGTGGAAGCAAGCAGTACAAAAAGCTGGTACTACAGACATAGCTAAAGTGAGTGCTGCGGCTTATGGTCAAACTCTAGATGCGCCTGAAGGTAAAGTGACAATGGATGCCAATCATCACATATCCAAAGTTGTACGGATTGGTCAAGTTAGGCAAGATGGTTTGTTTGATATTGTCTATGCTACTCCGACAGCAGTTGAGCCAGTTCCTTGGAATCAATTTGTGAAAGAGACTAAGGGATTTGCTTGTGATTGGACTGACCCTGCTAAAGGTGGTAAGTACAAGAAAGTTTAATTCATTAGTCATTAGTCATTAGTCATTTGTCATTAGTCATCGGTTAATAGTTACAAGCAACAAAGGACAAAGGACAAAGGACTGATGACTAAAAAAGCTGATAGCTATTGTGGAGAAATAAGTGTTAGCAGGATTCTTAGAAGCTGTATTTAATGGTATTAGTATTGGCGCTGTGTTATTAATTGCCGCGTTGGGACTGGCAATTATATTTGGATTGATGGGCGTCATCAATATGGCGCATGGTGAATTGATGATGTTTGGCGCTTATACAACTTATGTTGTGCAAAATGTCTGCAAACAATTGGGTGGAGTGTGGTTTGAAGTCTATATATTTTTGGCTTTAATTATTGCTTTTATTTTCACGGCTGCTGTGGGATTAATTCTAGAAAGAGGCGTGATTCGTTATCTCTATGGACGCCCATTAGAAACTTTACTAGCAACTTGGGGAGTAAGTTTAATTTTTCAACAGTTTGTCCGCAGCGTGAATTGGGTATTAATAATTGGCATAGGCCTGTTCTCTCTGTTGTTTTTTGGAGGTTTATGGATTTTAAATTCCCGCACTGATTTAGGAAGAGTTCGTAACTGGATTGTGACGGTGATATTTTTATTATCGCTGGGGGTGACAATCACAACGGGCAATTTATTAAGTCAAACTTATCAGTTAGCAGTAACTCAACCTTGGTTTGGTGCTCAAAATGTTGATGTAACTGCGCCTACTTGGTTACAAGCAGGGATGTCTTTAGGTGGTGTACAATTACCATTTGCCAGATTATTTATTATTGCTTTAACAATAATCTGTGTAGGGGGAATTTATTTATTTTTACAACGTTCTAGCTGGGGTTTAAGAATTCGGGCTGTGACGCAAAATCGGAGTATGAGCGCTTGTTTGGGTATTCCAACTCAAAAGGTTGATGCGATTACTTTTGCATTGGGTTCTGGTTTAGCTGGTGTGGCTGGATGTGCGATTAGTTTGCTCGGTTCTGTAGGCCCAAATACGGGACAAAATTATATTATCGATACTTTTATGGTGGTTGTTGTCGGTGGTGTGGGCAATTTAGCCGGTACTATTGTGGCAGCTTTGGGTATTGGTACGGCTAATTTTTTAATTGGTTCTGGGACTCTGGCTTTGTTGTTAACTCCTGTTAAACCTTTGGCAGATTTCTTTACTTTTTTTGCCACGACGAGTATGGCGAAGGTGATGGTATTTGCGCTGATTATTGTGTTTTTACAGTGGAAGCCTGGGGGGATTTTTCCGCAGAAGGGGCGTACTGTTGATGTTTAAACCGCAGAGACGCAGAGGGGGCAGAGAATGAAAAAGAAGGGAGGAAAGTTAATATTAATTGAGGTGGGCGTAGTGGTAGCGATCGCACTCTTCCTCATTATCATTATGCCATTAGTTCTTTCGGAGTTTCGCCTGAATTTGTTGGGGCGATTTTTGTCGCTGGCGATTGTGGCTTTGGGTATCGATTTGATTTGGGGTTATACTGGTTTACTAAGTTTGGGACATGGTATTTTCTTTGGTTTGGGTGGATATGCGATCGCAATGTACCTGAAACTGCAAGTCCCTACTGGTGAATTACCTGATTTCATGGGGCTTTATGGGGTTACGGAACTTCCCGCCTTTTGGCAACCTTTTTATTCTTTTCCTTTGACAATAGTTTTTGTGGTACTAATTCCAGGGTTATTGGCGGGATTGCTGGGATATTTGGTTTTCCGAAATCGCCTCAAGGGAGTTTATTTCTCTATCTTGACCCAAGCCGGAACTATTGTATTTTTCAACTTCTTTAACGGTCAACAACAATTTTTCAACGGCACGAACGGACTGATAGATTTTACAACTTTGTTTGGGGCAACGGTCAGCGATGCGAAAACACAGTTTGTTTTCTACACCCTAACGGTAGTGTTTCTCGCAATCACCTACGGGATTTGTCGCTGGTTGACAACTGGACGCTTTGGGAGATTGTTGATAGCGATTCGTGATGATGAAAGTCGAGTAAGATTTTCTGGCTACGACCCTACAGATTTTAAAGTGCTGGTGTTTGCAGTTTCAGGTGCGATCGCAGGCATAGCAGGAGCATTTTACACTATTCAGAGTGGTTCTGTATCACCCAGAGCAATGGATATTGCCTTTTCGATTGAAATGGTGATTTGGGTAGCTGTAGGCGGACGCGCTACTTTGATTGGGGCGATTGTCGGAACTTTGTTAGTAAATTATGCCCGCACTTTTTTAAGCGAACAATTTGCCGAAATCTGGCTATTTTTCCAAGGCGCACTATTTTTGATAGTCGTCACAGTCCTTCCTGACGGCATCGTGGGATGGTTGCGTAGTCAGAATATTTCCTTTTTCAACCGTCGTCAACAAATTGCTACATATCCCACCTTGGAAGAAGACCCCGAAGTGCAACATGAACGCGAAAATATTGGAAACTGAAAACGTAACTGTTAGTTTTGATGGTTTTAAGGCTTTAAACCAGCTTAACTTTAGTATGGATGTGGGTGAATTACGAGTAGTAATTGGCCCCAACGGCGCTGGAAAGACAACATTTCTAGATGTGATTACGGGGAAAGTGCAACCAACCCTTGGGCGAGTTTTATTCAAAGGCAGAAACCTGCGTTCTTTACCTGAATATAAAATTGCCCGATTGGGAATTGGGCGCAAGTTTCAAACACCCCGAATTTACCTGAATTTAACGCCCCGTGAAAATTTAGAAATTACCAGTAACAAGAATAAAAATGTTTTTTCTACTTTGTTTGAACGTTCTAATACTATTGAAAAAAATAATATTAAAGGATTATTAGAAACCATCGGCTTAACACCGAAAGCAGATATCAGAGCAGCTTTACTTTCTCACGGAGAAAAGCAACGTTTAGAAATTGGGATGTTAGTGGCACAGTCACCTGATTTATTACTTGTTGATGAACCAGTTGCGGGTTTAACAGATGAAGAAACCTATAATATTGGCGAATTACTTTTAGCACTAGCGCAAAGTCATTCAATTTTAGTAATTGAACACGATATGGAATTCGTGCGTCAAATTGCCAAGAAAGTAACAGTATTACATGAAGGTTCGGTGCTGTGCGAAGGAAATTTTGAAGAAGTCCAAAATGACTCGCGTGTGATTGAGGTTTATTTGGGAAAACAGGAAGACTAAATTTTTAGCTCTACAAGGCTTAGATATACTATAGTCACAAGCTTAGTGGATGAGGAAATATGAGGTTTAATGTAACGGTTGATCGTGATGAAGATGGTGCATGGATAGTAGAATGCCCCAGCATTCCGGGTTGTGTCAGTCAAGGTCAGACTAAGGAAGAAGCACTAGAGAATATCAAAGATGCGATAGCTGCCTGCCTACAAGTTCGTGCCGAGCGCGGTTTGCCACTTACCATAGAGACTCACCAAGTAGAGCGCGTGTCTGTACCATCGTCATAGGTAAGATATTCCTCTAAGGTCAGCAGTTTTTGAGTTTTCGTCCTTTGGGTCATTTGCTTTGCCTTCTTACCCTAGATAGACTATCACTAAATGATAGTGTGGTGAAGAAGTACATCATAATAACTGGAAAAAGAAACTCCACATTTTTTTCCATTCTTGCGCTTATGAGTTGATGCACAGCTTGGATATTACATAGCGATGTCTACAAGGGGCTGTGACGGTCGTACCACTTGCCTACGGCACGCTCCGCAAGCTACGCGTAGCGTGTCGCAGACAAGACTTGCTAACGCTGCGGTGTATATACAAGTCAAATTATCTCGTTTTCTATGCAGTTTTACCATTCTTATCTGATGCTTGTTCTGCAATATTTTTTAAGCGGCTCGATCTCATTTTGCGAATGCGATCGCTATTGCGAACACCTCCCGCCATTTCATATTCAGCGCTGTCTTTGCCGTACTTGATAGCAACCACCATTAACATTTTTTCAGAAAGCTGTTTCAAGTTTTTTTCCATCTCTTCGACTTCTGTTAAAGAAGAGTCAACTATAGCCAGAGCGCTATTATGAACATCAATTTTGTTACGTAACTGTTCGATTGACTCAATCAGTTTTTCTAAAGTATAATCTTCTTCAAATTTAATGCTTGGAACAATCGATTTCATCCCAGATGCTCTTAACTCAGCTTTTTCTAAAACGCGGGATGTACGTTTTTGACGAGACATAAATTTGCTCTTTTAAGATACTTCTACAGCTAGCTTGCCTCAATTAAACCCGATTCCGGTTCAGCATAAATCGCAATTTCTGATCGTAAAATTTTTAGCTTATACCAGTAATATCTCGGTATATAATTACTCATGTAGGAAGGTAAGAGGCAAAAGGTAGGAAACACGAGAGTAGTCGCTACAGACTTGGGAGTAACCGCTACAGACTTGGGAGTAGTCGCTACAGACTTGGGAGTAGTCGCTACAGACTTGAGAGTAACCGCTACAGACTTGAGAGTAACCGCTACAGACTTGAGAGTAACCGCTACAGACTTGGGAGTAGTCGTTACAGACTTGGGAGTAGTCGCTACAGACTTGAGAGTAGTCGCTACAGACTTGGGAGTAGTCGCTACAGACTTGGGAGTAGTCGCTACAGACTTGGGAGTAGTCGCTACAGACTTGAGAGTAACCGCTACAGACTTGGGAGTAGTCGTTACAGACTTGGGAGTAATCGCTACAGACTTGAGAGTAGTCGCTACAGACTTGGGAGTAGTCGCTACAGACTTGGGAGTAGTCGCTACAGACTTAGGAGTAGTCGCTACAGACTTGAGTGGCTTTAGTATTCTAATAAAGCTTACTGGTATATCTCTTATCTTGCGCCACAATCCAGGGGCAGTGATGGTAAAGTCAAATATATGTGGAGGTGGTAACTATGACTCAAACCCTACCCAAGTTAGTAACCTTTGAACAATTTATCGAGTGGTACCCCTCAAACGGGGCGCGATATGAACTACATAAAGGAGTCATTGTAGAAATCTTCGCCCCAACTGGTGAACACGAAAATGTTGTTGGATTTTTGGCGGCACAGATAACCTTCCAGTTTTTGCAAATAGGACTTCCGTTTCGCATCCCCAAAACTGCCTTTGTCAAAATTCAGAGCAATAATTCAACCTATTCTCCTGATATTTTGCTATTAAATCATGGCAATCTCGTGAATGAACCTCTGTGGAGCAAGCAATCGACTGTTATTCAAGCTGCATCTATCCCACTAGCTGTTGAAGTTGTTAGCACCAACTGGCGAGACGACTACTATGACAAGTTCAGGGATTATGAAGAGATGGGGATTCCTGAGTATTGGATTGTAGACTATGCTGCGATCGGTGGCAAAAGATTTACTGGTAATCCTAAACAAAAAACTATTACAATTTGCGAATTAGTTGACGGAGATTATCAAATGACTGTGTTTAGAGAAAATAATTTTATTGTATCGCCTTTATTCCCCCAACTCAACTTGACAGCACAACAAATTTTTGATTCTGCTTTGTAAGTTTCGGTTTGAATACAAACTGAATTTTATTATGCTAAAAATCTCTAACCTCAACGTTTACTACGGCGAAAGCCACATTCTCCGCAATGTAGATTTAACCGTACCATCCGGTCAAATGGTCTGCCTAATCGGACGCAATGGTGTAGGTAAAACAACCCTACTCAAAACCATCATGGGTTTACTCAAACCCCGTAGCGGTACAATTAACTTAGCTGAAGAATTAATCAACTCGAAATCTCCCGACCAAAGGGCAAAATTAGGAATTGGTTATGTCCCCCAAGGACGAGAAATTATCCCTCGTTTAACAGTCAAAGAAAATCTCCTGCTGGGGTTGGAAGCCAGACGCAAACCAGTCAAAAAAGCAGAAATTCCAGAAGAAGTTTTTAGCTTATTCCCGGTGTTAAAAACCATGCTTTCGCGGATGGGTGGTGATTTGAGTGGGGGACAGCAGCAACAACTAGCGATCGCACGTGCTTTAATGGGAGAACCTCAATTACTCGTTTTAGATGAACCCACGGAAGGTATTCAACCCTCCATCATCCTAGAAATTGAAGCCGCAGTCCGTCGCATCGTCGAAACCACAGGCATTTCTGTGTTATTGGTAGAGCAACATTTGCACTTTGTCCGTCAGGCTGATTACTATTACGCTATGCAAAAAGGTGGTATTGTCGCTTCTGGTTCCACAGCCGAACTCAGCCAAGATGTGATTCAACGGTTTTTAGCTGTTTGATTTTTGATATTTCTATATCAATTGTGTCGGAAGCAATCAAGTCTGCGGCTTCTTGTAAAAGCTCATGCTGTTCCTTTTGAATTGCTTCCAAACGACTAGAAATTTCTACTAATCGTTGTTGCTTATTGGGTTGAAAATTTTCAGGTAGCAAACTAGGCAGGTTATCACTTGTTTTAGTAGCTGTAATTTTTTGAATTCCAAAGCTACCAACTTTAGTTAAGGATTGAAAGCTAGCTTTAATCAAAGCCTGAAGCAATTTTAACGGAATTTGGAGTATTGACCAACTAGCTGTTTCAATCAAGCGAACAATTGCTTTGATGATGCTCCAAAGTAGGGCAAGAGCGAACACCAGAATCACTAAACTAATAATTGGGTGATTAGTCGCCCAAACTAGTACTTGAACTAACCGAAAAAATATCGGGTGTTGTGTTAGCCAATCACTCACCGAAGAACTAATTGCTGTTTCAATTGCTCCCGATGTTGTACTCTTAAATTGTTCAGCTGTTTGCCAACCTTGTTCTAAGGTTGTCGTAACTGTATCAATTGCTTTATTAGTCGTTTGCGTAGTATTAGCTTTCAAAGACTCCCCAACTTGTTGTGCAGAATCAGTCAGAGAGTTAACACTTTCACCTACAAAATCTTTTACATTTTGCAAGCGTTGTAAAACACCATTAGCCAAAGGTACGTCTATTTGAGATGCCATAAAAAGAATATCTCATAGAGGCTGAAATCTAACTCGCAAGCCATCTTTAGGACGATTGGTGGGAACCGTAACTACCTCTAAACTTTGATTGGGTAATATCTCCCAATGATAGCTACGTAGAAGATGAGCAGCAATAATCTTCATTTCCATTTTGGCAAAGGCTATGCCAATACAGATGCGTGGCCCACCGCCAAAACCAACTAAACTAAAAGGATATTTTTTGTTTTCTTGGCGTTGCGGACTGAAACGATCTGGATCAAAACGCTCTGGTTGGGTGTAAATTTCCTTTAGGCTATGAGTTGTCACAATTGCATAAAATAATTGCCAACCAGCAGGAACGTGATAACCGTTAAACTCAAAGTCTTTAATTACACCACGAAACCCACCTCCTACAGGTTGATGCAATCTTTCAATTTCTGATAAAATCTGCTCTAGATAAGGCATTTTACCTAATTGTTCTAAATCCAAATTACCTTTAGTTGCAAGTTGCAATTGTTCAACTCTTGCTGTTTTGAGTACTTCTGGATGACGGGCTAACTCTACACACAACCAAGTCAGCATCGAAGTCGTGGTTTCATGTCCAGCAAAGAGTAATAGTAACGACTGGGCGATGAGTTCTTTTTCACTCATCCGGTTACCTTCTTCATCTTGGGCTTGCACTAATAAACTCAGAGCATCTTTAGTTGGATTTTGCTGACGTTCTCTAACAACTTGAGTTAGATGCTCTAAAATCTGATTACGAGCAGCTATGGCTTTACCAAATGTCGTAAATGGTAAGGGCAACGGATTAATCGCAAACAGTCCATTTGTCATGGCTGCAAACAATTGGCTAAAACGCACACATTCGGGGCCAGGACGCGTACCCAGCAGTAATTGACTGGCAATATCAAACGTTAGTTGTTTAAATTCTTGGAACCAGGTAAACTCCTGCTGTTTCTCCCACTTTTGCAGATAACTACGTGTGATATCTTCCATTGTGGTGACATAATTCGCCAATGCTGGGCCATGCAACGCTGGCATCATCAAGCGGCGGTTTCTCCGGTGTTCCTCTCCATCTTGCACAAAAAGCGATTCACCCAGCAATATCTTGAAATTAGCAGGCCATCCCTCTCGCCAAGAAAAATTCTCCATATGGCTTGACAAAACGAACTCTAACGCTTCTGGCCCTGCCATTACTACAGTTGGTCTGCCAAGAAGATGAGTTTTGAAGATGGGCCCATACTGGCGATAGCGCTTTTTAGCAAAGTCGCGGTCGAAAACAAAGGATAATGTTTCACCTAAAACAGGCACACCAAAGCTTCCAGGAGGAATTTGATTACTTTTCATATCTCTTTAACTCGAAGCACTAGTATAAAACCGCAACGCAAACCGCCAAAACCAAGTAGAAACAAAAAACAGCACTACTGCTAATATTGCCGCACCTATCAACCAACTAATTTCACTTCGACCCAACAGCACTTGGGCTGGTACAGTAGTTAAAAAAACTACTGGGATCACAAAGGTAAAGAAAAAGCGGTAAGCAGTCGGATATGCAGCAATGGGATATCGTCCAGCTTCCAAAAAACCACGCAGCACTTCAGTAACGTTGTATATTTTGACGAACCAGATACTCGTCGCTCCCAACATAAACCACAGGCTGTACAAAATCACTAAGCTAAACAATAATGGCAGCACACCAAGTAGATAATCATCTATCCCTATACCGAGGCGTTTACCTGCATAGCCGATAATAATACTACCAAAAACTAGATCCGGAAGTCCCCAAGGTGAAAGGGTATGGGTGGAAAGCCAAAATTGGCTGCGGATAGGTTTTAATAATATAAAGTCTAAAGTGCCTTCCTGGACATGGCGGACAATACGATTCAAGTTCGACGCCAGAAAAGTAGCAGAAAATCCTTGAAGTAAGGTAAAAATTCCTAGAACTACTAAAGCTGCTTCCCATGTCCAGCCACTAAAAGTATAGCCAGTGCGGTAAAACAAGAATAGTCCAAAGAGGCTGCCGACAAGATTTCCCAAGCTGCTGAGGGTAGCTATGAAAAAATTAATCCGATACTCCAACTCAGCTGCGATCGCAGCACCCCAAAATAGTCTTAGTACTTTCAAATACCTTTGCATCTTGCACCCTTAACTTAAAAGCTACCAACTGTCATTACATTTCCCAAGATGACACAAGAACTTTACGTAAATTTAATATTACTTTTTATTCAAGAAAATTGCTAAACGTTAAGATGTTGTGGATCTATTGTTGAAAGGTAAGAAATTCTATGCATCTGGATTTACCAGAACTCATAAAATCACTCGGCTACTTTGGGGTATGGGCGATTGTCTTTGCTGAATCTGGTTTGTTAATTGGTTTTTTTCTGCCTGGAGATAGTTTATTGTTCACTGCTGGATTTGTCGCATCTCAGAATTTACTGAACATTTGGGTTCTAATTATTGGTGCTTTTATTTGTGCAGTCTTAGGTGACAATGTTGGCTATGTTACTGGGCATAAATTTGGCAGAAGACTATTTCAGAAGGAAGATTCATGGCTGTTTCATAAAAAACATCTTGTTAAAACCCAAAGCTTTTATCAACAGCACGGTAAAAAAACGATTGTCTTAGCACGTTTTTTACCCATTGTACGGACTTTTGCACCAATTGTAGCTGGGATTGGTGCGATGCATTACCGGACATTTATGTCTTACAACTTAATCGGTGGCTTTGTTTGGACATTCGGCATCACCCTGTTAGGGTTTTTCTTAGGAAAATCTCTGCCACCTGAACAAGTAGATAAATATTTGTTACCGATTATTGGATTAATTATAGTTGTTTCTTTAGTGCCATCGATTCTCCATCTAATACAAGAAAATAGAGCAAACAAAAGTTGAAGTCATTTTTGTAGCTCCTTAGTAGATGTTTTATTCTAGAGACTAAGTATATTGATTTATTGAAGCTCTGATGTTTAGAGCTTGCTGTGGATTGTTAACTACGCCATAGATGTTTCTCAATTGCCACAGCTGTTTCGCTCTTAAGTACAATCAAACTCTGACGTTAGCTAGGGATTAATCGCAGAATTAGCCATTTTTACCAAAGAAGTGCGTTCGCCTGCTTTTAGCCCAACAACATATTGCACACCCTGTTGTCTCCAAGTCAAGGTCGCATCTGAACAATTAGCACCACAAGTAGAATCCACAAAATAGCCAGTAATACCCTTAGCTAAAGATACAGGTTTACCAGTCAGGCGCGGTGTTTTGCGGGTTACAGCTTCAGCGGAAATGACACCCAAACGGCAAGCAGTTCCACCAGTACAATCGGGACTGAAACCAAGTAAAATATCGTACTTTTTTTGCGTAGCGGCTTCTATAATCGCGTAAATTGGATTTTCCCCATCTGACTCAGGAATAAACTTCGGCAATAAAATCTTAATCTGAGTCTTTTGCTTTAATTTCGGCAAAATAGATTTAAAAACTGGGTGTGGCTGGGTTTTACTTTGCTGTGCTATCAGTTGGGATTGGTTGTTTACAGTGGCGATGGCTGACTTATGAAAGCTGCTAACACTGACTAATAAAAATGCGGCACACACAGCACTGATATTTCTGAAGGTTAAAATCATCTTTGAAAACCTATTTCATCTAAAGTACTTATTTGTAATACCCAGTTTCAGATCAAATTACGTATTTAATATCTGAAGCGAGTAGTATCAAACCCTTAACTGAGTTACCGCAATATTGCCGGAAAAACATACATCCACATCGCTACCAGGAGTGCGATCGCGTTTGGCATATTCGCCTACATAATAAAAATTATCGCCTTCAATTCGATAGTTAACGGGCAAAGGTTTGGTACAGGCTTGGCAAAACACCATTTCCGGATGTGGTTCTCCTGGTTGCAGATGCGGCAAGTTCACATTCCAGAAGCTTCCCGGTTCTAAAGGACGCTTGAGTAAGTCCGCTAAAACTTCAGCGGTGAATTTGGCAGCCAGATCCCAATCAAAATTCTGCTTGGCTTTGCGATAGTGGGAAATGGCAACTCCAGGAATACCGTGCATTGCGGCTTCCCGCACAGCAGCCACTGTGCCAGAAATGTAAGCATCGACTCCCAAATTGCCCCCAGCGTTGATACCTGAAAGCACAAATTTGACATCTGCGGTAATTTGTGTTATGGCAATTCTTACACAATCAGCGGGAGTACCTGCGATCGCATACTCAGTTTCAGAACGTCGCTGGAGGTTGATGGCACGAGTGGTGGTAACTTGATGTCCACAGCCAGACTGATGATCGGCAGGAGCAGCAATAATAGCATTTTTGCCGTTTACAGCTTTCAGCAGAGCTTGGATACCGGGAGCGTCGATGCCGTCGTCGTTAGTTAAAATTATGGTCATATATAGCAATCGGATTTGATTTATGAAAAAATCTAAGTATGTGTAGGGTGTGTTACGGTTTCCGTAACGCACCATCC
>NZ_JAVRBN020000086.1:0-14447 GCF_034531305.2 Nostoc sp. ChiQUE02
GCCACTGCGCCCTTGCGGTTTCCCGACTTGTTCGCGTAGCGTCTCCCCTTGGGAGAAGCAAGTGGCGTTTGAGGAACTAAACCCAACATTACCAAGACTTTGTTGGGTTGCGCTTTGCTTAACCCAACCTACAATTTTTTTAACTGAACTGTATTGAATTATGAATTATTCGGTGAAATAATATGAAATACTAAATACAAATATTGCTAAGAAAACAGGAATCATTTTATTAAAGTCTATTCTCTTTTCTTTAAACATTTCTAAACAGGACATCGGAATTAACAAAGGCCAAAAGATAGTTGTTACCAAAAACATCACAACCGATAAAAATTTATCTTCTGGAGCGGAAGCAGGATGACGTAGCGAAAATATTAACCAATTGCTTAAAAAATGTTATGAAAGCTTACCTGAACTTTGTAGACACCACCAGTTGCATAATAATAAGCTTTGGCAGGCAGCTTTTGACCATCAATATTTTGCCCTTTCAACTCAACTGCTATAGCAGGCGTGCCTAGCAGTAACAGGACTGGCAGGACTAAGCCTAAAACGTTCATTGCTAGTAACAAACACTTTCAATTACACTACTTTCTACTTTAAAACATAAATTTCATCTGCGACACATGTTCAGCGCTCACTCTTGCGGGATCATCTATTCAGTGGCAGTCAGGGTTTAAGGAATCCCAATGAACACGAACTGACCAGTCATGCTCAAAAATGTAGAAGTTTCTTAAGGCGTTGATGGAATAGTGCGATCGCTCCTCCAACTTGACTGTAAGCAGAGATGATTTCCCAATATCTCAACGGGAGAAATGCCCTGTCCCCTTATCCAATGCAATTTCAGATTAACGTAAATGACCAAAATAGCTTTATGATTCTTTACGAAAGTATATTTGAAGTTATTTAGGTCTAATACCAAAATATTCTTAAGCTCATTCTGGAACATAGTGAATGGTGAATCACCTTTAGTGCAATGCTGGTATTGAAGGTTCTTCTAGAATCAAAGAAAGTGCAGGGAGATAAAAAGTATGGCTGAACATCTATTTCACGATCAACTGGGTTTAGAGGAACAAGCTGAAAAACTCGGAAAGCAAGCAGTCAGCTTGGGTTTGATTCCCAGCTTTGTGGTGCATTACTTTCCCGATACCTGGGTATTTTATATACCTAATGAAAGTCAATCAGAAGCGCTGACACCCGAAGAGGCATACTTTCGTTTAAAGCAACTAGTTAAACAGTAGATATTTACAGATTTTTGAAATAACGGCTAGGCACTGCAATTGTTAAGTAACAGTAGTTATGGCGAAACCTGCAATTTTAACTGTCGATGACGATCCTGAAGTGTTGCAAGCGGTGTCACGAGACTTGCGGCATCAGTATGGCGATCGCTTTCGCATTGTCCGGGCAGATTCCGGTATTGCCGCTCTAGACGTGGTGCAGCAACTAAAATTGCGGAATGAAGCAGTTGCTCTATTCTTGGTCGATCAAAGAATGCCCCAAATGGGAGGTGTGGAGTTCCTTGAACAGGCAAAAGTCATTTTTCCTGATGCGAAACGTGCTTTGCTGACAGCGTATGCAGATACGGATGCTGCCATTAAATCAATTAATAGTGCCAAACTTGATTATTACTTACTTAAGCCCTGGAATCCACCAGAAGAGCGACTATATCCGGTTTTGGATGATTTGCTAGATGACTGGCTAGCTGGATTCCGCCCACCCTTTGAAGGTATTCGAGTCATTGGTAATCGCTGGTCGCCTTTTTCCCATCAGGTGAAAGATTTCCTGGCGCGTAATCAGATTCCATACAAGTGGTTAGATATTGAACTGGAGCCGGATGCGGCAAAATTAGTGGAATATGCAGAAGCTGATGGCAGACAGCAATTGCCCTTAGTGCTATTTCCCGATGGTTCCCGATTAATCCAACCATCTAATTTAGAGATTGCTGCCAAAATTGGACTGCAAACCCAAGCAGAGCGCCCCTTCTATGACTTAGCGATCGTGGGTGCTGGGCCTGCTGGACTAGCAGCCGCAGTCTATGGAGCTTCTGAGGGATTGAGTACGGTCTTAATTGAGCGTGAGGCACCAGGTGGTCAAGCAGGCACGAGTTCGCGCATTGAGAACTATTTAGGGTTTCCTGTTGGTTTGAGCGGTAGCGATTTGGCCAGACGGGGAGTCACTCAGGCGCGACGGTTTGGGGTAGAAATTCTCACTCCTCAAGTAGTAACTGGGGTTAAGTTGCAAGATCCTTATCGGGTTCTGCAATTGGCGGATGGCAGCGAGATTAGTTGCCATGCACTTTTAGTTGCAACCGGCGTTTCCTACCGTTGGCTAAATGTTCCAGGAGCCGAGAAGCTCACAGGAGCAGGAATTTATTACGGTGCTGCCATGACTGAGGCGATCGCCTGTAGCAATGAAGAGGTTTACCTAGTAGGCGGGGCAAATTCTGCCGGACAGGCAGCAATGCACTTTTCTAAGTATGCCAGCAAAGTGATTATGTTGGTTCGGGGTGAATCGCTTTCATCCAGTATGTCCCAATATTTGATTGAGCAGATTGCGGCTACTGCAAATATCCAAGTTTGCACAGGTTGCAGCGTCGTCGAAGTGAAGGGAGATGAACATCTAGAAGAAATTGCGATTGCCCATGTCAAAACTGGACAAACTGAAACCGTGCCAGCGCGATCGCTTTTCATCTTCATCGGTGCTAGCCCCAAAACTGATTGGCTCGATGGTGTTATTCGACGGGATACTCAGGGGTTTGTTATCACAGGCCCCGACTTGATGCACAATGGCAAATCTCCCCCAGCTTGGCCTTTGGAACGCTCTCCTTTTTTGCTAGAAACCAGCGTTCCTGGCATCTTTGCAGCCGGAGATGTGCGTTACGGGTCAATTAAGCGGGTGGCATCCGGTGTGGGTGAAGGTTCGATCGCCATTCAATTCGTTCACCGCTACCTGAGCAATGTTTAGCTGAAGCCGGAAAAACTAAGTTACCGTACTTAGCAAGTTGCATTATTATCATTTTAAGTAAAATCTGCAAACCCTCTCCCCTGCCCCCTGCCCCCCTGCCATCTCAAGGAGGTTGATTCATGTTGTGTATTGAAGAATTGATCAACTTAGACCCGTTTCAACAGCTTCCTAAAGAAAAATTGGAGTGGGTTTGCGATCGCGCTCAAACAGTTGAACTTTCCGCCGGAGAAGTGTTGTCCCACGAGGGAGACCCTGCATGTCGCTTATTTATCTTAGTCAAAGGTAAAATCAACATCACCCGCCGCAGTGAAGGAGTTGAAATTCCCATCGGGCAACACGAAGCCCCATCATTTTTTGGCGAAATTCCAGTACTCACAGATGAACCTGCACCTGTGACAATGCGAGCATTGACAAATTGCAACCTTTATGAGCTTAAGGGAGAAGATTTCCGTAAACTGCTGCATGAATGTCGCGATTTTGAGCGGATGGTCTTCCGTATTATGCAACGTCGTGTCCGGGGGCTAGAGTCTTTCATTCGTGGGCGGGAAAAGATGGCAGCTTTAGGGACACTTGCCGCCGGTCTAGCTCATGAACTCAACAACCCAGCCGCAGCCCTCGTTCGGACTTTAGAGGAAATGCCAGCCGCCATCCTAGAACTACAACGAATGAATTTAGTTTATGGGCAACGCAATGTTGAGGAAGCGCATACTCAAAACTGGTTGAAACTGCGCGATCGCGGTTATGATGCTATTTTAAATAATCGTCTAGATCCGTTAACACTAAGCGATCGCGAAACTGTGTTGCTGGAATGGTTAGAAGATTATGGTGTAAAAGAGGCATGGAAATTAGCGGAACCTTTAGCGGAAGGCGGCATTGAAGTCGAAAGCCTAGATCGGCTCATGGAACGTTGGCGCAACGACGAGACTGAATTGCGAGAAATCGGATTGCACTGGCTATCGCTTTCCTTTGAAGTCATGTCGATGATTAAACATGGTTTGCGAGGGGCCGAGAGGATTTCTGAACTTGTGCAAGCGATGAAGTCATACTCTTACCTCGATCAAGGCGTTCAGCAAGAAATAAATATATATCAAGGTTTAGAAGATACCTTGCGATTGTTTGCTCATAAACTCAAGTGCGGTATTCAAGTTCAACGCAATTATGATCAACATCTTCCTAAAATCCTTGCCTATGGCAGTGAACTGAATCAGGTGTGGACGAACTTAATTGACAACGCTATTGATGCAATGGATGGTAAGGGACTGCTGGAAATTACAACACAGCATTGCGATCGCTTTGCCCATATTGACATCATCGATTCTGGTAGTGGAATTCCACCTGAAATTAAAACCCGCATTTTTGAACCTTTCTTCACCACCAAATCAGTGGGACATGGTTCAGGACTCGGCTTGGAAACCGTTCGCCGGATTGTAGAAAATCGCCATCACGGTACGCTCTCATTTGAGTCGCAGCCAGGCAGAACTTGTTTCACCATTTGCTTGCCTTTATCAAATCAATGAATCCTTTGAAAAGGATGCTGTTCTACATGAAGTGAGAGAAAAAGACAGCAGATACCACCCCCTCATATCAATTAAAAATTAAAAATTAAAAGTTAAAAATTCAGAAAGCTAAATTTCATCTGGGTTTCTAGGCTTGTATCTGTCACATTCTTTTTTTAAAGTGGTATCACTGGCAAGCGCGGTATTATTCATCTTGACCCGATCGCTCCCCTCCTCAGTCTGTCTAAATCTTGGAGAGATGATCGAGCCGTTCGTGTTCCTTGATTATTTCAAGGCACAACCGCTTACTGCATCTGATTTTGGAATTTCATACTGCAAAATCTGAAGATAAATGATTTCGCGGTAGAGGTCTGTGCAAATATAAAGAAAGTATTAAGGGTATACCCAGGTAAGATGGGTAAAAATTGGGTAGTTATGCGCTATTTTTCTGCAAGCGATTGAGCGATGATAATTTGTATAGAAAGCGCTGGCAAAGATTTTTAGGCTGGCATTTAATAAACCTGATATAAAACAAAGCCCTGAATTTATCTCAGGGCTTTTTAAATTAAAAACTGAGTTTTAAGCCAAAATATATAAAGTTAAACGAGTGTAAAAAAGTTAATTATGGGGTATTCTGTCTTTTTCAAATGTTTGATATAACATTTAGGGAGTAGCAGATGAGCGCTAACTGTTGTAAATCAGCTGCGAAGAAACAAAGATTCTAGATAAACTTGGGCAACACAGCGATCGCTCCTCACCGAGATGGACAATACATTTATCTATAGTGGACAGCAATGATGATCTAACTCTCGCTTATCGCTTCCTGTCAGACCTTCAGTTTTTGCGCGGTAAACGAGATCCTCTAAACGGTCTTTGGCTGCATCCGAGAGTTTAAAATCGATAACACTTTGGGGAGTGGTTCCAGCAGCAATAAACTCTATAATTTCATCGTAGACTTTGGCTGTATTTACAGATGTGTTCATAAGCTACCTTTTTAATTCATAAATTTTATGCAACTTCCAAAGACTTTCCTAGCGTCTTAGGCTCTGGTAAAGGTTCACCGTCAGCCAAAGATGATTCAATCAGTATTTCTAAAACTTCTTGAGCATTTTTAAGAGCGTCTTCATAAGTCTCTCCGTGAGTGCAAGGCTGCATTATATGCATAAACTCAGGTAGCAAAACCACATAACATTGATCTTCTTCTGACCATTGAATAACGATTGTATATTTCATATTTATTCATAAGCTTCTCGTCGATAAGCGATTAGAAATCGCAGCTACACAAACCAAGTCCGCCTGCGCGGACTCAAAGAATTTGAAACCCACGGAGGTGGGTTTTGTCTGTATAGCCGCGAATTCCATTCGCCAGGGCTTCTATACATCAGACCGAATCATTCTCCAATTTTTTACCCGACCTTCAGCAATATCTTTTTTACCTTCTTCAAAGGATTCAATAAATCCAGGGATATCAAGTAACTCTTGGGTAGCATCTTCACTCTCCTTATCTGCCAGATATGCTAAAAAATCAGCAACCAGTTCTAGGCGTTCTGAAGATAATACATCTAAATATTGGTTGATTTGCTGACGAACTTCTGTGTTGTTTATAATTTTTAGTCAATCTTTTATTCTTAACTTTGAGAATCTTGCTTGCTTTGATTTGCTTGCTCAATGCGTTGCCTAATTGCTTCTTCTGCAATGCGAATATTTTCTTCTATTGGCGTACCGTCTTCAGCTACCATTGGCCCGTACCATGTTGCTTCCGAGTCAGGGGTGCGGCGGCTGTACAAAACACGCAAAGGCTCTACATCTTCCCGGTGTGCAAGTGCGTAAGCTATTAGTTCTTTGTTAGTCATTGCTTCAAAATTCGGTCGCATTTAAAAACCTCCAGTTTCCATTAGCGGGTATAATGATTTGGAGTTCTTCATTGACAAAAATAAATACAACTCCGGTTTGGTCATCAAAGCGAAATAGCTCAATACTCCGATAGGTGTTTGACAACATCTGACAGACACGTAGACAGGCTATAGCTTGTGCGTATGTTGGGTAAATCGTCTGTTCCTCAATTGTGACATAGATAATAGTAAGCCTTTCTTTTGCGGTTTCTGCTGTGAATAGTAAATCAGCTTACATTTACCCTTCCAACTGCTTTAACTTCTTCTGAGCAAATTCCCGCACTTGCTCATCTGGGTCATTCTCTGTGCGATCGCGCAACAGTGGTAAAGTCTGGTCATGCTGAGGAAATTGCTTGATAATTATCTCCAGTGCAATGTGCCGAGGATTGGTTTCATCCTCTTCCTCGCGCTCAAAGGAATCATCAACAGCGCAGTTGTAGTAGATGTCAAACAACTCAGGCTGATATTTAAAGTATTTAGCTAATTGTTGGACTGCTGTAACTCGTACATCGTTATCATCATCCTGGGTAGCGTGTTCTTTGAGAATGGATTTGGTGTCGGGGTCATCTTTGAAGTTCTTTACCAATTCTCTGACTGCTGCACGTCGCACAACCCAGTGATCATCTTGGGTAGCGCGTTCTTTGAGAATGGATTTGGTGTCGGGGTCATCTTTGAAGTTCTTCGCTAATTCTTGGACTGCTGTACCTCTCACATACTGATAATCATCCTGGGTAGCGCATTCTTTGAGCCAGGTTTTAGTGTCGGGGTCATCTTTAAAGTTCTTTGCTAATTCTTCGACTGCTACACCTTGCACAAAGTAGTTATCATCCTTGGTAGCACGTTCTTTGAGCCAGGTTTTGGTGTCGGAGTCATCTTTAAAGTTCTTTGCTAATTCTTGGACTGCTACACCTCGCACATCTTCGTGATCATCTTGGGTAGCGAGTTCTTTGAGGATTGATTTGGTGTCAGGGTCATCTTTGAAGTTCTTCGCTAATTCTCCGACTGTTGCACGTCGCACATCTTCGTGATCATCTTGGGTAGCGAGTTCTTTGAGGATTGATTTGGTGTCAGGGTTATCTTTGAAGTTCTCCGCTAATTCTATGACTGCTGCAAGTCGAACATCTTTGTGATAATCCTGGGTAGCGCGTTCTTTGAGCCAGGTTTTAGTGTTGGGGTCATCTTTGAAGTTCTCTGCTAATTCTATGACTGCTGCAAGTCGCACATCTTCGCGATCATCCTGGTTAGCGAGTTCTTTGAGCCAGGTTTTGGTGTCGAAAGATTCTTGCCAGGTCATTGCAATTGCTGTGACTGCTTGAGTGTGAATTTCCTGAACTAGCTTAGTTTCTTCTCCATATATCCGGGGGTCGTAATAATACCAAAGGTCATAATTAGTTAAATCTTTGAGCTTGTCAAGTAATTTCTTAGCCGTTGACTCAATTACCCGGCGATTTCTCACCTCTACAAGACACTTAGCCGCTAAAAAGAGATTGACAAACTTTTCCTCTTCGCCATCTTGCACCATTAAATAATCAAGAATATCCCCTACAAATCTTGGCTCAATCATTCCCGCAATTAACAGCAAGACTTCATGCCAACTTTCATCTTGCCAGTGTTTGCCAAAAACTTCATTCTTAAGTTGCTCAATGTTCAGCGTTTGCGTTTCTTTAAACTGCCAGACAAACTCCCAAGCACAGAAATATTCTAAAAATGTGCGATGCACAAAAGCATAATAATCCGCACCCAGGAAACATAACATAAAGTTGCGAGTCCGCAGTTGATTAATCATCACCCGCGCAGCTTCTCTGGGTTTATCAAATTCTATGGTTTTGAGATAATCAGTCAGAACTTTGACTAAATCATTTTCATTAATCAAATTACCTGCCAAACCTTTATCACCAGTTTGCATAAGATAAGCAACCTGACGCAGCATCGCTTGCTTATCTTTATAATCAATCGTCTTGGGGTCTAACCTCTGATCTTCTGTCAAAGCGCGTTCTACATCCCATTGATGTAGTAGTACCCGCGATGCTTGATCGTAAAGTGTAGCTCTATCTCTTGGTAGCTCTTGATTCCGATTCAGAATTGCCATCATCGTCAACAGCAGAGGATTTCCCGCTAATTCTGCAATAGATTTGGAAGCTGCAATTCCTCTTTTTAGCCGTTCCCGTTTTCTCACTTTATCTACTGCATCAGTAAAAGTTAACTCATGCCAACGGTTGATAAAATCCTGAATTTGTTCTGAGTCTAAATCTTGTAAAATAAAGTGGCGAAACTCAGCATTAAGCAATCGTTGCGGTTTATAGCCAATAATCCGAGAAGTGACAATTACCTGCACATCAGGATAGTCATTAGTAAAGCGATGAATATCAGTAATTACATCCTCTCGCTTACCAGGGTCAAAGACTTCATCCAAACCATCAAACATCACTAACGCATTACCAGCTTTTAATTGTTTATCTAGTTCAAGCTGATTGAGATGATGAATTGCACCACTACAGTTATGGAAGAATTCGAGAAAATTATTGCACTCTTTATCTTCCCGTCGCCGCATATAAGTGCGTAATTCAATTAGCAAGGGAATTGGTAAAGATATAACATTATCCAGTGGAGACTCTGCCCAATTCAAAGCGAGAAATTGCAACAAAGTAGACTTACCGGAACCAGGATCGCCCAAAATCATAATATATTTATGATCTTGCTTTTTATTGACAACATCTAATACTGAACGGATCGGCTGTTCAAAATAAACCCGTTTGTGGCGTTCTAATTCTTCTAATTCAACTGCTTCTAGTTGATCACTTTCTCGCAGCCGTCTAAGATGTTCTTTAGGCAGTTCGTGAACTTGTGGCAAAACTTGATGAGTTTCCCGGACATTTTGAGCAGTAAAAATCCGCCATAATTTCAGTTCGTTATAGGCATAGCCGCTAGTATCTAAGCTATCTAATTTGAGATTGGCATAGCGTTCGCGGATTCCTTCTTGATATTTAGTTAAATTAAAATCTACAATAACCCCAGCAATTTCTTTTGTATTTATTTCAATGTCAGATAATTTTTGTAATTCTAGGATATGGTGTAAATCTTTTGAATCTAAAAGAAGTTCTTGGACTTGTGTTAAATACTGTTCTGTAATTGATTGCCAGTTAAACTTAAATGGCAGAGGTTTTAATTGCAGCCTGTTCCAACTATCTTCTAGAGTTTTAGCGTCTAGAAATTCACAATTAATATCAAAAGCCTTACCAAGAATTTCTGTAACCGACTTATCGCTGATAAACTTCTTGATGTCTTTGGTGTACTCTTTAATCTCAGTTTCTGCAAGTTTACAACGAACCTTTAACTGCTGCTGCATGAGTTGCAAAAATTCCTTTAAGGCTTTACCAGCAGCAATTTCTATGTCTTCCTTCTTAAGTTTCTGGAAAATCTTGCCAGGGATGCCTTTTAATAAATCTTTAGCCCAATCTTTAGCAGCATCCTTGGCTAAATCTTCCAGAATGGGTTTAAAAATCAACCCGGCGGCCTGAGTTACACCCCAAATAGCTAACCAGTCCAGCATAATACTCGCTTCTGTTGAGATTTTGATTACGAGTATATCCACTAGCTTGAGTAATGTTTCCAGATTTCAGGGTTATTGCAGAAATATCACAGGAAAAAATACTTAGCTTTTCACCGTATCTGGAAAACCTCTCCCTAAATCTCTCTCCTAAAAGGCTACTGTGTACACACAAGTCTTTTAGAGTGGCTTCACAGACTTTTAATCCCCCCAACCCCTCTTGAAAAGCAAAGCTGTTTCATTCCCTCAAAGGTTCAAAAAAGACTTGTGTTGTGAACGAAAGCACTTGTGTTGTGAACGAAAGCATTTGTGTTGTGAACGAAAGCATTTGTGTTGTGAACGAAAGCACTTGTGTTGTGAACGAAAGTACTTGTGTTGTGAACGAAAGTACTTGTGTTGTGAACGAAAGCACTTGTGTTGTGAACGAAAGTACTTGTGTGTACACCATAGCCTAAAAGGAGAGAGACTTTGAATTTTCCCCCTTCCCGCGTCGAGAAGGGGGGAAGGGGGTTAGGTTCCACGTTGGTTTTTTGGATCAATTGCTAGCTGCAATGTCTACGATGATCACCGAGCGGCTGGTGAGCGGAGTCGAACCATGCCGTACCCCTACGGGGAAGCAAGCTACGCGCAGCGTCTCGTAGAGAAGTGCGGGCTGCGCCTAAGCAATTTTCCCCACTGCACACTCACTCTTGCTACAAGCATGAGCCGCTGCTAGTTTTACCAAGGGATATGTGCGATCAATCACCACATTGATTTTACCAGCTTCAATCAATTATTTAAGAAAAACCAAGTCCTCAGCGTTGGGTTTTTCAAGGATAAATTTGGCTTTTTGACCGGGAAGTAACGCTGTTAAGACGCTCTGCATAATGCTTTGGGGCTAAGTAGAATAGTGATAATTCCGTTAAATTTGAGGACTATTTTGGCTTGAAAGAGCGATCGCTCTGCCTTTGTTTGTAACTTTCGATTCACCCCTTTTCTGATGATCTAGGAAAAATACGAGTATATAAATATATTTAACGAAGTATTCTCAAAAACGACTACCCCTGAGTAATCTTTGTTCTAACTCTCGGAAAAATCGGCTAGCCGAGAGCCATGTGTAATCTAAATGACTACAACGTTAGAGGGAAGTTAAGAATAGTTATGTTTGCTCTAAAACCAACACAGATGCTAGGACGCATACTATCTGCATCGCTCGTTAGTTTGATGTCCTTAGAGGTTGTTCCCACCACAGCATTCGGCATCCCGCCAGCTGCCTCTGTTGAAACCAAGGTGAAAGTACCTAGTACAATGACCTCTTGGCCCTTTGATGTTAACCGTTACTTGAAAGTTCCGCCCAACTTCTCTATCTCTGTTTATGCTCGCATTGAACAAGCTCGCTTTATAGCAGTTGCTCCCAATGGGGATCTTTTAGTGTCACAGCCCGCTAAGGGTAAAGTGTTAATTGTCCGGTCAAATGGCAGCAAAGACCCAATTATTTCTGACTTCGTGACGGGTCTACGTAAACCACACGACATTGTGTTTCATAAGATTGACAACACCACATACGTTTATATCTCTGAGACTCATCAAATTAACCGCTTCATCTACAAGTCTGGAGACTTAATCGCGAAAAATCGTCAAATCGTTGTAATTGGCTTACCAGACAACAGCACATCGGAACTCAAAGGTATTTATGGTCACGAACTGAAAAATATCGCACTTGATGCCAATCACAAACTATATGTGTCGATCGCCTCTACGTGCAATGCTTGCGTGAAAGATACTGTCAGTTACCCAAAGCGTGCTGCGATTTACCAGTACAACGCTAATGGAACCAATCAGCGGCTTTTTGCCCAAGGTTTACGTAATGCTGAAGGGTTAGCATTCTTACCTGGCACAAACGATCTTTGGGTAGTCGTTAATAATCGAGATAACATCGCCTATCCCTTCAAGGATAGCAGTGGTAATTACGGTAAGGTTGTCCCCTCCTATGTAGACAACCACCCACCAGAGGAGTTCACAAAAGTCCGAGATGGCGGTAACTACGGTTGGCCATTCTGCAACCCCAATCCTGACACGTCAAATGGCCTCGACAATATGCCATTTGACCGCGACTATCAGTTCAATGCTGATGGACATATTAATTGCAATGCAATGGACAGGATTAGCAAGGGTATCCAAGCCCATTCGGCTCCCTTGGGACTAACATTCTTACAAAATACCAAGTTTCCCAGCCTGTACTCAAGTGGGGTAGTGGTGGGGCTACATGGTTCATGGAATCGGCAGAAGAAAACGGGCTACAAAATTGCTTACTTTCCTTGGAACAGTACGACAAAGACACTAGGAACGCAGATGGATTTAGTCAGCGGCTGGTTAGTTACAGAAACACAAAAAATCTGGGGGCGACCCGTGGATACGGCAGTCGATCAGCAAGGTAATTTGTTAATTTCGGATGATTACAGCGGCGCGATCTATAAGCTTTCCTCCAATCTCTCCTCCAATCCGTCAGCACAGGTTAAGGTCTACAGTGACCCTAATTTTGCTGGGGTTTCTCAGTCTTTTCCTACAAGTCCAGGAGTATACAAAGCCAACCAAGGTGACTTAAATGTTGTGGGGAATGACACTATTAGCTCATTAAGTGTACCAGCAGGTACAGTGGTACGTGTATGCCAAAATGAAACTGGTGGTCTATGCCGTGAGTTTGGTGCTGGTGATTATAAATCTTTTAAAGCTGACTTAGATAACATAATCTCGTTTATACAAGTCAAGTAGCACCACTCATATCGTGTCCGGTTAAAGACTTATCTATCATTAAGACCGCAGTTCTTGCTGGAGGCAGGCAGCAGGGGGAAAGAAGCTTTTCCGATTTTTGCACAGATGTGGTAACTGTAACTAATTAGCCGGACATGATATCACCGAATTTTAAATTTTGGATTTTGGATTGAATAGTTTAAAATCCAAAATTTAAAAAGGTCTGAGAGGATATTTGGAAAGTCAACTAGAAACCGCGATGTCTACGACGGGCTGCGCCAACACAATTTTTCCCGCTGCACGCTCACTTTCGCTATAAGCATGAGCCGCCGCTACTTCTTGTAAGGGATATGTGCGATCAATCACCACACGAATTTTACCCGTTTCAATCAATTCTTTCAGATAAACCAAATCCTGAGTGTTGGGTTTTTGCAGGATAAATTTAGCTTTTTGACCAGGAAGAAACGCTGTTAAGACGCCCTCTAAGAAGACTTCGGGGCTGGGTAGCGTTGTAATATAAATTCCCTTGGATTTGAGGACTCTTTTGGTTTGAGAGAGCGATCGCTTACCCACTGCATCAAAGATAATGTCATACTGCGCTGTATCTTCGACGAAATCTTGCTGCGTATAATCAATCACGCGGTCTGCTCCTAGAGATTTCACCAAATCCAAGTTTTTGGTACTGCTAACTCCCGTCACCACTGCCCCTAAAGCCTTAGCAATTTGCACTGCAAAAACCCCCACACCGCCCGCAGCACCATTAATCAAGACATTTTGCCCTGTTTGAATATTTCCCTCATTTCGCAGCGCTTGTAAAGCCGTGAGCGCTGCTAAAGGTACAGCCGCAGCTTCTTCATAGGACAAGTTTGTTGGTTTGAACGCCGCCAAATTTTCTGGGATGGCTGCAAATTCGGCATAACCTCCTCCAGGGAAGCTAGTACTGCCATAAATAGCATCTCCTGGTTTAAAGTGTGTGACACCAGAGCCAACGGCTACCACATCTCCCGCCACATCAAACCCCAAAATCTTCGGGAATTTGCTCCCGCTAATCAAGCTCAACATTCCCTGGCGAATTTTCCAATCAACGGGATTGACACTACTAGCACGAACTTTCACAAGTAACTGCATTGGCTCAAGTTTCGGCTGCTCCACGTCTTCATAGCGCAACACTTCAGCCGGCCCATACTGACGGATAACGACTGCTTTCATCGTATTCCTCCTGCTACCCTGTTTGACTTACACAACTCAGACAGCCTATTTTTCTTGATAAATCTAGTGTAGCGATGTCTAAGACGGGTTATACCTACGCATGGGATTTAAGGGACTTCCAAAAAAATGTCCCATCGCTGTGTAAGCAGGGGGAGCAGAAGAAGCAGGGGAGGAAGAATCCGATCATCGTCTTGGCTCTAAAAATGGGATAATTTAATTTCTGGAAATCCCTAACGAAGATGTTAGGCGCAGTCAGAGATTTCCTAAAATAGAAATAAAGCCTCTCTGAAAGAGACTCGCTATTTGTGGATGGATCTAGGTTGGGATAGCGAATGCCTACGGCACGCTACGCGAACGCCGCATTCATGGCTGTCTGGTTCATATTGACCTAATTGATGGCAAAATCTGGATTCAACGGGATGGCACGGAAGAAGGCATTGCCGCTGATTTAGAACGGGCTGGAATTCCTAAAGAACACATTGTCCTTGGCTTTCGTCCATCGGAATTAAGACCCTACACTGGCTATGAAGTTGCTTAAGGACTTCCAGAAAATAAATTATCCAAATTTACTCAGATAAGATTTTTCTTTCTCCCCCTGCTCCCGTTCGGCTACGC
>NZ_JAVRBN020000087.1:0-14073 GCF_034531305.2 Nostoc sp. ChiQUE02
GTACCTGCCCACAATACTAGTCAAAATTGTTCTAACTGTGGCAAGAAACTTAAAAAGTCTCTATCTACGAGGACTCATGTTTGTCCTCATTGCAACTATGTAGAAACTTTGAATTTTTCCCTTTCCTATCAGGCTGCACCTTAGTTGCATCGACCTGCACCTTAGATGTATCAACTTGTACCTTACTTGGATCGGTTTGCAACTTAGATACATCGACCTGCACCTTAGATACATTGACCTGCAACTAAGTTGCATCGACTTACAACTTAGATGCATCGACCTGCAAAAATTAAACACCTTACTGGCGTAACAAGAGTAGTAGTGTTGGCATAGCCCACCGTAGCTATCGCTACTACTCTTGTTAAAATCAATTATCTTAAAACTTTGCAATATAAAATATTCAAAAGTAACTAAGTTAATTCACCAATACTAAACACATCCAACTCGCACTGCTGTAGTTGCAGCCTCAGTACGGTTCGTTACTCCTAACTTATTTAGTACCTGGCTGACATGATGCCTGATGGTAGAAGGACTCAGTTTCATCCGTTGAGCAATCGCGTCATTACTTAATCCTAAAGCCAGCAGTGCTAAAACTTCTTCCTGTCGCTTGCTCAAGACAGGTTGGGATGATAGTTTGCTCGGTTGCAGCAAAGCCTGGATCACCTCTACTGTCAACATCGACCGACCGATCGCAGCGGCTCGGATGGCATCCGCCAACTCATCAATCGAGATACCCTTGAGCAGGTAGCCAATAGCTCCGGCTTGCATTGCTTGCTGTACCAAATCATTCGCTAGAAAACTCGTCAAAATTAAAACTTGAATTTCTGGGTATTTTTTGCGGATAGCTCTTGTTGCTTCTGCTCCATTCATCCCCACCATCATCAAATCCATCAGCACTACATCTGGCTGCAACTGTTCGCACAAATGTACTGCTTCATCTCCATTACGCGCTTCACCCACTAATTCCATGTCATCAAACGCCAGCAAGAGAAATTTAATACCTCCCCGCAGGATTTGATGATCGTCAACAGTAATGACCCGAATCGGTTTCAATGATTTATCTTTTTCCATATATAAATCCGGGGTATTAAGACTATTTTTAATACATTGGCATTATTGTTCCATTTTCAGTATTTATACGTGAGATTCTTAATCTTTAATTTTTCATTTCTCGCCAGTCAATCACGCAAAAATCCCACAATGTAATATGTAAACCTGTCTTTTGTAAGTAAGTTGATGGAAATAAACATAACTATGTTACAAAAACAAATACGCCTAAAACCCTTACCAATGACTAATCAAAAAGAACAAATCACGATTCTAGTAGTTAACTTTATTTATACCCAATGCCCCATTCCCAATTCCCTACTCCCCATTCCCTATTTTCAAGCTAGCGATTGACCAACTCAGGACAATCTCAGTCCCTTCCCCTGGATAGCTTGACAAATAGAAAATAGCACCAATGGATTCAGCTCGTTCTTTCATAATTGCTATTCCCAGATGACCAGATGGTATCTTGTTGGAGTCAAAACCACAGCCATTATCGCTAATACGCAAGACTATTTCCTGTGAATCGCCGTGGAGGCTGACTGATACAAGCGTTGCTTGGGCATATTTAATAATATTATTTAGTGCTTCTTGAGTAATCCGGTAGAAGACAAGCTTCACTTCATTAGACAGAGAGCGCTCGCCTTCCACCGTCGTTATTACCTGAAAACTTGCCCGTCCTTGAATTCCCTTGGTTAACTGTTGTAGCAATTCACCTAAAGGTTTATCTGCCAAACCACTAGGACGCAACTCAACTAGTAAATTCCGCATTTCTGCTAATGCCCCTTGTGTCAATTGGGCAAGTTCCTCTAATCCCTCCTGGGCTACCTCTGGGTTGCGTTTCCAGACTCTAGGCAAGGCTTCGGCAATTGTCGCTACAGTAAACAATGTCTGCGATACTGAATCGTGTAAATCGCGGGCGAGACGATTTCGCTCCACTTCTACAGCAATCTTCCGTAGCCGTTCGCTTTCAATCAATTGTTCCCCTAGCTTCACCGCTTGAATCAACTCCTTCCTTAAGCGTAGACTCATAATCACCACGAAGGACATAAATCCAAATCCAGCCAGGTATATGAATTTGATTGTCCCTAAATCTACTTGGCGATCGTGTTGAACAGTTCCTACCAAAATCACTACGGAAAGACACAGAGTCAACGCTGCTTGCTTTTCACCACGTCGGTATTGACGGTAACAGGCGTAAAACAAGAAAACAGCACTACTGTTTAAAGCTAATAATTGAAAACTGAATAGCGGATTGAGTGTACCTTTTGGGTGAGTAATCGATTCGCTCCAAGGCAAAGAAATACTTGATAGGCTACTGATATGAGAGTAAAGAATCCCCGTAGCGGAAATTTGGTTAATTAACAAGCTGATGACGTACACGCTATTCAGTACCAAAATTAAACGCATTGGCTTAACTTTAGTATATAAAGCTACAAACCATACAATAGTAATTCCGTCAACATACCCTATAGAAGATGCTAATTTTTTGGCAATTATGTAGTTTTCTACATTAGTGGTTTGATATGTGAGTATCAAAGCCAGGATATAGGCACAAACTCCTAAGCAGACTAACCCAAAGCAGAAGTGAAGCGCTGTTTGTAATCGCCCATAGGCAATCAGCAAATGTAACAGACCGATATATAGGCAAATGCCAGCAACTATACCCAGAATGGTTGCAATAAGAGTCATTATTTGTTGTATTAAAATTTATATCTAACAACAAACAAGTAATATCACCTGAATAGAGACTTTTCACTTCTCTATATACATTCTCTATTCATAACTAATAGTTATATAGGTCATTGATCCTAGTCAAAAATAGGACACTTGTACGATGTGCTTACCCAGGCGATCGCTGTACAATCCATTACGTCAATGATTTAAGCAATATTTCAGCGAACCTTGCCTCTGCGGTCAGAGGTTACAGGTGTAAAGGATTGTGCGCCAATACAGTTCAGTAGAAACGTTGCATTGCCTAGAGGTGTTGTATTACAACATCTCTACAGATGTTTAACGGAAAGTACTTACAAAATTACTACAGTTGTGTAATCAACTAACAAACAAAATGAATAAAATTTGCTCTCGCAACACTTTGTTGTTTAGTTCTGTTTTTGCTTGTACATTGCTTGCGGCTCCTAACGTTGTTAGGGGTAACGACTTCTCAGTACCAAAAACTATTTCTAATACAACACCTTGTCGCCTCAATGTCACTGGTTCTTATCTGACAAAAATCTTCAACCAAGATGGCACAATTGCATCTCGTGGCGTCATAACACTTACCGCAGATGGTAACTTTTTTGTCATTGACTCCAATCAAGGTGGCGTTACCAACGTCTTTAATCCCTTTAGCAATGGACAAGGTGCTTGGAAGTGTAATGGTAAAACTGGAGTCAGTGCCAGATCCATTACCTTTGCTTTTCCAGGAAGTGCAGGATCTATCGGTAGTATTGGCAGATCCGACTATCAAGCTAGCTTTAATCCTCAAACGCAGACTGTAGAAGGGACTATCACGCTGCGTTTATTCAATCTCAATGCTAATCCGTTATTAAATAATGTCCCACCTGTAGGAACATTCAATTTTTCAGGGCAACAAATCAAAGCTAATTAACCCGAAGAAATAATTACTAATTCGTAATTCGCAATTCGTAATTAAAGAGGGTACAAGCCCCCACTGATTGCAATTACGAATTACGAATTATCAATTACGAATTACTTTGACTGGCGGTACTGGTGCTGACACAGGGTAACTTTACTTTTGTTTAAGTGTGTAGGGTGGGCAAATGTTTGCCCACTCACAAATTGGCTAAATGCTTTGATTTGCACCTTTGTTGCATTGGCTTGCAACTTAGTTGTATCGAACTGCACCTTTGTTGCATTGGCTTAGGGACTTCCAAAGAATAAATCATTCCAAGAAAAACAAGAGACAGGATTTTTCAAGAATGATAATCATTTTAAGGGAGGAGAAAAGGGGTTGCCGAGGGCAACCCTTTTTCTCCCTCTCATCTATGCATGAAGAATCTATACACTTGTCGTCTGCTTTGAAGTTAAACGGTGTAAATTAGTATGTTTTGTTTGTAGCTAAATAAATGCTGTTATTAAAATCAAATAACTTTTGTCTTATTACAACAAATATCAATAAACCAATTACCTAAATTTGGGAAAACTTCATGACTTGATGTTTGTGGGCAAACTCTACTATACGTTTCATAAATTGGGTACGCCGTGAACTATTCTGCGGCCCATCATCAAGATTTTGAAGTAATGTTTTAATTTGCGAAAAACGATACTTTTCACAAGACCAAAAATCTTCTAAAATATCAACAATAAAATCACTGGTAACTTTCGATTCCGTAAAGTATAAAAATAGTTCATCAAACTCTGGAAGAAATATACCATAAGGAGTTACAGTTGTTTTTGGATTATAATCATGGTCATCAGCTTTCGCTCCATCCCTGCTTTTACCCCCTCGATCAAATGAGCCAATCTTAACGCGGGCTTTTCCGTCCATGCTGAGACGTAAAACACTCTTATCTTCCGAAGCGTCTTTGTTTACTATGTCTAGTTGCTCAAAGATTGCATCAGTTTGTGGGATTTTTTTTGAGGTTGAACTTTCTTTACTCTTCTTAGTTTGTAACCTAAATTATTTAATTTGACGCGAATTGTTTCTGATGTATGTAAATTCTCATCACTATAACCATACTTTTCAATTAATTGTTTTCTAACTTCGGCAGCACTGAGTCTGCTATATAGTCTTTGACTTTTAAAACTAGGATCAGTTTGGCTTTGCGAATCTACTATATTTTTTATATCTTCTAAAAGATTTGGCAAGTGTTCTTCTGCTTTATAACGCCCTTTGCCACTTATGTTATCAATACAAGTAATACCACTTTCTAATTCTCTTATTCCTTTCCTAATAGTATCTCGATTCCATCCTAATTCTGATTGTGCAAGCCGTTGCCCTCCTAAACCTAAGCCCTGAACTGTCGAAGCCATAAATTTACGTTTTGCTGCACCTTTTAATTGAGATGCAGTTTCAATCAACAACTTTTTAAGAGAATCAGTTAATACTATAGCCACTAGTTGCCACACTCAAAAACAAGCGTCATTATTCAAATTACTACAAAAGGGGGATGAAGGGGCTGCCGACGGCAGCCCCTTCATCCCCCTTTCAAATGATTATCATTACTGTTAGCGGAATAGTTTATTTTCTGGAAGTCCCTTACAACTTTGATGTATTAACTTACAACAAAAATGGGCGTTGCATAATATAGGGATGAATTGAGGTGTGATACTGTGTATTGTCCATACTGTGATTCTACTGAGATTAGAAAAAATGGTAAACGAAGAGGTAAGCAAAATCACATTTGTGTAAAATGTGGTCGTCAATTTATCGATGCCTATAGTCCACCAAAAGGATACTCAGATGAGATAAAACAAGACTGTTTAAGATCATACGTGAATGGCATGGGATTTCGAGCGATCGAGCGTGATAAGGGAGTTCACCATACAACCATAATTAATTGGCGAAAAACTTATTGGTGAAAAACTTCCAGATGCACCACCAATCAACGAGATACCAGAAGTTGGAGAGTTAGATGAACTCGAAACTTTTGTCGGTTCAAAAAAAACAAAATTTGGTTGTGGACAGCAGTAAACCACTTTCGTCAAGGAATTTTAGCTTGGGTTTTGGGAGACCACAGCGCTGAAACATTTAAACCTTTGTGGGACATTGTTTGCTGCTGGCAATGCTATTTTTATGTTACCGATGGATGGAAAGTTTACCCCAGTTTTATTGAGCCAGGAGACCATATCGTCAGTAAAACATATATGACCAGAGTAGAAGGTGAAAATACAAGGTTACGTCATTATCTAGCACGCTTACAGACGCTCCTAACGTCGCTACCGCTTCGCTATCGCAAAACATTATGCTATTCCAAATCAGTAGATATGCTTAAATACTCAATTCGTTTGTTACTTTATTACTTAAAGTATAGACAAATACCTGTATTTAGTTAATTCATCCCGCATTTATGCAACGCCCGATTTTCCAACGAATTTTGCACACCTCTTGTACAACATCCGTGGAGCTTTGAGATAAATCGTTAGTGGCGATATAATCCGTTCTGTTGGTAGAAACAGTAACCCGGAATAGTTTCACTTTCTTCTGAGCGGGAAACCCTTTAATTTTTATGATTTTACCACATTTTCACTCTTCAGGACTCCATTCTAATAATTCAATCCGTTTATATTTTTCTTTGGCAAATGTATCATCAACTAACCGATTATTTTTTAAAGGGCAATAATAAATTTTTTCTAACCTATCAATATAAAGCATTAAACTATGTACGGCATACCATGTGTCCATCAAAACAGTATCAAATGGTAAAAGCTTATGATATACAAGGTTTTCCAGCATGTCTTTCACATGGTCTATCTTGGTTTTACCATCGACATCAGGATTAAAAATACGGTAATCTATTACCCAAAATCTTTGAATAGTAGGGTTGACATACACGCAACTAACTACACCAATACCTTTGACGACACCATGCTCATTACCACTATATTGTCTCCTGACTATTTCTATTTCTTCAGAATACCTTTTATCTAAAACGCTATCATCAAATATTATGTAACCATTGGTATCAGGCTCAACTAACTCTTTCACGTTATCCCAGAGTAATCGAGGTGTTAACTTTTCTCTCTTCAAATAGTAGTTAATTGCATCATGGCTAATAGTCTCTAAATGCTCTGCCAAATTGGTCATCGTATAATTAATTTGACTACTTAATAAGTATTGGCAGTAATTAAGCTTAGTAAATCTCATTACCGCAAGCAACATTTATCTCATACAACCTCTACCTATTTTCTCATGAATATTTCATGCTTTGCTTCCAATACATCGGCTTTTATTACGAATACAAGGCTTTCGGAATCAGATTTAACTAATACTTATGTACTAGCAATTGACGATCGCATTGTGCCAGTTGCGTAAGTCCTATTTACTTACAGCATAAGGTTCAAAATACTAATGTCACCGCAGATTATAAAGACGGCATTTTGAATCTGACACTGCCAAAAACTGAGCAAGAAAAGAACAAAGTTGTCAAGGTAAATCTTGAACAACCTGCTGCATAGAGTGAAACTACTCTACCTCCAATGATTGATTGAGATAATGAAAGCCTAGTTATCAGATGACTGGGCTTTTTGTATGCGATGTCTACGACGGGCTGCGTCGCTCTAAGCGTACTCCTACGGAGAAGCGAGCTACGCGTAGCGTCTCGTAGAGAAGCCATGCCGCAGGCTTTACGCTACGCTATCCTCTATACCTGATATTTACTTGATAGTTACTTGTTGATAAATAAGCCCATTAATTTATATAGAAAATTCTTGAAATTGGAGATTTAGTAAATTTACTGTATTTTAATTCAGTAGCAGAGGGAATCATCATGTACAACCACATCTCGCGCCGTGCGTTCTTCATTGGCGCGGTGAGAGCGGGAGCGACCGGACTTGCCGCCACGTCCCTTTCAAGAACCGGAGTTTTCGGCAGCTTCGCCGTTGCACAAAGCCAACCTCAGCTACAGCTCAACCTGCCCCCCTACCCGTTCTTTGACAACCTCCGAGCCGTCATGACCGAGAATCGGGATCTCCTCGACCGACTCGTGAGCGCCTACGCGCGTGCGACCCCGGCGGCGAGTCAGAATCCGATCGACTTCCTCTCACGCTACGTCCCGGTGTACGTGTTCGAGCAGACACTCCAACCGTCCGAACCCGGTGACCCGTCGCTCCCGACGTTGCTGTGGCTGATGCACCTCGCCGGGTATTTTGGCGGCGTGTGGTTGCGCGACGCTTTCATCCGCTTCCCGGTGCCGGGTTCGCCGAACCCACGGCCCGGATTTCCGCCGACCGCGAATAGCTTTAACGCGATTGTGACGCGCATTAACGCCGTGCTCACAGCATTCAACGGCAACGATGCCGGAGCGATCGCTTACGCTGAGGGGAGCCTTCGGGGCGCGCAGCTCCAGGGACTCACTGACAGCTACGGGTACAACGCGGGCTACCTCGACCAAATTCTCACTGGTTCAAAGCCGACGAACGCAATGGCTCCTGTAGGCTACTTCATCTACAACCCAACCTTGCTCTTTGAAGGCACCTATGCTGTCGAGGAGATCCGCCCGCTCGACAACTGGCGCAGACACGCCGAGCAAGCCGCAAGTCGGCCGGGCAGTCGCTACGCCGAGATTGTCAACGTTGTCGGTGGTACCGACTCACTCCTGGCGATCCAGTCGGCTGGAGTTGCACGGGGCAAAGCAACGTGGCAGCCCCAGAACGTGTTCCTCGCGATCGCGAACTACGACCAGCCCATGTATGACCTGCTCCTCGTGACCAGCGCGTACTTCTTGCAGTGCATACAAGCCACTGGGCTGGCGGCACTTGCAGCATCGGCAGTTGGGAACGCAGACTGGGCGCGGGCCGCCATGCGATCAAACGCGATGATCGTGCCGTATGGAGGCAGCTACAGCGTCGGGCTGTTTGACAACACTGGTCAGCTGCCGACGTTCACGATGGTCTGACGGTTGACTGGTCGCCGTGGCCTGCGGCCTCCGAGGTTCTTCAGCATCTGACTTTTCACGGGAAGTACTGTAACCCTAATCAAGGCTGGGTGTAGGGTGTGGGGCATGAAGAAGAAGTAATCTCTGTTTCACCTCTAAGAAATGAATATTTATTAACACTACACCCTACCCCCAATACCCTGCCCAGACGAGGTTTCACATTTTCTTAGTGCCTACCAGGGTGGAAGTGAGACACTTGCTTGTGGTGAGTCATGCATTATCCTAGCTGCCCTTAGCGGAGTGAGAATCTTACCTACTGGGCAGCCCGAAGGCGCGGCAAGCCTGATTGCGTGTTATGTCCCGGATTTAGAAAGCGACATAGTTATGCCACTTCGATCGCTAGGTCATTCAGACGATGACATACGCGCACTTGGTGAAGTTGGAATTAAGCCATCACCCTGGCTTTCTTAATTTTGAATTTCTATAAAATCCGTTTGAAAGCTGATGCAATCTGGCAAAAAATGGGCTATGCAAATGGCAAGTCTGTAGAATATTGGCTTCAGGCTGAAAAGAAGTTGATCGATTTTAAAATTTAACTTTATTCGGTAAATTAAGCTCTGAAGTTAACTGTTAGCAGTCATTACTTGATTGATAAGGGTTTGAGCTATTTTCTACCCAAGTATTTAAGATGTAGCGCGTAGGATGCCACAAATGCAAGTGTTTTTGTAGTGTCTCTTGCGATACTCATCATTCGCAGGCGTAATTGATGTCGCCAAGCATTTATGCAAATCAGTTGCACTTGCACTGGCAAACTTGACTTTATTTTCAGAATTGGCGTGGTTGCAGGCAAAAATGCTGTCTGTCTAGCAATATTCAATGGATGGTTCCGTTATTCTCTTAATATAACCTGATTTTAGTTATTTTCCTTTTGTTTGCTAATGTTTATTGACTAATAAATTATTTTAAAACATTTACTTAAACAATTTATATAAATAAAATTTTCATGACAACCACTTTATTGTGTGGCAGATTTATGATAGTTATTAGCCACCTAAATTTAATGCTTTTTTTTAGATAACCTGGCAAAGATTAGTAATGTATATGCCATAATGTCACGAGCTAGGGGTATATAAACTTATTGCTATACTTCATCACGTAAGTGGGGAAGGTATCAGTATTGACTACGAAAAAATATAATGCTACTAGCTCGAACCGATCGATGAATGATGCGGTAAAAACTCCTGCTATATCTGGGAATCCAATATTTGGATCTGGATCTAATCTATAGCAGGGGTTGATTGAGTTATGGATAGGGAGGAAATTTGATGAAATTGTTAGATTTAGAGAATTCTGAGGTTAAATTAGCCTCTAAAACTGATAATAACTTTGTGGACTTAGCAGCAGCACACCCACGACCATTGTTAAAACGATCACGCTGGCAATCTTTAAATGGGCTGTGGAAATTCGCATTTGATGACCAGGGAAAATGTGTCGAGCCGAGCGATTTTAGCGAGTGGTCTCATCATATAGAAGTTCCTTATGCGCCCGAATCTACCAAAAGTGGGATTAATGATCACGGTTTTCATCCAAACTGCTGGTACGAGCGCGAATTTGAAACACCACCAGGGGACGGCAGATTACTGTTACACTTTGGCGCTGTGGACTATCGCGCTCGTGTGTGGGTAAACGATAAATACATAGCCGAGCATGAAGGCGGACACACCTCTTTCACTCTCGATATTACCCATGCCTTAAATGACAGTGGTACAACCAAGGTAACAGTGTGGGCGCAAGACGATCCGCACGACCTCGCCAAACCTCGTGGTAAACAAGATTGGCACTTGAAACCCCATAGTATTTGGTATCCTCGCACGAGTGGCATTTGGCAGACAGTCTGGCTGGAGAGTGTAGGTGAGACTTATATCGGTAATCTTCGTTGGATTCCCGACTGCGAACGGTGGGAAATTGGGTTTGAAGCTGGGCTGGCTGGTAATTTACCTACTTCGGGTGTACAAATTAAAATTAAACTCAGCGTTGGCGATCGCGTGTTAGCAAGCGATACTTATGAAGTATTCAATGGGGAAATTACCCGCCGCATTGTTCTGAGCGATCCGGGTATTGACGATTGCCGTAATGAATTACTCTGGAGTCCAGAAAAGCCCACGCTGATAGATGCTGAAATTCAGCTATGGGATAAAGATCGTCTTTTAGATGCAGTGCAATCTTATACAGCGATGCGGACTGTCAGCATTCAGCGCGATCGCTTTATGCTCAACGGTCGCCCCTACTATCTCCGGCTAGTTCTCGACCAAGGCTATTGGCCTGATACATTAATGACTCCACCCAGTGACGAAGCATTGCGGCGTGATGTAGAACTCGTCAAAGCTATGGGTTTTAACGGAGTACGCAAACACCAAAAAATTGAAGACCCTCGCTTTTTATATTGGGCAGACGTTTTGGGGTTGTTAGTATGGGAGGAGATGCCTAGCGCTTACCGCTTCACGCCGAAAGCTGTGGAACGGATGACGCGTGAGTGGACGGAAATCATCAAGCGAGATGTCAGCCATCCTTGTATTGTGGCGTGGGTGCCGTTTAATGAATCTTGGGGTGTACCAAATTTGGTTGAAACGGCGGCTCATCGTAACTACGTATTGGCTATGTATCATCTAACCAAGACTCTCGATCCGACTCGTCCAGTAATTGGTAACGATGGTTGGGAAAGTACAGATACCGACATCCTCGCTATTCACGACTATGAACGCCACCCTGAGCGATTAGCCCATCGCTACAGACCGGATATTCAGATATCGGATCTATTCGAGCGTAGCCGCCCTGGGGGACGCATTCTCACCCTGGATAACTATCCCCATCAGGGACAACCAGTGATGTTGACCGAGTTTGGTGGTATTGCCTATGCTCCTCTCGATCAACCTAATGCAGATCAAGCTTGGGGATATGAACACTGCTCAAATATCTCCGAACTAGAAATGAAATACGCTGCTCTGCTGGAAACCGTTAATGACATTGAGCTATTTAGCGGATTCTGTTACACACAATTAACTGATACCTTTCAAGAAGCTAACGGTTTATTGTACGGCGATCGCACTCCGAAATTTCCCATTGAGGCAATCCGCGCAGCAACCCTCTCAGGACAAGGTTTATGTACTCCCACAAGCTGTTAAAGCCCGACGGACGCAAACTCAAGTTATACAGTCGTTACCCAATTAGTAGTCAGTTAGAAGCTACTAGCCCTAGTAATGAGCCAGTGCAAGCTAATCCCCACTTGCGCTGGCACCCCTTGCGGGGTGAATGGGTAGCTTATGCTAGTCACCGTCAAGGGCGGACATTCATGCCGCCCCCAGAATATAATCCCCTCGCACCTACCACCAACCCTGAGTTCCCAACGGAACTACCCCAAGGTAAGTATGACGTGGCAGTGTTCGATAACCGCTTTCCCTCAATGAGTCCGACAGCCAACAATCCACCTGATACCATCGTGGAAACGTTACCAGCTAATGGAGCCTGTGAGGTAGTGGTTTTTACGCAAGATGCCCGTGCCTCCTTGAGTTCCTTACAGTTGGATCATCTAGATTTGCTGTTGGAAGTGTGGGGCGATCGCACCTGCGAACTAGGACTAAATCCTGAAATTCAGTACGTGCTGCCTTTTGAAAATAAGGGGGTAGAGGTGGGTGTAACATTGCACCATCCTCACGGGCAAATTTACGCCTATCCTTTTATACCGCCTGTTCCGGCGCGGATGCTGTCAATGCAGCAGGAGTATTATGAAAAACATCAACGGGGTTTACTGCAAGACTTGATTCAGAGGGAGATTGCAGACAATCAACGGATTATTTATCAAGATGAGTATGCGATCGCATTTGTTCCGGTATGCGCTCGTTACCCCTATGAAGTCTGGATTGCACCGAAAGAGCCAGTTGGCACTTTTATGGATCTTACCCCAGAACAACGTTGGGGACTTGCTAAGGCGTTAAAAACTGTCACTCTCAAGTATGACGGTTTGTGGAATCGCCCGTTTCCTTACTTGATGGCTTGGTTCCAAGCACCCACGGATGGTTTAGCCCATCCAGAAGCACATTTACACGCCGAGTTTTTTCCACCATATCGGACAAGCGAAAGGCTAAAGTATCTGGCGGGAACCGAACTTGCAGCAGGGATGTTTGCCAATGATGCTTTACCGGAGGAGAAAGCGAAGGAACTACAAGCTGTGGTGGTAAATATTGAAGAACCGATTTCGGTGTGACAGGGTTTGAAACTGTAACTTAATTTCTTGACAAACCTACCCATTTATTGATGTTTGTTCATCTCTTGAATTAGTTCATCAATAAACTGTCCTAGAGGATGTTTGAAAATTCTATGCTTGTATTCAGATCCCCCCTAGCCCCCCTTAAAAAAGGGGAATAACCTTCTCAAAGTCCTCCTTTTTAAGGAGGATTTAGGAGGATCTAAAGTTTTGTATACGTCAGTCACCACTTTTCAAACAACCTCTTAACCATCCCTTCTAATCAGGGATGGTTTTTTACTTTTTTGTAATACCGTTTCACTTTAAAAATAATCATACAAATACTTAGGGCCACAGCATTGCTATGCCCTTACGAGAAATTTATATAACTCCAGACTGGATTTTGATAGTTCTGCTATAAGCCTTCTGATAGTGTATTTCTCCAAACAAAAGAGTTTAGGCTAGGGGTGCTTAGTTATAAAAATGAGAGGTAATAGTTATGCCTGGTGGACATGCTAGCCATAAAGGTGCTTCTAATAAACCCAATATTAATGCCAATGGAGTAATTGATGATGCTGCTGATGAATCATTAAAACCTGACGATCTCCTGTCTGAGGAGCAGACTAATACAGAAGTCCATAGAGTCGAAGAAAGTGTTAAATTTCCTCCTGCTACCGAACGCTCAGGTGAAAAATCAAATAGTAGTACCTGAAGTAACAATAGGACTCATATTTGATTTTTGAAATAGGTGTAGGGTGCGTTAGCAAAACGTAACGCACTTTATATAATCAATACCTTAGCCAATTTAGAAAGCTTAGGAATAGGGTTTAGCAGACTAAACAGTAACTCGATAAACGCAACGGCGATCGCCATTCAAAATGTGTTCAGTTCGTTCAATGGTTATATCTTCACCTAAAGCCGCTTGAAAAATTTCTAACTCCATTCGACACATCCCTATACAAGCAGTTGCTACTGCACAGATGGGACAATGCTTCTCAGCTAGTAAAAGGGTGCCATCTGCTATCGCCTGGATTAACCCTGACCAATGCCACAGCCAGATTACCTCAAGACTGAATGGCACTAAGAAAAGCTCTAAGCTATGTGGAATAAGGACTACAGCTTTAAAAGCTATTGAAAAGTGTTGGGATGGCTCAGGCAATTGTCTTTGATGCAGTTTCATGGAAGCGATGCCTACGGCGGTAAACTACGCCGATAAAGTTCATCGCT
>NZ_JAVRBN020000088.1:0-13129 GCF_034531305.2 Nostoc sp. ChiQUE02
TTCCTCAGATTGGTTTTGCTCAATCGGGTTAAACTGTCTAGGAACAGTTTCGTGATTTGAACCTTGGTGGTAACCAGGCGAAAGCGGAGGAATGGTTTCCTCAGATTGGTTTTGCTCAATCGGGTTAAACTGTCTGGGAACAGTTTCGTGATTTGAACCCTGATTGGATGCAGGCGAAAGCGGAGGAACAGTTTCCTCAGATTGGTTTTGCTCAATTGGGTTAAACTGTCTGGGAACAGTTTCGTGATTTGAACCCTGATTGGATGCAGATGGAGGACGTAGAATCGTGTCGTCGTTCGATTGTCTGGGAATAGTTTCGTGATTTGAACCTTGATTATAGGAAGGTTGCGATCGCCCAGTAATCTCTCCGGGTACACTAGTAGTCTCGGTGGCAAATTTAGCAGCAGCTTGCAAAGCTTGATTCAGTTCTTCTACCGTTGCAAATCGGTTAGCTGGGTTCTTGTGGAGGCATTTCATCACCACCGCTTCCAATTGTACGGGTAAATGCTCACACCCTGGTTGCTCGCGCAGTGGTTTTGGTGGCTCATAAGCATGAGCTAATACCCAAGAAGCTTCACTAACATGACTACCCTTAATGCTGATTCCAAAGGGGTCGGCTGCACTCAGCATTTCATAAAGGATAATCCCTAAGCTGTAAATATCACCCCTGGCATCCAGGTTTTTATCGCTTTGGATTTGTTCCGGAGGTGCGTAACGAAATGTACCGATAAATGTACTAGTTATATTTGTAATATTAGTGTTTTCTGAAGATTCACTACGAATTTTGGCAACACCAAAATCCAAAACTTTGACCCACTCTCCCAAATCTGTAGGTACTAGAAATATATTGTCTGGTTTCAGGTCGCGATGAACTACCTGAATATGTTCAGTAGTTTTGCCGCCATCCCGTTGGAGAGTCACTCCTTGATGGGCAAGCTGTAGACCTTTACAAACTTGCGCCATAATCTTTACCGTCCGCTCAACAGATAGCCGCTTTTCGCGCAGCAGTAATTGCCTGAGCGTTTGCCCCCGCAAATATTCCATGACGTAAAATGGAAAACCTTCCGGGGTGACACCACAATCACTAATCTTAACAATGTGATCGCTTTGCAAAGCAGCACAAACTGCCACCTCACGCTCAAAACGCTTTCTCATTTCTTGTGATGCCACCAGCGTGTCTTTGAGCAACTTCAAAGCTACCTGCTGACCTACACGGGTATCCGTTGCTAGGAAGACTTCTCCCATGCCACCCCCGCCTAACCGTCTGTCTAAACGGTATCGCTGGTTATCACCTACGAAGCGACCATTCCAAGAACTTGAAGAAGGTGGGGATTTCATCTGGGGGAACCCATCCTAGTTACTTTAAAGTGTTAGCTTTAGTCAGAGATAATACTAGTATTACAAATATGAGTGCTTGCTTCGTAACCTAGATGAACATTTGTAATATATGCTACTAGCGTTTCTCTAATTATACTCAGCTTAACATAAAAGTAATGCTAGCAATTTGATAAAATGTTTAAAATTAAGACCTATGGCAGTTGAAGTTTGTTCCTGATGTAAAGTTAACGCAAATTCGATGAGGGATTGGGGATTGGGGATTGGGAAAATTTGGTAGAAGATTCATACACACAGTACTTACGCAAAAACTTCCAAAAAGCTTAATTTATCGAACTGCCTTCTCTACGAAACATTATGTGAACGCGCAGCCTCTCGTAGAAAATAATTCGTAGAGTGTGCGTAAATCTTAATACACCAGATTATTGGAGAATTGATACTTAGTTCCCAATCTCCAGTACCTTTTATTTACCATACTGATAGTCTCCGCTACAGAATATTTAAAGTTTTGCAAAAAATATTCTGTCAATGTGCTCTGGCGTACATGATTGATATGTGCTATTGCCATGAGGAATGAGGATGAGTAATGTGCTCTCTATAGCCGCCGTGACAGCAGTACTAAAAGTCTTGCTGGAAAATGGTTTAGTCAGCGATCCGATCGCTGCTAGTGTTGGTGATGTGATTGTAACTGCCCTACCACCCGATCGAATTTCAGTTGAAGCTGACGAGCGTGCTCAACTCAACCTCTTTCTCTATCAAGTGACGCAGAATCGCAACGTCGATTGGGTATCTCAGGAATTTCGGAACAGGCACTCACCGATTAATGGAAACCCGCGCTCTCTGACTCCACCACTAGCTCTTGACCTCCACTACTTGCTAACAGCCTACGGAGCCAAGGATTTTCAGGCGGAGCTTTTACTTGGCTATGCAATGCATTTATTACACAAAACACCAGCTATTACATCTGAGATTATTGAGAATACTTTGATAAATGCATCTACAACCAATACCTCAAGTGCTTTTTCGCAAGCTCTAGCAAGTGTGTCTGTATCCGATTTAGCTGAACATATTGGGCAGATCAAACTGACTCCAGAGTTTTTTAACATGGAAGAAACTTCTAAGTTATGGTCTGCTTTACAAACGCACTATCGACCTTCAGCTACCTATCTGGCGTCAATGGTATTGATTGAAAGTAGCAATGACAAGTCTGAAGGTTTCTATGTGATGCCCTTTGCTCAACCGAGTATAGAGCAAGTTATGGCTCCAGCAAAGACTGAGCAAATGATTGTTGCAGGCACAACATTAGTAATTCGTGGTAAGCGGTTACGTGGTGAGATCACCCGAGTTCGTTTGGGTAATACGGAGACGTTAATAGTACCTCAGGAAGTAAAAGAGACGCAAATCAGCTTGTTAGTCCCAGCAGATTTGTACGCTTGCGTACAGGGGATTCAAGTTGTACACCTGACAATGGGCAATGCCGGGCAAACGGATCGTATTGTTGAATCAAACGTTGCGGCTTTTGTCCTCCATCCAACAATTACAGCATTTGTTGCTCAAGTAGAAAATAGTGGCGACAATTTACGCACAGCAGAAATTACCGTTAAATTCCAGCCCAAAGTTGGTAAGGCACAGCGGGTGGTTTTGCTACTCAATGAGGTGTTAGGTGATAGTCCGGTAGCTTACTCTTTTTTCGTGGCACCACGCACCCAAGATACTGATGCAATTGCCATTCCTGTCAAAAACGTCAAGCCAGGAACTTATATTGTCCGGGTGCGGGTAGATGGAGCGGAAAGTCCACTGCACAAGAATCAGTCTGGAGCTTATGATTCGCCACAGGTGACTATTTTATGAATCCTACAACAATTAATCGCAATTGGGATGAGGCAAACTACCGCTACCTATCAGCAGCGCTAGCCGTAGTGCGTGGTATTTTAGAAAATCACACGGCCAGAGAGCAAAATCAACCTGAAGAGAAAAACCAAGAGTATTTACAGCAAGCGTTACAGGAAGCTGCTGCTGCTATGCCTGCACCATCAGCATTGGAGAGAGTATGCAAAATGTTTAGCCTCTCATCCTTTGAACGTGATGTGTTGCTGCTGTGTGCAGGTATGGAATTGAATGGAGATTTTGCAAAATTGTGTGCTATAATCCACGGTGATTTACAACGAGCTTATCCAACCTTAAGTTTAGCTCTGGCAGCTTTGCCTCACGTCCACTGGGATGCGATCGCTCCAAATGCTCCTTTACGTTATTGGCGGTTAATTCAAATTGGTGATGGTCATGCCCTGACCCTCAGTCCCCTAAGAATTGACGAGCGGATTTTACATTATTTGACGGGCATTCAATATCTTGACGAACGGCTAGCTGGCATCATTGAACCATTACAACAGGTTAGTGATTTAGTACCCTCGCACCAAAATTTAGCAGAGCGAGTAGCAGCAGTTTGGTCACAAGCTTACAAGGTTAATAGCTTGCCAGTTGTCCAATTATGTAGTAAAGAAACTGCTAGCAAACGCGCCATTGCCGCCACAATTTGTCAACTGCAAGGTTTAAGCCTGTGGGTGATGCCTGCACAAGTTATTCCCTTAGCACCTAGCGAGTTGGATAATCTTATTCGCCTGTGGACTCGCGAGACGATTTTAAGTAAGAGTGCCTTACTCATAGACTGCAACGAACTGGATATTAATGATACGGCGCGGCTAAATGCGATCGCTCATTTCATCGAACGCACAAAGGGCTTTTTAATAGTCACAAGTCGGGAACGCATAGGCTTATCACAACGCCTGGTGATTAATTTTGACGTACATCAACCAACAACCAAAGAACAAGGTGCAGTTTGGCAAGATGCACTAGGTACAATAGCACCACAAATGAACGGGCAAGTCAAAACCCTAGTGGATCAGTTTAACCTAAGTGCTGCAACTATTCGCGCTGCTTGTGCAGAAGCCGCAGGACAGTTAGCACAAACACCAGAGACAGATATTAGTGATATTTTATGGGATGCCTGCCGTGTGCAAGCACGTCCACGCTTAGATGAACTCGCCCAGCGAATTGAGCCATCTGGTGATTGGGAAGACTTGGTATTACCAGAAGCACAAAAACAAGTTCTCCGAGAAATTGCGGCTCATGTCCGTCAACGTAGTACTGTATATAATAATTGGGGTTTTGGTGCCAAAAATGGGCGGGGGTTAGGAATCAGCGCTTTATTTGCAGGTGCAAGCGGCACTGGTAAAACCTTGGGGGCAGAAGTGCTGGCACATAAATTGCGCCTCGACCTCTATCGTATTGACCTATCATCGGTAGTCAGCAAATATATTGGCGAGACAGAGAAGAATCTGCGCCGGGTGTTTGATGCAGCAGAACAAGGTGGAGTAATTTTGTTATTTGATGAAGCTGACGCCTTATTTGGCAAACGCAGTGAAGTCAAAGATGCCCGCGATCGCTATGCCAACATTGAAGTTAGCTACCTATTGCAACGCATGGAAAGCTACCCAGGACTCGCAGTCCTGACTACTAACCTGAAGAGTGCAATTGATACAGCATTTTTGCGGCGGATTCGCTTCGTAGTGCAGTTTCCCTTCCCCGATACAACACAACGAGCCGAGATTTGGCGACGCGTCTTTCCAGCCAACACCCCAACCGCAGACTTAGATGCTCTGCAACTGGCACGGCTAAATGTCGCTGGAGGTAATATTCGTAACATAGCCTTAAATGCAGCTTTCCTCGCCGCCGATGCTGGGGAACCAGTGCAGATGAAACACGTGTTGCGGGCTGCTCAGACAGAGTATACCAAGTTAGAGAAACCTTTAACTGAGGCGGAAATTGGAGGGTGGATGTGATTTAAAATCAACTAGCGATCGCCATTCAATTCCTCAGCTATTAGCCTGGATAATTTCCACTTAAGTCGATAGCGATCGCAACTCAACAAATTGTATAATTTGGCCCAAAAATATGCATTGAGGATGTTGAGATGAGCGATCGCATATTTGGGCCCAAGAAAGCAAGTACATCAACTTTTTCAAATCCATCGCTTCTCTCACCAGCAACTCCAACGCTGGCAAATCCAACACGCGGTTTTGGCATCACAAATAATTTTCCAATCCAAACAGCAACTGAGGTTGAGGTATCAGACGACTTTCATCAGGCGCAATCTGCTGGTGAGCAATCCTTGGAACCAGAAGTCATCCAAGAAAAGCCCTTGAGTCATGACATTAGTCGAATATCACTATTTCGTCCCCAGGCAAAGCCTCAACTAGGAAATAGTTATGAGCCGGAAACAAATCGGGTAGCTCATCGAGGAGAAGAAATTATCAGAGAAGGTTTGCAGCGCCAAAGTGTTGTTTATGAGCAGAGAGATACTCAGGTAATCCAGCGAGATGAAACCACCAGTTTGCCACCTGTTCCCAACTACCAACTTACTCCTCCTTCATTACTGCAACCTCCCGACCCAACTTCACGCTATAAACTGGGTATGGATATGCATTTGCAACTCGATCCCCAGTTGCAAGCGATGGCAATGCAGCATATTCAGCAGCAGTTGAATCCGGCAACGATTCGGCCTGCCCTGAGTCAGATCAATTTAGGAGTCTTACCAACTCAAGGGGCTAGCAATCCTAGCACACCCAACCCATTTGCTACCCCAACATTACCTCCGGCTTCTCCAACCGTGCCTGCGGGTGCGGGGCCAGACACTACCCGGACTGCAACAGCAGGGGATTTGCTAAAAGCAATTATGGCTGTTCCGGCAATCGATAGTGCCCTAACTTCGTTGCAAACCCAAGCAGGCGATCGCATCCAGCAAGACTGGCGACGGTTAAGCACAGGGGGGCAGATTGGTTTGATTAGCACTACAACCTTAATTGGAGTCGGAGCGATCGCAGGTGTTCTTTCCGATCCAACCGCTCGACGGTTTGCACTAGATCAACTTAATGGACAGATTTTACCTGTACCCGGATTGAACTGGTTGCGCTTGGAGATTAATACAGGTGGCAACAACCTCATGTTAGGAATGCATGTAGATGTAGGACGATTGTTGCCCCCCAGTTTAGGTTTTGGTGCGTCTTCTCCGACTGCGATCGGCGGTCCACCTCAACCGTAACCTGGTGTTATTGGTCAGCGATGATTCAACGAGTTGCAAATATTCAATCAGCCAATGATTTTTGTTAAGTTAAATCAGGTGAAAATGAAATAATTTATACTAAAGTCCATAGGGATTTAATGCAAACAAATTGTATCCTATGTGTTAGCAGTATGCTGTAGTTCGGCTATTGATGGAGGAAAGTTGAGATGAGCGATGTCCAAAGACAAGCTGCTTTGCGTCCAGGCATAGTTGGGCGTCAGAAAGCAGATACATCCACTTCGCCGAATCCATCCCTTGCCTTACCAAGTACTCCGACACTGGCAAACCCGATACGCGGCTTTGGTGTAGAAACAGTAACTGAGGCGTCGCCAGACCTTCAAAAGGCGCAGTCTGCTGATGAGCAATTAGTAGAACCAGAAGCTATCAAACAATCACCCCTGAGTCATGACATTAGTCGTATGTCATTGCGTCCACAAAAGGCATTCAACGAAAGCGTGATAAATACATCAAAAAATGCAGTCATTCAGGGAAGTGGTATAAAAAATGCCTCATACGGTGTCGATGTTGTGTCTCCTAGTGGTGGACAAAATCTTCCAGAACCCGTCCTAGCAAAGATGCAAACGGCATTCAATACAAATTTATCGAATGTCAAAATTCATACGGATGGGCAAGCTGAAAAGCTAGGTTCTCAAGCTTTCGCATCTGGTAATAATTTACATTTTGCTCAAGGTAAGTACGACCCTAACAGTCAATCTGGTCAAGCCCTAATTGGACATGAATTAACCCATGTAGTGCAACAGCGACAAGGGCGGGTTAACATACCACAACTACCTCAAGAAGGGAATTCCATAGTTGTGCAAGACCAAGCTTTGGAAGCAGAAGCTGATGTGCTAGGTAGCAAGGCGGCAGCTAGCTCTGACGTGGACAGCAAACAATCTATTCAAGCCCAGAAAATAGACGGAACTGTAAGCAACGCAGTCCAACAAAAGCCAATTGTGCAAAATGCTCTACCAGTAATTGGTTCGGTCGCCGCTTGGGGTGCTAGTCTTGCAACTGAATCAGCAGCAGCAGCAGCAACAGTAACAGCAGCAACTATTCAAGGTCTTCAAGCCGCAGCACAGGTAGGAGGTGCACTTGCTCCTGGACAAAGCGGTGTCCAAAGCGTTCAACTAGACAATGGATATATGTCACCTGTAGACAAACAAAAGCTACAGTTGATTACTCAGTATCGTCTGATTAACGCCTACGTGAGTCACTGGAAACGACAGCACCCTGATGTCCCATTAGCTCCACCTGCTCAGGGAACGGCCCCAACCCCAGCACCAACCCCAGCAACCCCAACACCAACCCCAGCAACTCCAGCACCAGCTGCTCAAGATTCACCTAATCAATCTGGTGGCACTTTAGATCAAGCCATTTTAGAAGCTGTAAAGGCAGAAGTTCAGTTGCAGATTGAAACACTACTCAATGCAAACCAAAAAACACTAACCAACGTAGAGTATATCTGGTCAGACAGTGGAGATCACACCGCAGATTCAATTGGTACTGTTGGATCGGTTGAGTTTAGCAATGTTAAAGGAACTTTTATTAAGGAAACTCTGCAATTAAGTAGTGATGCGGCTCAAATCCCGAATTTAGATCCGCCGAGTCGGGGACAAGAGATGGATGTAAGACAATTCCGAGGTGGAAGTATGCGCCGGGGTTCTTCAATGTCAATTGGTTATGGTGATTCGCTATCCATCAATTTAACAGGTAGCGGCCCGACAATTGACCATGCGGGCAACTTTGGGCATGGAGAACACACTTACTCCACTGACTGGAATTGGGACGGCAATACAACACAAGGAGATTTTCCGCTGTATATTCTACCCGATGGAAAACCTACATTTGCGACTCCACGATGGAGAGGTGAACCAGACGATAATTCCTACTTTTAGGCTTGACTTTCCCCAGCAGAAAATTTCCTAAAATGCTCAAAAGAATTGCTAAATAGTGAAGCATAAATTTTCAATGATTCAAATTGGAGTGAGTGCTTTCATCCCAAGAGCCATTCTAATTTTCAGCCCAAAACGTTTGCTCTTTGAAAAGTTGTATAGATAGTGACACTGAGCAATATACAAATAGTAAATCGTCGATATAGACGCAGTATTTTACACTTAAGTCGATAGCGATCGCAGCTAGACAAATTCTATAATCTCTATTACTAAGAATATTGATAGAGGAGGGCGAGATGAGCGATGTCGGACGACAAGCCACTGGGGGTCTACGCACGCCTGGGTGCCAGAAATCAGCCACATCAACTTTTACAAATCCCGCCCTTGCCTCATCAACTATTCCTACACTAGCTTCTCCAACGCGCGGCTTTGGTTTACAAACAAATAATCCTCCAATCCAAAGAGTTACTGAGGCATCAATTGACCTTCAAGAGGCGCAGTTTGTTGATGAGCAGTTATTGGAACCAAAAACCATCAAACAACAGCCTCTTAATCACGACATTAGTCGCATGTCCTTGCATCGTCCCCAGACAAAGCTTACAGTTGGTGCGCCAGACGACTATTATGAGCAGGAAGCTGATAAAGTTGCCGATCAGATTATGCGAATGGCTAAACCTCAGCCCATAAATTTGCAGGATACACAGACTCAAGAGGAAGTGCAAACCAAGCCTTTAGCAGCTGCTATAACTCCCCTATTGCAACGGGAGGCGATTTCAGAAGATGAAGAGGAATTGCAAACCAAGGCATCACTACAACTCGCTACCAATGGCAGCTTCCAGACTGGGGACAACTTTGAGAATCGGCTAAACAGCAGTGAAGGTGGAGGAAGCTCATTACCAGATGCAGTGCGCTCCTTTATGGAACCCCGCTTTGGCAGTGATTTTAGTCAAGTGCGGGTACATACAGGCAATGAAGCGGTGCAGATGAATCGGGAATTGAATGCCCAGGCATTTACGCACAAGCAAAACATTTTCTTTGGTGCAGGCAAGTCACCAGGTAATGATGCATTAACTGCCCATGAACTGACTCATGTGGTGCAGCAGACAGGTGCAGCCCAGAGAAAATTAATTCAACGGGCAATTAACCCCACATACGACCTGACTCACGGTGTTTTTGAGGTGAATGCCACACCAAACGGGGCGAGTCTACCCATTACTATTCGTTTCAAACCCAAAACCACTGCTCCCTACTCTAACCAGATTGGACTGATTCAAATTGTGCGTCTGACAAATGCTACAGGCACAAATGTCGAACCTCAGTCTTTACCTGCTGCTCGTGGTGCTAGCCTACGTACCACAGCTGATGCCACCACGGGAGTGGAGGGCGGATATTTCACTGATGTACTGCACAATGATGCACCTGCTCACGGTGGTACAGGAACCAATGCCCCAGCCGGAAGTGCTTTACCTGCTCAGTATCCCTTTGGCAACGACCCAGCCCAACCCAATCCTGCAACCCCTGGACTTTCACGGCCCTCTTCTAGTGGTGCAAGCGGAGCTACTATCGGTTACAAACGCTCTGATGACCCCACCGACATCAAAGCAGCAGAGCTAACCGATGCCCCTGGAGGAGCTGGTGAGTTCAACTTCGACTTTCAGACGGTGGCTAAGGGAGAAGACACCATGACAACTTACGGTGCGCTTCATTGGGGCTTCCAGATTCGTGCCGGTAAAGTTGAGAATGATAATGCATCAGCACAGGAAGGGCAATCTGCCACTTTCGATGCGGCTCTGGAGAAGCATCGAGATTTCTACGTACACGAACCAGTTATTTTTTACTTTGATTTCGACAGCGACCAACTGAGTTCCAGCGAAACAGCCAAGATTGACACATTCTTGGATTATCTGCGGCGGTTCCCGGACGTAAATGTTACTCCTGAAGGTTTCGCTGATAGGCGCGGCGGTGCTTCTCAACACAACCTAGATTTGTCTTTACGCAGAGCCGAAGCAGTAGGAGCAGCCCTGCGTGCTAAAGGTGTAGCTGAAGCTCAGATTAGTGCTGTCACTATTGGCTCTGGAGCAACTGAAGACTTTACCCCTGATGCCACTACTAACCAAGACAGAGAAGCAAATCGTCGGGGCAATCGCCGGGTCGTTTTGAGCTTTAGGCATGTGCCAGCAGCAGCACCAGCCGCTGGAGGAGCGACACCGTGATCTGGAGAACAGCAGGAATATTCGTGACAGTTTTGATACTAGTCATTGGAGGAAATTTGTATATGAATAATCAAGATGCTACCGCGACACCTATGGAGCAGATCAAAGCACGACTCTACTCTACAGATCAAGACACTAGCGGTTTGGCCCTGGGTGAATTGATCCGCTTAGGCAAACAAGCTACTCCCGTTTTGTTAGAAGCCTTGACTCATTCCAACCCCCGTACCCGTCGTCTTGCTGCCGAAGGACTGAGCGAAATTGCCGATCCCGCCAGTGCTGATGCTTTGTTCCAAGCCACCCATGACACTAATCCAGAAGTGCGTGCCCGTGCTGCCACTGCCCTACACACATTAGGGGATAAACGTTCATTGCCCGCTTTGGTTGCCACCCTTGATGATTACCCTGATATTTTGCACAATCCCTACACAGCTTCGATGTATCCTTTGATGCGAGGAGGAAAAGAAGTTTTGCCTTTGGTAGTTCCTCTGCTGCAAGCACCCAATGATCTGACTCGTGAACGGGCTTTTTTGATTGTTAAGGCTGTGGTGAGTAAACTACCCCAAGGGCAGGACTGGAATCAGTTGTGGCAGAGTTTGGGAAGTTATGATCCCGCTGGCCCACAGGCAGAACGCGACAAAGCTGCTCAACAATGGGAGGAATGGTTGAGTAAATAACTACTGTAGCTGTATCATATTGAGACATAGACTATGGATGATCAGCAGTAGGGGGACGATTCTACAGACTTGCCAAGCGGGAAAGTCTCCAGGTAACGCTCGCCATCGAACTCCCTCTACAAGAATATAAAATATTGCATTGAGAATTTCCCACATATCGACTTCACGCTTTCGACCACCAGGTTTTGCTTCTGGAATCATGTCACTTAGCCATTCATATTGGGCGCGGGTCAGATTACTCGGGTATGCTTTACCCAAGTTGCTCTCTCAGTGCTGTTTACTATCTATTCACAGCGTATACTGAGAGACCTTTTTTACCATTTCTCTGACTTTTCAAACATCCTCTAAGATCAAATCCAGCCACAGCTACAAAATTGAGAGAATTTCTGCTGAGGAATAGACTGATAGAACTTTGGAGAAAATTATGACATTAGAAATAAAACAACTACAGGCAACACAAAGAGATTCTACTTTTGAGACTCCTGAATATCAGTCAGAATTTAATTGGAGAGAATCTTGGTATCCGGTGTGTTTTCTACAAGACTTGCCTATAAATCGCCCTTATAGTTTTTCGTTATACGATGAACCTTTTGTTTTATTCAAAAACACAGATGGACAGATAATTTGTTTAACAGATCGTTGTCCTCACCGTGCAGCTAGACTGTCTGATGGGCAAATTATTGACGGTAGAATCGAGTGCTTATATCATGGTTGGCAATTTGGCCAAGATGGTCAATGTTTGCATATTCCTCAGTTATCAGCAGAGGCGAAAATTCCTGTTAGTGCTTGCATATCATCCTTTAAAGTTATAGAACGTCAAGGAATGATTTGGATGTGGGCTGGAGAAGTTGAAACGGCTGTTGATGAGTTAATACCAACTGTACCGAATTGGGATAAACCAGGATGTTTTAGCTTAGATTACATGCGAGACTTACCTTATGACCAAAGCTATTTTATTGAAAACGTTATTGACCCCGCGCATATTCCTATTAGTCATGAGGGCATATTTAGCGATCGCACTGAGGCCCAACCACTAGAAATGGAAGTCCTTGAGAGTTCCCATCAAGGAATTCGTGGAAGGTATCGAAAGACAAAAAACCCCAATCAGCCTTGGCAATTATTAGATTTTGTTGCTCCCAGCTTAGTTCTTTACAGGCTTGGCAATGAACATGAAAGTAAGTTTTGGGGATCAGCTTTATATTCAATTCCCCTCGGAAAAAATAGATGTCGGGTTCTCGTCAGAAATTATAGTAACTTTTTTGATTTTAAGACGAAGTTGATGCCTCCTTGGGTAGATCATGTAATGATCCGCAACAAAGTCTTGGAAGGTGATATGCCAATAGTTGTTGAACAAAAGGGACAAATTGAGCGTTTAGGAAAAAATTTACAGGAATTGTATTTACCGCTCAAAACATCAGACATATTAGTAGTTGCATATCGCAGGTGGTTAGATAAATACGGCTTATCTTTGCCTTTTTATCAAGGTTATTTAACTGCAAAAAATATTGATAATAGCGAGGATGGTCAAGAGTTAAAACCCTTAGATCGATTCTCGCAACACACACTGATTTGTAATTCCTGTAACCAAGCTTATCAGTTAACCAAACGATTACAAAAAAGCTGCGTGGGAATTGCGATCGCTTTTGCTGCTATAGCAATACTTACAGATACTTCTGGAATAAAAATAGCAGCAGTGTCTGCTTCTGTAGTATTAATTATTTTGGCAGTTATGGCTGAGAGACTCAAAATCCAATTTGAGGATTCCTACACTCGCCATTAGGAACTTCCAATTAAAAAAATGTCCTATCGCTGTGTAAGCAGGGGCTAGTAAGTCAAAAGGTAAAAGTAAAAAGAAAAGAATTAAGAATTAAATTTCAAGACTTCATCAGTTCT
>NZ_JAVRBN020000089.1:0-12901 GCF_034531305.2 Nostoc sp. ChiQUE02
AGTGTTGGGTTTCGTTCCTCAACCCAACCTACAAATTTTTTTGCAACAATTTAGCCTTGCCACGCCACTACGAAAATTACTAATTCATAACTCTTAACTCAGCGCTATTTAGGCCATTACCATACCGCCATCGACATTAAAAACTTGTCCAGTGACGTAGGCGGCGGCGGGATCAGCAGCGAGAAAGCGCACCATCCCAGCTACTTCTTCTGGCTGACCGAAGCGACCGAGTGGGATGTATTTTAGAATATCTTCGGGGTTGTTGAGATTACTGGTCATGTCAGTGGTGATGAAGCCAGGGGCGACGGCGTTAACGGTGATGCCGCGAGTAGCTAGTTCTTTGGCAACGCTTTTGGTGAAGCCGATTACACCTGCTTTGGCGGCGCTGTAGTTTGACTGACCTGGGTTGCCCATTTGCCCAGCTACTGAAGTAATGTTGATAATCCGCCCCGATCGCTGCTTAAGCATGATTTTACTGACGGCGCGTGTACATAAGAAAACACCAGTAAGATTTAGGTCTATCACAGCTTGCCAATCTTCTGGCTTCAAACGTAAAAGCAGTGTGTCGCGTGTAATACCTGCGTTGTTTACCAAGATATCCACACGACTGAACTTTTCGATGACGGCGTTAACTAGTGCGTCTACTTGATCGCTTTTAGAAACGTCAGCTTGGATAGCGATCGCCTGACCTCCCGCATTTGTAATTTCTGTAACAACTGCCTCAGCAGCGGCACTAGAACTGGCATAATTGACAACTGCGATCGCTCCCTGTGTGGCTAATTCAATTGCGATCGCTCGACCAATCCCTCGTGATGCACCTGTGACAATTGCGACTTTATCTTGTAATAGTGCCATTTAATGTTCCTCAATCTTAGAAATACCGCGCTAATTATCTTATGGTGATTTCGGGAACATCTGAATATTGTCTGGATAATTAAATATCTATAGTTATTTGCTTGGTCAGCATAGGTTTAAATACATATTTAATCCATATACACAAACAAGAATAATATACGGATTTTATTATAATTATTTAAGATTTTTTGTTGGCAAATCATTCTATATTGACTAATTTAATCCTTTTCCAACAAAAACCCATGAACATATACCGCTTTTATTTTCTAAGAATTACTATTGAAACAAACAATTGAAAATCGGTGTGTATCACATGGCAACTAAAAAGCAATTTAACAGCTTTGAAGAGATGCTGTCTGCTTCTGATGTACCTGTATTAGTAGATTTTTACGCTGACTGGTGTGGCCCATGCCAAATGATGGTGCCAATTTTAGAGCAAGTCAATGCTCAACTTAGGGATCGCCTGCGAATTGTTAAAATCGACACAGAGAAATACACAGATTTGGCTACTCAGTATAAAATTGCTGCTCTACCAACCTTAGTACTATTTAAGCAGGGTCAGCCTGTGGATCGGATAGAGGGAGTGATGCAAGCACCGCAGTTAGTACAATATCTACAAACAAAGGTTTAAGCTAACACTTAAAATTTCGATTTTAGCTGCCAGAGGCGCGGAATATCGCGTCTTTTTTAGTAGGGGCGCACAGCTGTAGCCCTATGAATCACCGAATAAAATCTTAAGTAAATATTAAGCATATCTACTTATATGTCTAGAGAAAGTAGTTTAGAAATTGAGAGGGATATATTGTATAGATATAACAAAATATCTTGACAAGTAAAGCAATATATGAATTCTAAGCAGCAAAAACCTGATAAAGCCTATATTTGGGTGAATATTGATTTTGATAAGGTTAAACATAGAATAGATGCGGTGACTTGCCAGATTGAGCGGGTTATACAAAAGCACCAAATTTCAAATCAAACTGCTAACTCAGGCAGAAGAAACAATTAGGTTATCTGTAGGCCGATGTCTACGATGGGCTAGGGTTACTTACTTTTATTTTTAGTGTAGCGTTGCCCGCCGTAGGCATCGCACCAGCTTTGAACAGCATATTTTCGGCAAAGCGACCATATTTTTCTAAAACACAAAATAAAATTATTCGATAATCGTCCAGTGAGCTTCTATTTATTTATTAGTCATTATTTTATCCTCAACACTCCTTTTCAGGAGTGTTATTTTTGGGAGGATATCTGCTTACTAATTATGCTGTGAAACCGTGTGAGGAAATGATGGGATGGCTATTTGGAGGCCTTGTCTAACATTTTGTAGATGCAGCTAAGGAAGTTGTAAGAGAGAGTAGTAAAGAAATAGCTAACTTGTTTGATAATATTTTTGGTACGTCAGCCACTCCCTACTCCCAATCTCTTAAAACGTAAAAGTAGTCCGGAGTACACCTACAGTCGTAGTCTCATTGTTGCTGTTACCTTCTGGGTTAAAGAGAACAAACGCACCAGGGGTAATGCTGATATTATCGCTAACTTGAAGGCGGTAATAGGCTTCTAAATGGTAAGGAGTCGCCCGATTGTCGCCTGTGGGGGTAAGTTGAGCAGAACCACCAGTATCGGTACGGTAAAGCGGCTGACCAAAAAGAATCCCGGCGGTGTTCCCTGACTTGAATAAATCTTTGAAGTGAACTCCCGCCATCCAACTTGTAAAAGTGGTGGAAGCATTCACGCTATTTGAAGCAGCATCAACAAATAGTGCTGCACCGTAGCCAGATAAGGCTATCTTGGGAGACAATCGCCATGTTACCGTACCTCCAACAGAGTTGAGTGTGACCGGTGTCCCAGCTGCAACCCCTGCCAAAGCACCGACATCATTACTAATTAATCCTGTACCCAAAATATTGATTTCGTGATAACTGTGGGCATAGTTTAAACCAATATCGAAAGCGGGACTTGGCTTAAAGGTTAATTGTGTGGCAATAACACTACTACCACTAAATAAACCTGCTCCTAAAGGTGTAGTAGAAACTCCTGGTAATGCCTCAGCAGCAGATTTTTCGGGTAAATTGGCATTTACGCTGCCGTATAAAGCTCTTAAATCCAAATTTGGCGAAATGTTAAAAATAAACCCTGCCGCCGATGCTAAACCAGTACCCGAAGTTCCACCAGAAACCCGTAGCACAGGATTCAAGCCGGCGAAACGAGATATTGACTCTTGTCCTTCACCATAAAAAGGCGTAATTGCTGGGAAAGCATCTGATGTCTCTGCCGCAGTTCCCGCAAACAAGGTTAATTTATTAGCGACGGGAAAGATATACAGCAATTTGTAAAGCTGAACACTGTTTGAGCCAACACTCGACAAAGTATTGACATTTAACCCCGGAAATTGCGGCTCAAAACTGGTACGAGCGCTACTTGAACTTAAAATCGGCGAAGCTAATCCTAAATTTTGTTGTAAGCTACCCTCTCCAGTGGCTCCACCCAAAAAATTATAGGCTTGCAATCCAGTAATTAATGAATCTTTACCAGTAAAGCTAGTGGTGAGATTTAATCGCACTCTATTGACTAGGATGATGTTCGGGTCACTGTCATTAGGAGCGCCACCGCTAGCACCAACACCAGCAATAATTACCTCTCCATTTAGTTTAGTAGTCGTAGAAAACTGATTTGCTTCTAGTTCTGCTGTGCGAGCTTCTACAGCATCTACTCTACCCCGCAATGTTGCCAATTCTGCTGCAAATTGTTCTTGTAGTTTCTGCAATGTGGCTAAATCTTCTTTCTTAACCAAATCAGCAGTTGCAGTGGCAATCAATTCGTTGATTCGGTCTAAACAAGCATTTAAGCCAGCAGCAAATTCATAGCGAGTCATCGCCCGATTACCGCGATAGGTTTGATTGGGATAACCTGCGATACAACCATAGCGCTCGACTAAAGATTGGAGTGCCTGAAAAGCCCAATCAGTCGGCTGTACATCAGACAATTGGGATACGGATGTTACTTGTGCAAGTTTGTATGAGGTTGGAGATGAACTTGCAGATTGTGGTATGATTGGCTGCCAAAGGTTGACAGCAGAATCTACTCTTAAATCTTGATTTTTTGGCTGTTGATTGACTGAGGATAAGTTTTTTTGACTCTCATTAGCTATCAGCAATTTACTGGAGATATTATTTGCTAAATTGCTTTGATGAGAATCCTTTTTTTGATAGCTGCCATCATCTTGATTAACAGCTACGTTTTTATCTGCAATTTCTAAACTAGGAAGGGCTTGCACAGGTGATAACCCAGCAATTAAACATAAGAATCCCATCCCACTAGCAGAAGCTAGTAGATATTTTGCCATCATAACTCCCAACACCGATAAAATAGTGGAAAAATTGATTGCGATTTTAAAATGGATTGATAAGTAAATTTAAAGTAGATTTAGCAAGAGAATCTTGTTAACTTTAAATTTTTGATATCAGGTTTTTTCTGAATTGACTTATCAGAACATCAGCTTATATCGCAAGTATTAAATTATAGTAAATACTATTTTTGGAAAGAATTAACAAAAAAATATATTGATAGTTTTTATAGTTACTATAGTAAATCGTAAATGGTTTGTGAACAGTAAGTTCTGTAGGATGCCTGATTCATAAGCCTTCCAATTTTTCTCTGTTCAAATATAAAATCGGATTACTATATTGACAAAATAATAATTACATTAGTCTAATTTTGTGATAATGAATATAGGTATTGAGCCGAAATCCTCGGCTCAATACCTAGCAAAAAAATAATTTATTCAAAAAAAATTAAAAGACCGCGATCGCTGCTCGATTTGGGTGCAGGCTAAGATCGGGAGGAAAACAGCATATTGTGGCCCACAATTTCTCTGATTGAGATATTTCAAGTATTCAATCCCACCAATAACAAACAATGACCGCATCAGAATATCGGTGAACATCTTCACCTGATAGGGCCCCTTCCAATCTAGTTCTCAGTCGGCGCTTAAGCCGCAAACCGTAGTCTTCATTAGTGCCATCACTTACCTCTACTGAGTCAGCCCGCCATTTTTTGCCCAAGTCTAAAAGCTCAGATACTTTTGTGTCTTGGTTCTCTGCAAGGATGTACAGTGTATCAGCAGGATAGGCAATGAAATGGATGATGCTGGTTTCAGGCATGGGACGATAGTTTGCCATTGCAAGAAGGGTATCGACCATACCACCAAAGCTTAAACCGTTTTCATCTGGTGCAAAGATTGGTTTTGTGAACAGAAAGCTTGCCCATAAATTTCTGTGGCTGGAAAGGTCAGTAATCACTTCTTCGCCATCAAACTCATTGAACTGACGCTGCCAAACCAAGGCAGCAAAGAGTTCTTGAGGAGAATAAGATTTCGCAATCGATTGGATTTTGGCTAAATCAAGCATTGCATTTACGGGAAGTAATATTTTTAACAAAACATTTGTAACTACCCTTGCAGTTTATTTACCCAGTGGCTGCTATTCTTATAATTACTTCGGTCTGTCATAGCAGATAGATTATCCTCAATAATGTTTTTATTTGTTAGCGCTCATATACCATCGTGGTAATGTGGGTGCTTTTACTTTATCGCTCATGGCAAAAATCCGGTTTAATTTTGAGGCGATGTCTGGTGTTTGGTACACTAAGCTGACAGTGAAGCTTTAACTTGACCAAAACGGCGATCGCGTCTTTGGTAGCTCAACAAAGCCTGATGAAATGCTTCTCGATTAAAATCTGGCCAAAAAATATCGGTGAAATACATCTCTGTATACGCCATTTGCCACAAGAGAAAATTACTCAATCGCATCTCACCACTGGTACGAACCAGCAAATCGGGTTCTGGAGTATCTGCTGTGTAGAGATGTTGTTCTACAAGACTTTCATTCACCTCTTGGGCACTGAGTTCGCCCTGTTGCACGAGTTGAGCTACTTGACGACAAACTCTGGTAATTTCGTTGCGGCTACCGTAGTTGACTGCAACAGTAAAGTGGATTGCTTGATTGTTCAACGTCTCTGTCATTGAACGTTCCATTTCTGCTTGTAGAGACTTGGGTAAAGCCGATAAATCTCCAATAAATGAAATTCGTACTCCTTCTTGATGCATCTGAGCCAACTCGCGGTGTAGTAATCGCTCAAACAAATGCATCAGAAAATTTACTTCTTCAACGGGACGCTGCCAATTTTCTGTTGAGAAAGCGTATGCTGTCAACGCTTTGATTCCCCAATCTTTGCAGCAACGCAATAGTTCTTTGAGCGTCCTTGCTCCTTGGCGATGTCCAGCAATGCGCGGTAATCCTCGACTGGTTGCCCATCGTCCGTTACCATCCATGATGACGGCGATATGTTGGGGGATTTTTTGGGGGTTTAAATCGATGGGTAATTTTGATTTGTCACTTGTCATTTGTCATTTGTCCTTTGTTTTTACTAATTAGTTTCAAATAAATTTTGTAAGTACTCTGGTGTTAGGCTATTGTTCCAACTCCACAAGCGATGCATTGTGTAAGTGAAGGTAAATAGGAGAGTTGTTTTGTTGGTTAATGACCAAGCATTCCAGTTGAGGGTAGCCATCATGCGGCGGAGGGTACGCATCAGGTTGTTACGCTGATAGTTTGGCGATCGCGTTTTAATCAGCGTGCGTCCAATTCGCATCAACCCAGTATCAGGGAAAGCCCAGACTCCAAACCCCCAGAATTTGGTCATGTGGTTGATTTCATCCTGTGCTAGTTCCTCTAGAACATCCTGGAGTGCGCCAGTGGTGTGAGCCATCAACCAAATATAAAGACAGGTAGCACCGTATTCTGTGGCAATGCGGTGTAAGCCGTGGCGATATAAATCTTCGTTGGCGTCATCTGTGGGGAGATAGCTTCTAACAGTCCGAAGTTTTGGGGTAATTTTCTCGCCCGTTAATTGGGTGTAGATTTTGATTAATGCTGGTGTGTGTTGACGTTCTTCCTTTTCCCACAAACCAAGTTCCAGTAATTCGCCATCTTTACCGACAGTTCCACCAACAAACCGAGCCATCTGAGGATGCAATTTTTCCAAATATTGCCGACTTGTTTGGGTATAGCCGCGAATGGGAGCTTCTGTATCCATTGCACCTATCAAGATAGATAAAAATACCTCTGCGTCTAAGCCGATAATTTGATTGCGGTTAATCGTCTGCCAATCGATGGGTTTCCAGGGACGCGGTTGGGGATTGACAAACTGTATGGGTAAATCTTGCAGACGTTCATGTAGTTTTTCGACTGCAATATATTTGTCTATGAGGGAACGAATGCGGTGCTGTGTTTGCAAGTAATGAGGACTGGGATAGCTTTGACCTGCTAAGTCTTCTGTGATTGGGCTGAGGGTGATAAGCATATTTTTATACTTAAATCTTTATCTCTATGCCCAATAGCCTAAGCGATCGCACTTCGTTTTGTCAGTCGGCTGAAGTCGGCAGTTTTACGTGATAGGGTTGCAAAAGTCGGGGAAAAAGTTGGTTATAGGAAATTTGGGTTTCAAACCTCGCCTTTCTAAGACGACTTTACAAAGTTAGAAGAGAGAATTGCAAAGAATGTAGCGAAATTGTTAGAACAAGGGTAGATAAAAGTTGAGTAACAGGATAAATCATGAACGCTTATAAAACATATATCACCATTGCAGATCCAAAGCAGTTAATATTATCTGATTTACCATTTAAAGCAGGACAGAGAGTTGAGGTGATTATTTTGACAGACGATAACCAAAGAGTTACTTTAGCAGAAGAATTAAAAAAATTATTCAAAGAAATACAAGCAATACACGCAGATAATCCCTTAACTGATGAAGAGATAGTAGCAGAAATTGAAGCTTATAGACGGGGATAATGAAAGTTATTATTGATACTAATATCGTAGTCTCTGCTGCTATAGCTGATAAAAATCCAGAGGCAGTAATTTTATTTGTGATTGCTAAATTCTGCTTTTGAGTGGGTTGTATCGGCAGAGATTATCGCAGAGTATAAGGAAGTTTTAAAGCGTCCTCGTTTAAAATTAACTGAGGCACAATACGAAAGATGGGTTTATTTAATTGATTCAGTGACAACACTAATTGATGTGGATGTGGAGGTTGATTTCCCCAGAGATAGGAAAGATGCAAAGTTTTTAGCTTGTGCTATTGCAGCAGGAGCAGATTTTTTTATTACGGGTGATGCTGATTTTAATGAAGCGCAAACTTTGTTAAACACAACTATTATTTCTCTGTCTTTATTTAAAAGGTTAGTTTGTGATGTGAGAGAATAAGCTTCAATTCTTTGAAATCCCTTATTAGCACTGATAAGGCGTTCTGCTGCCAAATCAGCCGATAAACTCTTTTTCCCGATTTGAAGTCACGGTAGGAACCCAGCCAGGGCGCTTTCTACCCTGACTGGGCTGAAAGAGGATGTAGGGTTACCAGGAGGTGGTGGTTGGCCAGATAGCAAAGGTTATTCCTGGACTTTGCATGTTGACAAACATCGTCTGGCCATCGGGGGAGAAGCAGACCCCGGCGAACTCTGATGTATTGAGGGCGTTCTTGGCAAACTTATAAAGACTGCCACTGGAAGTGATGCCAAGAATGTAATCCGTTCCATCCCCATCTTCACAGAGGAAGATGTCGCGGTTGGGGAAAACTATAATATTGTCTGGATTATCTAGTACACCAGAATTGTTTGGTTCAATATATAGCTCAACAGTATTGTTAGTGGGCGAATAACGCCATATCTGCCCATCTCCAGAACTACCCCCACTCTTGCAAGTGAAGTAGACATAACCACTGCCATAAAAGATGCCTTCCCCACCGGAAAACCTGGCGGCACCATTGTTATACCCTTCTGTTCTGACAGTATCAGTGGCGGGATCGGGAGTGTTAATCTGTACCCATTCCACAGCCTTGGGCGTATTTTTTGGGAAACCTGTAGCTGTGTTGATTCCCGACGACCCTGTAATCTTTAAGGCGTATAGCGAACCGCCAGCACTCAGGTTGTTGCTTTGGTTGGGAATGAAGCGGTAGAAAAGCCCGTTCCCCTGGTCTTCCGTCATGTATATATACCCTGTGTTGGGGTCTACAGCGGCAGCCTCGTGATTAAAACGCCCCATAGCTGTTAGTGGAACAGGGGTGACAAAAGTAGTTGCGCTACTGGGAACTTGAAAAACATAGCCATGCTTCTTGTTGTTATTGGTTTCAAAGGTTTCCTCGCAGCTTAACCAAGATCCTGAAGGCGTAGGACCACCGGCACAATTGCGAATGGTTCCGGCTAGGACTCCCCGATGTTCTACCAAGGTACGGGAAGAACTAACAACCAATTTAGTGCAACCGCCCCTCGCATTTGAGTTGTACTTGCTACTATTGGGAGCGCTCAAACCATTGCTAGAAGTGGGAGTGAGTTCGTGGTTGCGAATTAGAATCGTATTGCCATTAGATCCTGCAAAAGCGCCCATACCATCGTGAGCACCGGGTACCTTGTAACCATCATTCATCGTTTGACCTGTTTCGGACAGTCTGCGGTAAGTGAACCCAGCTGGCAAATCTAATACTCCGTTGGGGTCGGCCACTAAATTGCCGTAGGGACCCGCAGCGATCGCGGGTTTAGCATAGAATGCTTGCAAAGGGGATAGAAGGACAGCACCTGTAGCAGATGCCCCTGCCAGGGTAAAAAACTGACGTCTTGATAGATTCAATGTATACTCCCTGATATTTTGGACTAGGCTTAATTTGTTGCAAATAGCCAGCCTCAATTATCTAGGAAGAGCAGGTTTTTCAAATTAATAATAGGTTAAAAAAAGATTATTCAAGGCATTAAAACTCCGTAGAAATGCTGTAATATTTTGTTCGATTATTGCTTCATTACTTGAAGTATTATTCTATGCCTCTGTTTAGTTAATTCATACCGCAATCACCAACGCTGAATTTTGATATTCATCTAGATGAAAAATATGCTCAAAAGCTTGCCTATATTCAACAAGAGGCTGACTAAGGGACTTCCAACTAAAAAAATATCCTATTGCTGTGGAGGCAGGGAGCAGGGAGAGAAAGAAAAATCTTATCTGAGTAAATTTGGATAATTTATTTTCTGGAAGTCCCTAAGATACAGTAGATGCAATTAAGTCTTCAATTGATCTGCGCTATCAACAACTTCAGCAACAAAAAACAGATCCCTTAGCGAAACTCAAGCAAAGTAAATTTATCGGCTGTTTCAAAGGAGAGACTGACTTAGCTGCTAATTCCGAAGCCATTGTGCGTAAGCGTTCGCGTAGCGTCTCGTAGAGAAGCTCGTCGTAGACATCGCTAATGCAAGAAAAGTTGTAATCACAGCAATCCTTTCAAGAACTTGCTGCTGAATTTTGAATAAAGTTTGCAAAAGTCGGGAAAAAAGTCGGGTTTACAAAATCTTATCCGAAAACTCCAGCAACATAACTGTAGAGTGATTTATAGTTGTCCCTAAAATCTGAACTCCCCTTGTCGTTACACAATGGACGCTGAAGCAGCATTAGCATGGTTAGACGCCATAATTCCTCCTCAGACTGGGGAACGGTTGAGCGATTTGCAAAAAGTGATTCTTGTGCAAGTTTGGTTGGGTAGAAAATACTTGGATATCGCTCATTCTTACGGTTGTACGGAAGGACACGCCAAAGATGCTGGTTCTCAGTTATGGAAGCTGCTTTCTAAAGTATTGCGAGAAAAGATTACTAAAAGTAATTGTCGCGCTACTTTAGAGCGAGTTCTGAGAAAAACTACTGCGATATCAAGTCTGATTGATTACTCGCGATCGCCCCAACCCACCCCAAAATTAGAGGATACCAATTTTATTGGACGAACAGAAGCGATCGCTCACCTGAATACTTTGGTAAATCAAGGCTCGAAAGTGATTGTTATCCAAGGTGAAGGAGGCTTAGGCAAAACTACTCTAGCGCAGCAATATCTTCAAACTCAGGGGTTTGATTTGGTTTTAGAACTGCTAATGGCGAAGGAAACGCAAAATATCACCCCCGCCGAACGAGTAGTAGAGGAATGGCTCAAACAAGACTTCGATCGAGAACCTGGGGTAGAATTTGGGGTAACTTTGGGACGACTCAAGCGCGAACTCCACAATCGGCGAATTGGGGTGTTAATTGACAATTTGGAACCTGCACTGGATCAACAAGGTGGGTTGATTGCTTCTCACCGCAACTATGTAGAACTATTGCGGGTTTTGGCTGATGCTAGGGTGCAATCTGTTACCTTGATTACTAGTCGCGATCGCCTTTGTGAACCTGGGCTAAATGTGAATCACTATCGGCTTCCTGGTTTGGATCAAAGCGCATGGCAACAGTTTTTTACAAACCGTGGATTAGCCATCGACTTGCCAACTTTGCAAATCATGCATCGCACTTATGGCGGTAATGCGAAAGCAATGGGAATTCTCTGCGGTTCGATTCAGGAAGATTTTGACGGTGATATGGCTCTTTATTGGCAAGAAAATCATGCCGATCCTTTAGCAGCAACCGACTTAAAAAATTTAGCAGTTAGTCAAATTAATCGTCTGCAAGCCCTCGACCCTCAAGCTTATCGCCTGCTTTGCCGTTTGGGATGTTATCGTTACCAAGATATACCCACCATCTCATCACAAGGGTTGTTTTGTTTACTGTGGGATGTCCCACCCGATCAACATCGCCAAATCATCACCTCGTTGAGAAATCGGTCTTTGGTGGAGTGCGAAAAAGGTGAATATTGGTTGCATCCGGTGATTCGGAAAGAAGCGATCGCGCGTTTACGCCCCAGCGATGAATGGCAAATTGCCAACCACAAAGCCGCAGAATTTTGGACAGCTAGTGTCAAACAAATTGAAACCTTTAAAGATGCTTTGCAAGCATTGGAAGCATATTATCACTACATAGAAATTCATGATTTTAAGTTGGCCGGTAAAGTTATTCTCCAAAGCCGAAATAATCAATGGCAGCAGTTTTTGCCTCTTGGTAGCACGCTGTATCGCATGGGTTTAATTCAACCGATACTTGCAGCAATTCATCAAGTTGTTAATAATCTGGAAAATGACCAAAATCTCAGTGAACTTTATAATATATTGGGCGATTTATATTGGATAACAGGTAAGATTAGTCAAGCGATCGCCTGTCAAGAAAAGACGATTACTCTGGCAACTCAAGCACTCAAATCACTCATACCTCAGCCAGAAAATAAACATACAGTTTACTATCTGAGGATGCTAGAGGTAGATTCTTTATTAAGTATTGGTCTTTACAAAATAGATTTGTGGGAACTAGAGGCAGCCGCGAAGTTATTTCAACAAGTAATTTATCTGGCTCAAAATACCGAGCATCATCGCTGGGCAGAGAAAGCTTCAGTCTGTTTAGCTTTGGTGTATTCTTATTTAGGTTTGCGTGATGCTTCATCTGCATTAGCAGATGTAGCTTATCAAAATATTACGAACGAAAAATTGGTGGAACAAACTGGGAGATTTGTATATTTCATGCAAATTTTGGGTCAAACCTACGTCAATTTAGGAGAATTTTCCCAGGCCAATCAAATATTCCACCAAGCTTTGACCTTTGCTGAAGAAAGTCATTATATGCAGGTAAAAGCAAAAACACTGAATGGTTTAGCAGAAATCCATCGACAACAAGCAGATTTTGCATTAGCCTTGGCTAATCATACAGAAGCAATCGAACTTTTGGATAAAATAAGTGCAAAGTGTGACCTAGCTGAAGCTTATTTTCAATTGGGTTTAACTGCTCAAAAGATGGCAAAGCCTGATGAAACCCAAATGAATTTTAATCGAGCAATTCAGCTATTTACTGAAATAAAAGCACCTAAACAAGTTGAAAAAATTTCCAACCTGCGCTGCTCAAATTTGTGTCACACTAATTCAGTGACGTAGTGCAACACCAATTTATTAAGGGATTTTCAGAACAGAAATTAAATTATCCAACTTTTAGAGCGAAGACGACGATCAGATTCTGCTTCCCCTACTCCCTAAGATGAAGTCAAAAGTAAAAAGGTGAGCCACTGCGGTGGACGGGAACACCTGCATAAAGCAAGTGCCTCACCCTCA
>NZ_JAVRBN020000090.1:0-12832 GCF_034531305.2 Nostoc sp. ChiQUE02
CAAATAACTAATTGCTGAATCAGTTAGCTATGTCAATTTTTTGGTTTGGGATTCTCCAGTAACAGTTAATACTAGAAATTTAGTAAGTTGTGACTATTTGAACTTCCCCCAACTGGAAAAAAATAATCCTCTATTATACTAAAAAATATTTATGCAAGAGTTCTTATGCAAATTTTGTTTGGTTCTTGCAAGAATACGTAGGCAAGGAAAGTTATCAACAAGCCGTAAAGGATGTATCGACAAGCATGACTCAAAAACTAGTTCAAGGAGATTTCAAGCCAGGGGTTGATTTCAACTTACACCCAGATGGTAGGATGTTGGCATCAAATGAGGCAAATGAATATTTAGAAAATTATCATTCTAAACAACTAGAAAATAGCCAAATTTCTGTTGTAGCTTATGCACTACCAGAGTCAATGCAGATGTTAGAAAAAGCTTTAGGTGTGCGATTTTTTGAGAATCTTGGGAAGGTGGCAGCTAAACGTTTAGCCACAATGGATGATGCGACAGCCAGTATCTATGGTCTATGGCTGATGCAAGGGATCGGTGGTCGTTATCCATTGCTGGAAAAAGATTTTTGTGATTGGTTCATGATTGAGATTTGTGGTGAGCGATTGTCAGCCTTAGCATCAGCCGAGATTCAAGGCTTGGAGTTTAATGGCTTAGTGGTATTTGAAGATTTGTTGATGGCACTGGGCAAAACAAATGTATCGATAATGAAAGAGAGCGACCTAACTCTTGAAAATTTGCGGTTACTAGATAAAGTTTGGACGGGAGAAAATATGCGAGTATTGGAATTAATTGCCATCTTGGAAAAAGATGGCGAACAGTCCTATAGCTAATTGGAACTGAAACGAGAACTGCACTAAAAAATAGTAATTATATACTAACTTTAGATACTATGCTGGCATTATCCACGCATTGGGGAATATCTGGCGAAGCTGTCATAAAGTGCAAACGCGCAGTTTAGTTTTTTGCTGTCAACTCTTATGTTATGCTGCAACGGCTTCCTTGCCATGTTGCCGCAGCAGATCCATCAGTTCATCGCGATAGTCGTGGAAGGTGGAATGACGCTTGATCAATGGGCTACGCTCCGGCAGATTGATGGTCATCACCTTGCGTATTGTGCCAGGACAAGCACCCAAGGCATAGATGCGGTTGGACAGGAAAACGGCTTCCTCGACATCGTGGGTGATCATGAAAATTGTAATGTTGGTGCGCTGCCAGAGGTCAAGTATAAATTCATGCATCGATTCTTTAGTGTGGATATCGAGCGCACCAAACGGCTCATCCATGAGCAACACTTTAGGTTCAGACGCAAGGGCGCGGGCGATCGCAACACGTTGCTTCATCCCACCTGATAGCTCCTTGGGCAGCAAACCGCTAAAGCGGGACAAGCCAACGATGCTGAGAAAGTAGCTTGCCTGTTCGCGCCGCTCTTTTTTAGGGACGCCTTGCAGTTTGAGTCCAAACTCGGTATTTTCTTGCACGTTCATCCAGGGATAAAGTGTGTAGTTCTGAAACACCATGCCGCGATCGGGGCCTGGGCCAGCGATCTGCTTGCCATCAATGCATACTTCTCCCGATGTCGGGCTATCGAGTCCAGCAATTTGACGGAGTAGCGTGGATTTGCCGGAACCGGAGGCACCGACCGCGCAAATAAATTCGCCCTGCTCGATTGTCATGTTAATATCTTTGAGAACTACGAGCGTACCGGATTGAGTCGAAAAGTGTTTGTTGAGCTTATTGACTTGTAAAAACATCGGTTTAGCCTCTCTAGGTTAAATGTTCTATCGAGTTGTTTATCGCTGCTGACTTGTCCATTTGCAGGTGACGCGAAGCAGATACTGAAATAACAAATCAAATGTCAATCCGATTACGCCAATCACAATTAGTCCAACAAAGATTTCATCGGTTCGTAAAAATCGACCAGCAACGCTGATGCGTCTTCCTAATCCTTCGTTTGCGGCAATTAGTTCTGACACAATCACAAGCTGCCAAGCGGCAGCTAAGTTGATCCGGCAGGCATCCAAAATGCCGGGAAGAACGTGCGGTAAAATCACCTGAGTTAGTGTTGCCCAGCGATCGCCACCCAGCATATAGGTTGCTTCAATCAACTCTTTAGGCACAAACTTTACAGTATCCATCACCATCAGCGTATTGAAGAAAAACACGCCGATGAAAATCAGCATAATTTTCGGTTCTTCACCAATGCCCAAGTAGAGAATTAGCAGTGGAATAAAGGCGGGTGCAGGCATATAGCGCATTAGACCAAATAGCGGCTCTAATAAAGCGCGAATACTGGGAAAACTCCCCATCAAAATTCCGACCGGAATTGAGAAGCTTGCTGCTAACAAAAAACCAACACCAACCCGCCAAAGACTCGCTACAGTATCTTTCAGCAGTTCGCGTGTCATCCACAAGCGCCCTGCTGCTTCTGCAACTCTTGCTGGCGAAGGCAAAAACTTTGGATCGATGTTGCCAAAGCTGGTTACTGCCCACCAGAGCAACAGTGGCAGGGCAATCGAAGTAATGGTTAATACCGTATAAAGAGGCTTAGGGATATCTTCGACCAGCCGCCAAAAAACCGTAGACTTCATGTTTTTTGGTTTGGTGAATGATTGGAGCGAGCGAGGCGGAGTGCTGTGGCTCATCGTTTAAATTTGGGGTGAGGGATTGAGGCAGACAATAAAATACCGAATTTGCTAGTTCTATCCAGGCTTCGATCGCTTTTGCATATAGGCTTTGACGAAGCGATCGTCAAATAAAAATGTTGTATTCGGTTTGTTTTTCGCCAACCCCACATCGATCAGAAACTGGCTCATTTGCTCAGTAGCATACAGTAAAGAACCCATGTTGTTGCCAGGCTGAAACGCTTTCAAATTTTCTTCCACTGTGAAAAGGCGCGTACCATCGGCATATTGTTTGTATTCCTCAACTGGCACACCTGCCCGTTTTGCCATGATGATGTAGGCACGATCCTGGTTTTCCCGGATGTAATCGAGCGTGGCAAACCAAGAATCAACAAGTGCCTGAATTTCTTGGGGATGTTCATACAAAAACGGACGCGATACGACCAAGTGATCAGAAATTGCGCCCGGAAAGTCTTTGGAACTGAACAATTCTTTACTACCCGATCGCTGCAATGCCTGTGTTGTAAACGGTGCAAAAACGGCAACTGCATCAACTTGACCAGCAGCAAAAGCAGCAGCCGCTTTTCCTGTTTCCAAAGGCACAAACTGAATGTCTTGGGGCTTTAAGCCAGCTTGTTTCATGCCCAGCAACAGCAAAAAGTGATCGACGGTGCCTTCTTCGGCAGCTACTTTTTTACCACGCAAATCTGCAACGCTGTTGATTCCTCCTGCGACGATGACTTTATCGTTGCCGGTCGAGTTGTCGTTGACTAGCACCACGACTTGATCTGCGCCCCCTGCTACCGAGCTGAGCGTATCACCAAGGGTTTGACTATTGGCATCAATTTGTCCGGCTGCAAGGGTGCTAATGGATTCAAGGTAGCCATCGAACCACTTAAGGTTAACGGTTGTGTTTTTGGTTTTAAAAATTCCTTGCTCTTGAGCAACTTGCCAGGGAAACCAACCCGGCCAAGCGCTGAAGCCCAAGTTTATCGTTCTAGCTTTGCTGTTAACGACTGCTGCTGCCTCTGCTTCGGTGGTAGTTTTAATATATACTGCTGGGTTTGTGCAGCTTACAGCTAAAGACATAACAACTAAAAATAACAGGCAAGCTGTGAGGAGCGATCGCTTTTTCATAGGCAAAATAATATTTTTCAATTGCAAATAATAAAGTACAGGGCAATAAACTTGAATTGATATAACAAAGCCCAGAAAGAATCATTCAGCACTTAATAGCTGAAACTTCCTCCCGGGCTTTTCTCCCGCCGTGTAATAAACTAATCAGGCGCTCAAAATTCACAACCAATTAGCTTACCGACTTCTCTTGGACCAGCATTTGTATCTAATCCAGAAACAAGTTCAACACTTGATCCGCTCAATCCAAACCGGAACCCTAGAAGTCTATAAATTTTGCGTTCAATTAAACTTTTAAATTCTCCAGACAATTGCTCATTTAAGAACTTACTATCTAGAACAAGCAGAATACTGAAAACTTGCATTTATTTTTCTTTTCACCGAACACTCTAACAACGAGCGAATCACCAAATTGTATTCAATGATACGATAATCAAATAAAAGGTGAGGATTTGTTGATATTTGAATGGTTTTTTCAAAAAAGCGATCGCTGCCCCAGAGCGATCGCACCTGCCACTTTATTGCTTTTCAATGGCAGATTCAGATAATTTTTAGCCGCACAAGGCTGTTAAAAAGTAGTTACGGATACAAATTTATTTGATTACTCCTGCTAAAAAAAATAATGAACAAATATTGTGTAAAAATGCTAACCTAGATAAGAAAGGCTTTGTTTACAATATTGTAGAAGTTTGGCAAACTCAAATTGCAAACTGAATAAGGATGAGCTTCTAGGGTTCCGATCGCGCCGAGAGTGAGATGACTGGTCCAAGAGAAGCAGCCGATTTTAAAAGAGTCGGTCACACGGCGGGAAAAAAGCCCGGGAGAGCCAGACAGTATGACTGTATTGGTAATCTCCTGGGCTTTGTTATTTGAGTCAGTAGTTTCTTCAATTCCAGAGGTTGAGCCTTTGGCAATTCCTAAACTGATCATCCAACCGTAACAAGAGGATTTTATGGTGCAAGCATCTGTTCTGCCGAATATCGGGGCAATTGATCCGAGCCTGATTTTGCTCGATGAAAAACTGCCTGGTGGTGCGTATTGGCATTACGTGATCAAACGGGGAAACACCTTGCGTGTGACTGATTTGGAAGGATCTCACGGTGTTTCGATGATTTGCTACAACGCGGATAGCCCGATCGAGCGGGTTAATGTGGCAGATACCGCCAAGATTCAGTTCAACGCCTTCCTGAAAAAGGGTATGGTAATTTACTCTGACATGGGACGCATTCTGTTCTCCATCACAGAGGATACCTCCGGCCATCACGATCTCATCTGTGGTTGCAGCAATGCTGCCAGCAACGCTGCAAAATACGGCGAAGGCCCTTACAACAAATATGGCGAAAGCGATTATAACAACTCCCGCAACAATTTCCTGAAAGCGTTGAGCAAGCGCGGTTTAACCCGCAAAGACCTAATGCCTAACCTCAATTTATTTAGCAGGGTAGCAGTGTGTCCAAATGGAGATTTGGAATATATTGTAGGCGAGGAAAAACCGGGCAGTTTTGTTGATTTGCGGGCAGAAATGAATGTATTAGTGATTATTTCTAACTGTCCCCATGTATTGCACCCCGATACAGTCTACAAGCCTAAGCCAATTCAACTTACTGTTTGGAAATCACCTGCACCTGCACCGGACGATCTGTGCCGCACTGCAAACGAACAAGTGATTCGTGGTTTCATTAACACTGATGCGTTGTTTGCTCAAGAGTAGTTGGGTAGGTTAGTTTCCTGCAATCTCTGTTTCTTTGCATCTAATAAATAGAAGAGGATTCCTATTATGGTCGCAACATTACCCCTTGAACTCGATCCAGCAACAGCAATTTATGATCAGGAAATAGCTGCCCGTCAGCCTTGGTCTAAGATAATCAAAAAAGGGCAAATTTTAAAGATTATCGATTTATTAGGTAATCAAGCCGTTGATACATTGTTTTACAACGCCTATGATACCTCAGAACGCTATAGCGCTCCCGATACCATCGTCCGTCAAGGTAACATTTTCATTACTACAGGCACTCAGTTGATTTCTAACGAAGGCAACGTGATGATGACCGTCATCTATGATGAGTGTGGCAAACACGATACCCTAGGTGGCGCCTGTAGTATGGAAAGCAACTCAGTGCGCTATGGGCTGCACAAAAAACATCTGCACGCTTGTGTCGAGAATTACTTGCTGGAACTGAGCAAGTATGAGATGAACAAACGCGATCTCGTCAGCAATGTGAACTTCTACATGAATGTTCCCGTCAGCGAAGACGGCACGTTAGAAATTGTTGATGGTATTTCCGAAGCCGGGAAGAGCATCGTTCTGCGGGCAGAAATGGATGTGATGGTCTTGATTTCTAACTGTCCACAAATTAATAACCCTTGCAATGCTTACAATCCCACGCCAATTAGGTTGATTGTTTGGGACGCGTAATACCAATTCGCAATTCGCAATTCGCAATGACGCTCGCAGGCTCGCTACCGCTAACGTAATTGAAGAGCTTAGATGCAGCAAGGCTTTCAGGGTTTAGAACTGTATCATGTTTTTTGTGAAATGGTGTAAGAGGCAATATACGTGGTAGTAGGGCAACCGGACTAAGTTGCTGCATAAAACATCAAGACAATTTCCTTTTCTCCTCCGAAGTTCTGAGCAGTGGAAGCCGTTGCTCAGACTTCTCTCTGTGTTTTCTGCGCTACGGCAGTTGATTAGTTTATCATTTTAGTGCGGTACTAGCTTCTGAACTTGGAATTTTCAAAATTATAAAAAACAAGTGAAGATTTTGTTTAAGTGAATATGAAATTTAAGCTACATATCACCTTGATAGGGCTAGTCCTAATGCAGCAAACATCTAAAATGGTGCGTTAACCTGCGGCATAACACACTCTACAAAACTTAATTACGAATTACAAATTATTTTATCGCTCATGTTCAACAAAGTTTTGATTGCCAATCGCGGTGAAATTGCTTGCCGGATTATTCGCACCCTTGATCGCTTGGGTATTGCTTCGGTTGCAGTTTACTCCCAAGCTGATGCCCATGCTGCCCATGTTGCGGCGGCTGGGGAAGCTGTGTGTGTGGGAGAAGTTGCGGCGGCGCAGAGTTATCTTCGCACTGAGGCGATTTTGGCGGCAGCGCAGGCAACTGGTGCTGAGGCGATTCATCCCGGCTATGGCTTTTTGAGCGAGAATGTGGCATTTGCCGAAGCTTGTGCGGCAGCAGGAATTGCATTTATTGGCCCCACACCCGATCAACTGCGGCGATTTGGACTCAAACATGAAGCAAGAGCGATCGCACAAGCTGCTGGAGTGCCACTCGTCCCCGGTAGTTTGTTGCTAGACAATTTGCAGCAAGTCAAACAGGCGGCGGCGGAAATTGGTTATCCTGTGATGATCAAAAGCACCGCAGGGGGTGGCGGCATTGGAATGCAGTTGTGCCGGACTGAAGATACTTTGGCAGACTTGTTTGACAATGTGCAACGCTTAAGCCGTAATAACTTTAGCCAAAGTGGAGTATTTTTAGAAAAATACATTGAACGGGCGCGGCACATCGAAGTACAAATCTTTGGCGATGGACAAGGCAACGTTGTTGCCCTTGGTGAACGTGATTGTTCAACGCAGCGACGCAATCAAAAAGTAATTGAAGAAGCCCCTGCACCAAATATTAATGATACTTTGCGGCAGCGTTTGTATGAGTCTGCCGTTAAACTCGGTCAGGAAATTCGCTATCAGTCGGCGGGTACAGTTGAGTTTATCTACGATGTGGATACCCAACAGTTCTACTTCTTAGAGGTGAACACCCGGCTACAGGTGGAACATGGCGTAACAGAAACTATTACAGGTGTAGATTTAGTAGAGTGGATGCTGCGTCAGGCGGCTGGTGAGTCGCTAGAGTTGGCATCCTATCAGTACCAACCGCAAGGACATTCGATTCAGGTGCGGGTGTATGCCGAAGATCCAAATAAAAATTTTCAGCCGAGTTCTGGTGAGTTAACTCAAGTGCAGTTTGCGCCTGATATTCGCTGCGATACTTGGATTGCTACTGGCACAAAAGTTTCGCCGTATTACGATCCCTTATTGGCGAAGATAATAGTGCATGGAGAAACAAGAGAAGATGCGATCGCTACTCTCCAAACTGCCCTAGCCCAATCTCGCATCGACGGCATTGAAACCAACTTGGAATACCTGCGCCAAATTATTGCCGATTCCACATTTATCAAGGGCAATATCACCACAAAATTTACTAATAGCTTTACCTATCGCCCGAATACAATTGATGTGCTAGTTGCCGGCACGATGACCACCATTCAAGATTATCCTGGACGAGTGGGCTACTGGAATATCGGTGTACCGCCCTCTGGCCCAATGGATTCTTTAGCGTTTCGCTTGGGCAACCGGATTTTAGGCAATCCAGAATCGGCAGCCGGGTTGGAGTGTACACTATCTGGCCCCGCTTTGCGCTTCAATTGCGACACGGTGATTTGCCTTACAGGAGCGCAGATGAAAGCTACCCTAGATAAACAGCCGATTCCCTATTGGACGGCAGTTTCAGTAAAAGCAGGGAGTACCCTACGGTTGGGCAGCATTCAGGGCAATGGTTTCCGCACATATATTAGCGTGCAAGGCGGGTTTGATGTACCCGATTATTTAGGCAGTAAAGCAACTTTTACTCTGGGTGGGTTTGGTGGACATGGCGGCAGAGCCTTACAGGTGGGCGATGTCCTGAAGTTGTATCCCTGTACCTCCCAACCGCAGCCCATTTCCCCGGAATTGATTCCCACCTACTCAAATCATTGGGAAATTGGAGTTTTGTATGGCCCTCACGGTGCACCGGATTTCTTCACGGATGAAGACATCGAGACTTTTTTCACTACTCATTGGGAAGTGCATTATAACTCGGCGCGAACCGGAATTCGGTTGATTGGGCCAAAACCAACCTGGGCGCGGCAAGATGGGGGTGAAGCAGGGCTACATCCTTCTAATATTCACGACAATGCCTATGCCATTGGTACAATCGATTTTACCGGAGATATGCCGATTATCCTGGGTTTGGATGGGCCAAGTTTGGGAGGTTTTGTCTGTCCTGCGACGATCGCCAAAGCACAACTCTGGAAAATTGGGCAACTCAAACCGGGTAACACGGTGCAATTCCGTCGCCTCACCTTTGACCAAGCATTGCAACAAGAATTGCAGTTGGATCGGCAAATCGAAACCTTGCAAGTAGGGGCAGCAGTGACTCTGGAGGCTGACGGTTCCGAATATCAGGCAATTGTGGCAGAAATTCCCGCAACTGATAACCAAATTGCCGTTACCTATCGTCAAGCGAGTGATAAATACTTGTTGATTGAATACGGAGATTTGGTGCTGGATTTGAAGTTGCGTTTCCGGGTGCATGAGTTAATGGCTCATCTGCAAACGAACCCAATTGATGGGGTTTTGGAATTAACGCCGGGAATGCGATCGCTACAAATTCACTACGATAGCCGCGTCATTTCGCAATCAAATTTAGTTGCGGCATTAAAAGACATCGAATCTCATCTACCAGATATTTCCGAGTTGGAAGTACCGACCCGAATTGTACATTTACCCTTGTCCTGGAATGATGAATCTACTCAACTAGCCATTGAAAAATATATGCAGTCGGTGCGAAAAGATGCACCGTGGTGTCCTAGTAATATTGAATTTATTCGGCGGATTAATGGATTGGGCAGTATCGCAGAGGTTAAAGAAATTTTCTTTAATGCGAGTTACTTGGTGATGGGTTTAGGCGATGTTTATCTTGGTGCGCCAGTAGCAGTCCCACTCGATCCGCGTCATCGCCTCGTCACCACAAAATACAATCCGGCGCGTACCTGGACTCCAGAGAATGCAGTCGGCATCGGTGGTGCGTATCTCTGCGTTTATGGTATGGAAGGGCCGGGTGGATATCAGTTTGTCGGACGCACCGTGCAGATGTGGAATCGCTACAAACAAACCGCAGATTTTACAGATGGCAAACCCTGGCTGTTACGATTCTTCGACCAGATTCGGTTTTATCCAGTTTCTCACGAAGAGCTAATGCGCCACCGAGAGGATTTTATTGAAGGCAAGTTCAAACTAAAAGTTGAAGAAACCACATTTAAATTTGGCGACTATCAACAGTTTTTGCAGGAAATTGCCCAAGAGGTGAGGACATGCCAAACGCGTCAGCGAATTGCCTTTCGAGAAGAACGCGATCGCTGGACAGCTACAGCCCAAGATGAAAGCACACTCGCCGCCGCCGATCTCCCACCAGCAGCAGTAACGACTATTCCCGATGATTGCTACGCTCTGAGCGCCCCAACAACAGCAAACGTTTGGCAGGTGTTAATTAAAGCGGGCGATCGCATTACGGAAGACACGGGTGTAATTGTGTTGGAAGCAATGAAGCAGGAAATGACCCTGCTACCAGATGATCCAGGAACGGTAGTAGAAGTCCTCTGCGAACCGGGGCAACTTGTCACCGCCGGACAGATATTAGCAATTATCCGAGGAGAAGCACCATGACGGACTTAATCAGCCTGGATATTGAATCGCTGCTTACAGCTTATCGAACCGCTCAATTGCAACCAACGGATGTAATTGAGTCAGTTTATCGCCGGATTGCTGCACGGGGAAACGATGCCGTTTGGATTCATCTATTACCAAAAACAGAAGCGATCGCTCAAGCTGAAGTTCTTGCTGGCAGAAATTTAGATGACTTGTCCCTGTACGGTATCCCCTTTGCCGTGAAAGATAACATCGATGTGGCGAAAATGCCCACGACTGCTGCCTGTCCAGCCTACAGCTACATCCCAGAAAAAACGGCAACGGTAGTTGATCGCTTGCTCCAAGCCGGGGCAATTTTGATCGGTAAAACCAACCTCGATCAGTTTGCCACAGGGTTAGTCGGGGTGCGATCGCCTTATGGAGCCTGTAGCAGTGTTTTCCATGATGATTATATTTCCGGTGGCTCTAGTTCTGGTTCGGCAGTGGCAGTCGCGGCGGGGTTAGTAAGCTTTTCTCTAGGTACTGACACAGCAGGTTCTGGACGAGTTCCAGCAGCATTTAACAACATTGTCGGACTCAAGCCTACCAGAGGTGTATTAAGTACGTCCGGCGTAGTACCTGCCTGTCGCTCGCTCGACTGCGTTTCCATTTTCACATTGAATTGCCAAGATGCTGCGATCTTATGGCAAGTTGCCCGTGGCTTTGATTCCACCGATAGTTATTCACGCCAAATTCCACCACAAACCGCAGCAATTCCATCATCATTTTCCTTTGGAGTTCCCAAGCCAGATCAATTGCAGTTTTTCGGTGATGCAGCCGCAGCAGATTTGTATCAGCAAGGATTAGAGAGGTTAAAGGTGATCGGCGGGAATTTTGTAGAAATTGATTTTCAGCCCTTCCAGCAAGCTGCTAATTTGCTCTACTCCGGTGCTTGGGTGGCAGAACGGCTAGCGGCTATTCAATCTTTCCTTGAAACTCAAGCTAATGCTATGCATCCCGTTGTCCGCCAAATTATTAGCAATGGTTTACGCTACACAGCAGTAGATACCTTCAAGAGTTTTTACGCTTTAGAAGCACTCAAACAGCAAGCTGTACAACAGTGGGAAAAAGTCAATATTCTGGCATTGCCGACCACAGGGACTATCTATACCAAAGCGGAAGTAGAAGCTGATGCGATCACTCTCAACAGCAACCTGGGCTACTACACCAATTTTGTCAACTTAATGGACTTGTGTGCGATCGCTCTGCCTGCTGGCTTCCGTGCTAATGGTTTACCCTTTGGCATCACCTTAATCGGGCAAGCATTTCAAGACGCAGCACTGTGTGAATTAGGTATCCGCTATCACCATCAAATGGGCGTTACTTATGGCAAAACAAGCTCTGTAAGGATTTCTCGATGACAATTGCATCCACTAACATGATTAATATTGCTGTTGTTGGCGCTCATCTCACTGGGCAGCCCTTAAACTATCAACTGCAAGAACGCCATGCTACATTACTAAAAACCTGCAAAACTGCCCCCACATATTGCTTTTATGCTCTTGCCAATACCCAACCAGCTAAACCTGGATTAATAAAAGTTCTTGATGGTTCTGGGGTAGGTATTGAAGTAGAAGTTTGGCAACTGAGCGCAGAAGGCTTTGGTACTTTTGTCGCCGCAGTCCCGCCACCCCTGGTGATTGGAACCTTAGACCTGGAAGACGGTTCTTCGGTTAAAGGATTTTTGTGTGAACCTTATGTAATTCCCGATGCACAAAATATTTCCCACTATGGTGGCTGGCGTAATTATCTTGTTAGTTTGTAATGGTACAGATTACACCTTAACCCTCTTTTGTCACTTTGGTAGAACCCAATCGCTGAAAGCCTTTCAGGGCTTCCATCTCAAGGTTCTGGCTACAAACTTGAATTACTGTTAGAAAATAAAAGCTCAAAGCTCGACTAAATAAAAGTTTCAGAATGTTGCTTCAATTATTGTTTTCTGAAAGTAACAAAAGAAGGTTAATTTAAAAAAATCAAATAAATCTTACTTACTCTGTCCTTGCCGTAAAAGCTGAGATTGATAATTCTGAATTTTCTCTAGAATCCTTTCGCGTTGTGGATGGTCTTCGAGAGATTTGCTAATGAAAGCGAGTTCATCTAATACTACTACTGACGGCTGTGGGTTGGGATTGTTTGTGGCTGGGTCTATAGAGTTCATAATTTTGGCTCTCCTAAACTAAATATGTTAAATTAACAACAGAAATGCCAGTTTAGCAGCAATTCTCATAATGAGAATTGCTGGTATCTGCTGATTTAATGCTTGTTCTATCTCTATAGATAAAGGGGGGGATGCCCACCACTACGTTGGTAAACTAGTGTCTCTGGACCGACTTCATTGTAACGATGCACCCATTCCATTACTAGAACTCTTGCAAAAGTGTTTTGTCGTATGATTGAAAATTTGGCAATTTGCGATTAGGACTTTGAGGAGCAGTGAAAATAGAGAAAGCCAAACAGCTTACTGCAAAAAAATTTAAGCGAATGACTGGAGTAAGCCGCCGAACTTTTGAGTTAATGGTTGATGTGGTTAAAGCTGATGC
>NZ_JAVRBN020000091.1:0-12584 GCF_034531305.2 Nostoc sp. ChiQUE02
TAACACCATTCTGCGATCGCATTTCACAGATCACAAAGGTTGCAACCGTAGTAAGTTCGCTGATATCTGGTTGCCTGATGGTACGGTCAAATCTTTGTCAATTCAAGGTGTGGCGAGGTTACAAGGGTTTCCCAGTTGGTACGAGTTTCCCAACGAGACTGCTACGGCTGGGTCAATCATCGGCTACTCTGTGCCTCCCAGTTTTGCAACACAACTATTTATATCTGCACAGAGCAAATTATTCGGAGTGACTGTATGACTAACCTTGTCCAAAACTTAGAACAGTGCTGGTACACCTCTCCACCTTGGGGTCAAAAAATCCCGCCTCTACTGGTCAGCCTGTTAGAGCGAGTCTATATTAAATCTGCCAAAGCTTTTGGTTATTGCACTGGTGTGGAGTGGTCAGAACATGGCTGGAAATATGAAATCTTCGCTTGTAATACCAATATTACTGTTTTAGAAAGTGAACTTATTGGTACAGGTAACTTACAACCGAACACCAAGGAAAAACCTGTGTTTCGACTCGGTGAGTTAGTCGAGTTTCGGTTTGTTTCATGGCAATGGGCCACCAATCCGCATAGTTTAGGGCATTCAACTGATTAATGATTCTTGGTTCTACAGCATCGAGTCGATGTCTCCCAGCATATCGGAAAAAGGTGATGAGGTTTTTACCTCCAGAGATTCCATCGCGCGGGTGACTGACTACGATTTGGAGAAAGTAAGATTATGACAGTCTTCACCTCATATTATCGTGGCGAAACCCGAGGCGAGGGAATCTCTATCTCGCCGTATCCTCCCAAAAACTGGAAAGGCAAGCACCTTGCTCTGTTTGCCCCAACTCCAGAACTTTTGAAATGGTGGAAGTCATCAGCCCAGGATGCTGAAGCTGAACTTGAGTACGAGCGTCGATTCCGAGAAGTCCTTCAGGAGCGGCAGCAATTGATTGAACTTTGGATTAATCGGCAACGGCAGAACCCTGGCGATATAACTCTGTGTTGTTACGAGAAACCTACCGATTTCTGTCACAGACATCACTTCAAAATGTAAAAGTTGTTTCTTGACAGGCTCTAAGCAATCCCAAGCAGTCTAAATAAAGACCATCAGTCAGATTTTGGGAACTATTGGTTCACATGTTTCTAGTAAGTCTTGTAAAAAGCGATAACCGGCCTGCTCCAAATCCCCTGTAAGAGAAAAAGTTAAGGTACGAATTTGGATAGTACCAACTTTGATGTTCAATGGTTCTGCCAAGGGTACTGGATAAATTAGGATTGCCTCCTGACACCTTTTTGCTTGTGCATAGGCAATCATTTGACTAATATCAGCAGTTGCTGGTTTAGAAGCAGCTTTGTACTTTGTATCTAACACATATCTGGCTGTCCCTGTTGCCACATCATAGAGTACTAGTCAATATCAAGGTATAATTCCTTACCGTGACCCAAATAGACTCTTTCTTGGGACTGGATATCTAACGCTTGTATTCGCAGTGCTGTTTCCCGATGAGCTTTCAGCCACTCTGCAACAAAGCGTTCGTAGAGTTGTGACATATTAACCAAAAAAGGTAATGTCGCGTTTGTACCTGTTTCATGACTAGGTGCAATCTGTTCCAAGAAGAAGCGGCAAAGCGTATGTAGAGGACGATAATCCTCATTAAGGCGATTATACTGTCGTCCTATACAAGTCTTGGGATTGCATGGTTGCAATGTCACCAATCCTTGTAGTAGATGATATGCACGACGCACTGTTGGTATTACCCTTTCCGTACACAACCCACTACGGGCAATACACCAAAGTGTCCAAGCAAGAATTTGATTTTCTTCAACGTCTGCGGTATGTTCTTCATAATGGCACTGAATCTTAGTATCCCACGGTCGAGTGGCAATAAACCGCATATCAAGAAGTCCCCGAACATAAGGCAAATGTTCTGTTTTGGGGATATAAGCGCAGTAAAAACCCTGCCGACCTCGATTGAGAATGCGACGGGCTAAAATATCAGCCAGCCGTTCATAAAATTCTAAGAGCGTTTGACAATCAACTAGCCCTGACAAAAAGCGGAAATTTTTGAGGTCATAGGCATACTCTAGCATTCGCAGAAGATTATCTACCTTGACTTTGGGGCGCAGAGCAATGTGAAAATCACTCGTTAAGGGAATGTGACCAACCCATCCTTGGGCAGTTAGCTGCCACTGATTACCTGTTTTTGGAGAAGGGAAGTCCACACTTACTTGATTATCATAGTCACGCCACAACATTTCTCCAACTGCATCAGGAAGTACTGCTCGTGGCAAAAATTTGGGAACGTATTCAGTTAATTCTATTATCTGTTGTGATGTTTCACTCATAAGTAAACTTGCTTTTTGACTTCTTTCCAGCGAAACTGATCTACTTTACTGGGTTGGTCAAAAAAATATTCTTCTAAATACGGCTCAATCTCTAATTGCCAAATACTGTCAATCTGATCAGCTAGGTCGCTTAAAAGAAAGAAGCTAATACCGACTTCGTTATGACGATTACCAATTGCCTGGTTTAACTTTACCAGTATTTGAATCAACTTATCCACCTGAAAACCGGTATTTGAGTGATAGCGGCGAAGAGTCTCATAGTTTGGGTATAAAGGAATAAAAGCAAAGCGACGGCGGATGGCATGATCTACCAGTGCAATTGAGCGATCTGCTGTGTTCATAGTGCCGAAAATTTGTACATTGGTGGGGATGCTAAACATCTCACCAGCTGCTAAAGGCATTTTTTCACCACGATACTCCAATAAATACATCAACTCTCCAAAAACGCGGGCAACATTGGCACGGTTAATCTCATCTATAATCAGTACGCATACATCTTGACGACGAGATGCCTCTTCACAAAAATTAAGAAATCGTCCTTTGACTAAGGGATAATCAAGTTCTCCATCTATCCGTTGTGGACGAATACCTTGTACGAAATCCTCATAAGTATAGGCAGGGTGGAACTGAATAAGATTTACAAAACCACTACCTCTGCTAGTCAGATACTTAGCTAGTTTTTTGGCAACGTATGTTTTACCTGTGCCTGGAGGACCATAAAAGATTGCTTGCTGTTTACGCTCTATTGCCTTTAACCAGTTTAAGAGAGTCTCTTCTTGAATTCCAGTGTCCAATGCACATTGGCTCAGGGAGTATTCTGGTTGCATTTCTACTGCTTTCATCTCAGGAGATAACTCGCTAACTTCATTAATTGAGTAAAAATTATTAACTTTAAGATTATACTTTTTAACAGCAACCACCCAATGACAAAACATATCAAATAAGTCATCATCTCGCATAGATGGTATACCAGACTGATGCATATCAGGAGCAAATTCTGCAATTAATCTTTTCCCTATTGTATTAATAGCTGGATAATCTGTCAGCTTCAGGTTATAAGATTTTCCTGTAAAGTATTTAATAACTTGTCGTGATTTGTCATTAATTAACAAAAAATTATCTGGTTGAAGTGCATTTAGAATAGGGGTAAGCATCCCTGTTTGAAAACCTTTACTATATTTTGATTCTGAAAAAATTTTACAGGCTTCTGCTAATTGATTAGGATATTTATTACAGTTAAAAACAAAATCGAAAATTGCTTGAGCTATTTTTGACCAATCTTCTGATTTTGCCCAGCCTGAATTTTTAAACCACTCCTTAATATCTTTAGCAATTACTGAAGTATGATGAATCCAAACATTTTTTTGGATATTTTTAGCTCTTGCTGCATAGGGAAGAAGTTGTAAAAGAACTAATTCACTTATGTCTTCTTCAGACTCATAGGCAGAAACAATTGCTTGAAAATTTTCCTTCCCTTTCTGACGTTGCTCATGGTAAACATTTTGATGACGTAGCCCATTAGGAGTATAAGGATAAGAACTGATAAATTCTTCAAATAACTTGATAAACTCTTTATTGTTCCTTAAAATAAAAGCTTCTTTTTTACTATGTTGTTTTGTTGCACTCATTTAATTACTACTTATACAATAGTGTAAGAGAATTCATTTTTATACTTAAAAATATTTATTTGTCATCATTGATAGATTTTCTCCACCTAAAAGCATAATAGTTTCATATTCTTGTTCATTAAGATAACGATAACTTTGGGGTGGGCGTAAGTAAGAAATCTTAGCTTTTAAGCGATGTAATTCAATTGGTGTTTCAAACTTTTTGGCATTTACAAAATAAATTCCTACAGCAACTGTCGCACCTTTATAATACTGATAAAATTCTTGACGTTTGATGCCGGCATCATCTTTAACTTGTTGCCATAATTCTTTTAACTCATTTCTCGAAGTTGATTTTTCAATAACAAAGTCAACTTCAAAAAAACCTAAAAAAGTTTTTTTCGGAGATGATACATACACAAAAACAATATCCCCTGTTTTTACACGAGTTCGTATTCTACGTAATTCGACCCTTTTTGTTCGTTCTTCAAAAATTTTATCAGCATACTTAGGCTTAACTGAAATTAATAGAATATGGCATAGCATGGTAATTTCATATATAGAGTTGTTTATTCCCTAGATTATACAATTTTATAAATGACTCTTTACTAATTTTAATAGGAGAAGCAAGCAACAAATTATTTTGATTTAAAACTTCTTTTAATTCTTGCATAAAAATATGATTAGTAAATAATTCTGTATCACTAAATCGAATCGCCATAATATTACCATTTTTATCTTTTTGTATACTTTCAACATTATTTTCTTTATAAATTCCTAATCTTTGATAACGTCGGTAAAGTTCTTTTGATTTACCTATAATTACCTCATCTACGTAAGAGCAAGCACCAACATAACCAACATCATGAAAGCCTTTACCTTTAGCTTCACTTTGAGTTTCACTCACATACCAAAGAATTCGACAAGGAGCATTCAATCCTCTAGAGTTTTGTATGGCTCGATAGTAAACTGCTTCACGATTAAATGCTAACTCTGCCTTAGCTCCAAATCCCGGCAAAGCAAGCATTTGGTCGGCTAAATGTTCATCAAATAAATATGAAGCCCATCGAGGTTGAATAGGGATGATAAAGGAAAGAATTTCTGAATCAGTAATTTTTGCAGGAAAAAGAAATCGTTCAATATCTACTGAAGATTGAGCATCTATAACTATAGTTTTATCATTAAGATTATTGGCAATTTCCTCAATAAAACTATACTCTTTTTCAAGATTAGAAGCTAAACTATGAAGATAAGATGATAAGTCTGAACGAGTTTTAACAACTGATAAATTTGCTTTTAACCATCCGTTTTTTACTTTGACAAATGCATCTTCTTGAATAGCTTCAATAACAGTATTTTCTAAATACTGATCAGTTATCCTTGTAAATCCTCTCTGCCCATGAGCAGATTTCAATATAGATTTAAAGATTATATGACGTGCAAGAGTAGAAGAAAGATTATGATTGCCAACTCGAACAATTGGAATTTCTAGCTCATGCTGCTTCTGCTTTCCATACACAATTAAAGCAAGTGGATTATTATCTATTTCTCTCACGACGACACATTCAAATTTATCATGTTCAGCAAAATACCATCGTAATTTTTGCTGAAATTCTGTTTTATTTTCTCTTGATTTAAAGTTATAAAAATAGTTAGCCAAAAATTCTTCTTGTCCACCTTTTAGCTGTATTTGTTCTAAGGCTGTACCAGAAAAACGTATAGGTTGATAGTCAGGTTTATCCCGAAGCTCATCTAACTGATTTATAAATTCTTCAGGGTGGATAAGAGATAGCTTAAAGTTTTCATAGATTATCTCGGCTAAGTTTAACAGTTTCTTATCTTTACTTAAAAATACATGAGATTCAGACGTTATACTCCTAGCAATATAGCGTAAGTTATATTCATCAATTACAAAATTATGTTTAACAATTAACTTTTCTAAAATATTTAAATTTTCATCTAATCTCTGATTATCACAAGGCAAGCAAGTAAAAGATTGGGCAAAATAATGTTGTCTGTCTCTTTCTTTATCATTATGAATTCGGTTAATTTCATTAAATATTTCATTATTAATGCACAGATTTAATTCTGTCTGCACCCAATCAGCTAGTAATATATTTTCTTCCTCATTGTCAATATTTTCATTATTTTCTTCTGCATATAAATCTAAGAAAATATCAGGAGCAATCATTGCACACAGCTTAGACTCAAGTTGTTGCTGAATCATTGTAGAAAACAGGGGAAGAGTATTGTACTCTAGTGCCCAAAGAGTCAAAATTGTTTTCTTCTTTTTACCCCTGCCTTCTAAATCTTCGCAAGCAATAAAACCAAAGCTTGACCACATCTTTTCTAGGTTATAATCCCGACGGCACTTTAGCTTAATGCCACGAGAAGATGTTGTTATTTCTTTGAGGTGATCAACAAGTTTTTTAGCTACTCCATTACCCCGGCATGAAGGATCAATACATAGATGAGTAATAGCAAACCAGTCCCGTGAACGTCGATATAATAGATAACCAACACAGCCACCTTGAGAATCAAGCGCGACAAGGATTTGACGACTTGCTGCTCGTTCCTCAAATGCTCCTCTAGGCAAGTTACCAAGTGTTTTTGAGTTAGCTCGCCACAATTTTCTGACTGTTTCTAGATGTGGAGAATGATTATCTATCGCTTCAATTTGGAACTGTGATTCAGTTTTCACTTTTGCTTTCCTTTTCCAGTTTTCTAGCTGCTTTTTTCTTTAATAGCAAATTTGCCACCTTGTGAATTCGGTAAACTGTCTGTACTAAGCAACCCAGGAAGCTTGCAACCAACCGCAGCGATCACATTTAAAACTCTCAAACACTCTTCCTTGTTAAGTTCTGTCCTGAGAAATTATCTCTAAAGCATAATCAATCGCTAACAGTGATTTACTATTCAAAGCTTCATTGGCTTTAGAGATCAGTTCCTGAAACATATAGAGAAATTTTTATATAAATGTAAAATTTTTTACATTATAATCAATAAACCCTTAAGTGACAATTTCATTACATAAGCTTATATTATTGATTAACGCTAGACAGCAGCCGCCGGATTTTGACAGCTACTGGTTCCCATTCTTCTTTTAACGTTTACACCACCATCACCCTAAGAGAAGAACCGCAGGCGATGGAGGGGCGATCGCTTACCATAGGCGCACTTTCACAAAAATACTCTACCGAGTTATTCACATCAATCAAGTATATAAATTTACTATGATCATCTTTTACAAGCATTCAGTTGATAATTTGGCAATTATTTATACCTCTGTACAAGTACTGTAAATCTTGCCTACAGCGATCGCATCAAGCACTGCATGAAGGCAATCACTCCAAAATCTACTCTTATCACTGCCGCTATCTTTTGACAGCATAGGTCATATTCGTGGGTTGCCTCTGGGACTGTTCAAGGGCAGCGATCGCTACGCAAGAGAAATCAACTTCTCACTTTCGCTTTTGTATAGCAAAGGAGAAAAAGTTGTAATTAGCAGGGATAACGACGTTGTTTCCATGAATTCGCCTCCACATAGTTAGTGGAGGCAATAATTCTAGCGGTGAAAATTACGGACTTGTAAGGAGCCTGCACAAGAATTGAGAATTTAGCTTTCACTTTCTCGCTTATTTGCCGACCAATGGTCGGCAAATATGTTTCGATATGCGAGTAGACAACATCATAGCTATTGTTAAATCCGTTTCTACGACTGGCTATTCGGCATCGCGCTCCGCTCCCGTCTCTAAAAAGCAATCCACGCCCATAAAACTAACTTTCTGGCAAAATGTCTCTGATTCGCTGATCACTTCTTGTATTCTGAGATATCCGTTCTTTGTGGAAAGCCGAATGATTCCTATAGATATGAAACGACTCATCAAAAAAACCTCTGACCCAGTTCGCAAGAAAACAGAAGTAACCCCACCACCCACTGAACCCATTGAGATGCCTGAGAGCCTAAACATTCCTGAACCAGTGATTGAACCCAATCCACCTGTGTACATTGAAGACTACGCTTCCGAATCCGAATACATTTCTGAACACTATCGCCCCCTACGCTCTGTGGGTAACTCCGGGTGGCAACCGTCTGATGTGTGGCGCGAGTTGAGAGTTGATGATTTCTGTCGTGGGTAAGTCAGTATTTAAACAGCACGATGCTGCGGTTCTTGCTAGCCTACGCTAAAATGCAATGCCTGCATTTTGAAATAGTGGCAGTTGAATCACTTGGGTTTGTTTGGCGTTATCAAGGTTAGACAAGGAAATCCCCAGCAACCTAATACTCCGGTTTTCCAGATCAATCGACTCAAACAGCACTTTGGCTATCTCAAAAATCGTAGAGAGTTCACTAATGGGAGTAAGCATTGTCTTACTACGGGTTAACTGCTGATAGTCAGAGAACTTAACTTTCAGAGTTAATGTGCGTCCTCGCGTTTCATGCTGCTCTAACCGTTGCTCGACAACAGAGGCAATCTGTTCAAGTTCTTGTAACATTTCACTATGGTCACTTAAATCTCTAGCAAATGAGGTTTCTGCACCAATGGACTTGCGAACTCGATTTGCTTCAACTGGGCGGTCATCTTCTGCCCTGGCAATCTTATAGTAATAATTACCTGCTTTACCAAAGTGGTGTGTTAGCTCCAAGAGCGGTCGCCCTTTTAAATCTGCCCCAGTATGAATGCCGAGTGAGTGCATCTTCGCCGCCGTAACTTCTCCAATGCCGTGAAACTTTTCAATTGGCAGTTGCTCTACAAATGCGATCGCATCCTCCGGTAAAATAACCGTCAGTCCGTTGGGCTTGTTCTGCCCTGATGCCATTTTTGCAAGAAACTTGTTAATCGACACACCTGCGGTTGCTGTCAACTGGGTTTCTTGGAAAATTGCAGTTTTAATGTGTCTTGCAATAGTAGAAGCGTAGGGGATGTTTTGTCTATTCTCAGTAACATCAAGGTATGCCTCATCTAGCGCAACTCCTTCCACTAAGTCAGTATAGCGTTTGAATATGGCGTGGATTGCTGCGAAAATCTCTCGGTAAACGTCAAATCTCGGTCTGACAAAGATAAGTGCGGGACATTTGGCAATTGCTGTTATTGAAGGCATTGCTGAGTGAATGCCAAATTTTCTGGCTTCATAACTGGCTGCTGCAACTACGCCTCGCTGATTCGGACTGCCACCGACTACTAACGGTTTACCTCGGTAGCTAGGGTTGTCCCTCTGCTCTACCGATGCGTAGAAGGCATCCATATCAACGTGAACTATTTTCCTGGTTCTAGCGACAGGTTCTTGTCCCAAGGGTAGCTCCACCACAAGCAGTCTCACTTTTCACACCACTTTCAAGCAAATAAAATCCTAAATTAGAAATCCTATAGTACACTAGCACTAGTTTGAGCCAAATTTTGTATATCTGCTAATTATTTAAAGCTTGCTTGAACTTTCTACTATCAGCCCCGATTGGTTTTTCTGTTAATGAGTAAGCGTGAAAATGTGGCTCAAATTTGGTGTAGCTCCAGATGGAAAATTAGTGTGTGTTGAAGATGTTGGTAGTGGTAAGACTGAGCTTTTATGTCCTTACTGTTACGGTGGGCTAACTGCTAAAAAAGGTAAGGTCAAGCAACATCACTTTGCCCATTCGTCAGCCACCTGCTTGCCTGTAGCTAACCGTGATTTCCCGATTTTACCACTGTATGATAATTTTAATATTTACCTATCGCGTAAAGATTTAGCACAGTTAAAATTGCTGTGGAAAGAATACGGCTCAATCAATTATCCTATCAGCCCTGGCTTAGTTACTCCGGGGCTTATCAAAGGTGGAATGTTCCAAAAAAACGTGTATTTAACCCCTCCAGCTTATGAATTTACTAATTTAGGGAAAATTCCTGTTGGGGCGTTAGAATTCAGTTTATTCAACGAAGTGCAAGAACCTCTGTTGCTCAAAAAGCTATTGAGACTAGAGCTAGCAGCCAAACACGCCTTATACAAAAATGCAGCAGATAAGTTATATCGATTAACTGACTTAACACTTTATCGCGCTCAATTTCAACGAATTTTATCTTGTTCTCTGTATTTTTTAGAGATTCAAACACACATTGGCACTTTGTACAAGATAGGAGTTACTACTAGACCTATCCAACAGCGATTGGCAGAAATAAAAGCAGATTTACTGCCCCAGTATAAAACTGTTGCTATTCAAATACTTGGAACTTGGCCACACAGGGGTAATGTCGAACTATATTTTAAACACCGCTATCATAATTACAATTATCGCATTGGTAGTTTAACTGAGTACTTCAAATTTGGTGCTACCGATGCTAACACTGCCCTACATGAGCTTCGACAAATGAAAGATAAAGTACTCTCTCCTGGAGAGATAGATATTCTTAAGGACAATATTAGCTTATCTCAAGTTGCTATGGAGAGGCGTTTTTAAATCAGCAACTTGATGTGAAATTCATGGCAGTTATCCGAAAGCTAGTTAAGCCGGATGTACTAATAAAATATGTCCAAGATGCTCTCTTGCAAACGGATCATTTATAACCATCATCTCTAAATGGAGTTATTATTACTAGGAAAATTTTCGGAATTCCGAGCTAAAATTGCTTGAACCTTAGCAGTTACTATATCAGGGTCAATCGGCTTATTGATGAACCCATCTATCTTTATATCAAGAGCTTTCTCAGCATCATCTTCATCGAAACTTGTCACCAGCAAAATCGGAATAAATTGAAATTTCGTCGATGAAAGGAGGTGACGAACAACTTCAAATCCATCCATTTTTGGCATCACTACATCTAGTATTAGCAAGTCAGGTGGGTTAGGGGCTGTTTCAAGGTAAGCTAGCACTGCTGCACCCGAATCAACGATTTCAATCAAACAGTCTTCTGCTTGTAAAATCGTTTTTAGAAGAAAAGAATTATCAGCCACATCGTCACAAACCAATATACGCTTAATAACACTCTCCTTTGCCATTTCTTGAGAACAAGTAGCTTTTTATGCTAATTAAACTCGCAAAAGCTAAATCTTAATACTATTTTTGCAGGGATTTAACGCCTTGCTTATTAAAAATACATTTAACATAAACATAAATGAATTGAAAGGTTAAGTCTGCTGAAAACGACCTGACAAATTTGCTACCATGACTATTAAATCATCTGGATCAAATGGCTTGGACAGATACATTTGAAAGCCTGTCAGTAGCGCCCGTCTCCGGTCTTCTTCTTTCGCATAAGCACTCAAGGCGATCGCTGGGATTTTACCTCCTTTTTCTCCTGGTAAAGCCCTGATTTGACGAATAAAGCTGTAGCCATCCTCCCCTGGCATACCAAGATCCGAAATCAGTATGTGTGGCATTCCCGACTCTAACGCTGACAATGCTTGAGCTACTGATGCTGCTTCACTTACCAAAGCACCATGTTGCTCCAAGATAAAAGCAACAAGCTCACGTCCATCAGCTTCATCATCAACAACTAATACTCGTAAACCGTTGAGTGAAATTTGACTCTCATCGTTTACAGAAATTGATTCCGCACCCTCAGAAATATAAGAGATGCTCATCAGAGGTAAACGCACCCCAAAGGTTGCTCCCAGCCCAAGCCCTGGACTATCAGCCTCTACTGTTCCCCCATGCATTTCCACTAAATGCCGGACAATTGCTAGCCCTAAGCCTAGCCCCCCATAGGTTCGGGTTGTACTTGCGTCTGCCTGACGGAAGCGCTCAAAAATGTAGGGCAAGAAGTCAGCTTTAATACCATTACCCGTATCTTTGACTTGGAGAAGCGCGTCTGTACCCACAGCTTCTAAGCAAACCTCTACCCGTCCCCGAGAAGGTGTATATTTAATTGCATTATTCAGTAAATTCCACACTACTTGTTGTAAACGACTAGCATCTCCACAAACAGAACTAGCGCACGGATCAAGCATACAGTTAATCGTAATATCTTTAGCTGAAGCTTCTGGTTTTACAGTTTCGATAGCTTCAGTAATCACTGAAATTAAAGAAACTGGAAGCTTTTCCAGGCGCAGTTGCCCTCGGATAATACATGAAACGTCGAGCAAATCGTCTACTAATCTCGCTTGAGCATTGGCATTGCGCTCAATAGTTTCTAGCGCCCGAATAGTTTCAGATGAATTTAATTTACCTTGGCGAAGCATTTTAACCCAGCCAAGCATTCCATTGAGTGGTGTGCGAATCTCATGGGAAAGTACTTGCAGAAATTCATCTTTCATCCGATTGGCGGCCTCCGCCTCAACTCGCGCTGCCTGCTCCCGAATTCGTTCGGCTTGTTGAGCTAAAGCATCTTTACGCAGTCGGGACAACTCTAAGTTTGTTCGTACCCGTGCCAGCAGTTCTCGCGCCGAAAAAGGTTTGATCAGGTAATCATCCGCACCCATCTCTAAGCCTTCAACGCGAGATTCTTCACCAGCGCGAGCAGATAGCAAGATAATAGGTACTTCCCGAGTGGATGATTCAGAGCGCAATTCGCGCAACAATTGCAACCCATCCATTCCCGGCATCATAATATCGCTCAGTACTAAATCCGGCATTTGCCTGCGGGCTGCTGCTAAGGAATGCGGATTAAATAAAATCCAGAATTATGCCACCTGTGGTTTAGCGGTGTAATTCCATTGCGGCAAATAA
>NZ_JAVRBN020000092.1:0-12560 GCF_034531305.2 Nostoc sp. ChiQUE02
TCATCTATGATGGCAACTGTTGGGTGAGCATCTCTTGCCAAATGTTTCAGGATTTGTAACTCTACATCCATTGGCCCACTTACCTTTCAGGGTTTTCTTTTTTTATTCTTTTATTTAGAATACCCGGAAAGTGACAGAAGAGGGATAGCTTCTTGGCATAAACGGGATCGGGATTTGTTGGTGGTGTGAAATACTGTAACCGTTTTGTGTGAAAAAACATTTGAATTCCTCGTCGTTTGCAGATTGTGTGACACAAAATCAAACAGTTGCCATTTCATCTGATATTTGTGTTGGCTCTCCTTTCTAGGAAACTAATCAAATGTTTTATCTTCATCAGCCTCTAGTCGGATAAAAAAAATACTTTTAAATAAGTATTTAGACTAAGCTTAATTATTTATAGTTCTGTCTAGGAAAGGATTTCAGAAACTCTGGCTTATTTCGACAAAGGTATAACCAAAAAACAGTAGTCCATATCAGGTTTGACGATACTGGAGCCTGATAGCGAGTTAAAAGTGAGCCTTGCGATCGCCCACAGTTATATCTCTATCTAAAGTAACTTGCAGATTTGTTGTATGCTTACCACCAAGGGAAGCGATCGCTTTCGTTAAATTTCCAATATTTAGCGGCCCATCCAAAGTACCAGTAACATCAGTCAAGAAAAATTCATTACCAAAGGTTTCTGTATAAAAACTTTTGCGACCAAGTTTGATCGAGTCTTGAGTTATAGCTACAGCACCATTATCTGCTGATAGTAGCTGTTTCTCTTCATCTGTCGTTAGCATTGCGGCTGCGTCTTTACTAACAACCTTACCGAGTACATCATAGGAACCAATTTCTTAGGCTGTTGGCTGTGTAAAAGGTGTATATGTATTGTTAATATTTGGTGTTTTTGGCAAGGTAATATCAATTTGGTAAGCCCAGAAGCCAATAAAAACAATCACAGCTAACAGTATAAACACTCTACGTAACGGCAAAAATTTTTTAAGTCCGTTTTGCTTCTGCGCTTTAAAATTATAGTCTACGTTTTTTGTCTGTTCAGGAGAAGATACCATAATTATTAACTTAAAATAATTAACTTAAAAATAAAGGTGAGGCTATACCCCACCTTTGATTCTTGGCTTAAAACTGTTACAGCACTCGTTTGAAGAAAGTCACTAAATCTTCAATGTTCGGTGTGTGAAGTAAATCTACTACTTCTGTAGCTTTTTCAGAAGGTATATAGTCATTTGGTACACCGATGATTGAAGTTCCCAAATTTTGGGCAACCTGATACCAAAAAGCCAATTTATCGTCAGCGCTCATTGAAGTATACTCTTCAGTAGGAATTGCTGTTTCTCCTACTTCATCTTGGTGTAGCAACTGACGCAAAGCAAAGAGCTGTTCTGCCTGTGGGAGGTTTTGAATTTGTGCAACTAAATTCGCACTCTTTTCATTTGGTACATTATTGAGACAGAGCGCTGGAATTTCATCACAAATTTCAGTGTAAAGTAAGGCTAGTACAGTCAGGCGATCGTCTATATCTAAACTCTGAAATTTTGATACACTTTGTTCTAAAAAATTGATATTTGTAGAAGTCATAAACACCTCGAAGTAATTAACTACTTAATTAACTAAAAAATTTTGAGTGAAAATTGTAATCCTGCCTTGACCCAGTTCGACTATCGCTTTGCTCCAAAACACAACCAGGGAACATCAATCCATTTTGGTAAATTTGCTCTGTTAATAACAACTAGCGCCAAGAGAATAGCTGTTATTTTAGGTATCAGTCCTGAATTAGGATTACCGAAATTAGCAGGATTTTGTACTAGTAATGTATCTATTCTATTAGTGGGTATTGTATCATATCTTAAGTATTAAATAACTCTGAATACTGTCTAGTGATCGCTTCTATTTAAAGGATTAAGAACTGAAACATATAGCTTTGATCGAGTAACATCTTTTATCAGCTATAAAAACTTATGGTAAATTAGTTACAGTTTTGTATTTATCAAAGAGGTAATTTTGTATTAAATATGAAAAAACTAATTAAATCTCCAATGTAAAAATTTGGACTTTCGCTCTTGTCTATCTATCAATATAAAATATTTAAGTTTAGATAAAACACTATAAAAAGATAGAACATTAATCTAAAGTAAGCATATTTAAACCAACCAAAAGGCAGATTAAATCAGCTATAATTACTTTTAATATATTGAGTACAAAACAAAGGGCGTTACGACTTTAGGGTGCAACTGGCCTAAGGACATAGATGATCACAGAGTAAGAGTTTTAGTTTTTACTCTGTGTTTATTTAATAATAAAAAATAAAGATACCACTTATTAAAATACAGCTTTACATTAGGCGGCTGGCAAATATAACAAACTTTAAGAGAAGGGGTATAAATGGGTATAAGACCCTTACCCCTCTTCTGAGGGTGACGCTGCATATCGCAGGCAAGAGTTGCTAACCCTACGCTAACACCTATCACCTAGTTTGGAAAATCTGCTGACGAGTAAAGACTTTTTGATTCCCGAATCCTTCTACTACAATCGAATGAACTTGGTATAATAGCCATCGTCATCCAGAAACTAAAAAGGTTGAATCAAGGAGTCTAAAAAGTTCAAAATTACTAAATTTCAGCACCTGCTTTTGCTTCGGCACCCATTGGCGAAACATAATCACGGAAAAGAGTAATCTGTTGCTCAAAACCTAATCCTTGAATTCTGCCAAACAAGGCTTTAGATTCTGAGGGAAGTTCATAGTCAGAAGGTACAGGAATGATAGTACCATTATCCATACCTTGAGATAATCGATACCAAAATAGTAGCTTAGTGGTATCACCCAAAGAACCATATTCACGAGAAATTTGGTTATCTACTTTGTTAATCAAATCACGCTGAACTTGTAATTGTTGTTCGTGAGATAATTCCTTAACTTGATTAAACAAACCTTCAGCGATTTCTGGGGAAACAGTGCTGGCACCAGGGGCAGCTGGCGTAATTGAGCTACCCATTTCTTTGTAAATGAACCAAAACAAAGCCAATTGTTGATCCACATCCAACTTTTGCCAAGCTTCAACATGTTCACGAATAGTTGGATCGCTAGTTTGTGTAAATGTCATTATTAACTCCAATTGCAATTTTTCAGTGTTATTAGCAACGTTATCAAATGTATATCTAGAGTTTTAACCTACTGAAGACAGATGTCTCGGAATCATAAAGAAGAAGAATTAGAAATAGAACATAAATCTGGCAAAGTTTAGTCCTACATTAGAAGTATTACAGTTAGCTCAAAACCCAATATTAAAAGCCAAAAAAATAATAATGCTTATCCTAGGCAAGGTGAAAGAGTTAGCAATAGGAATACTGCCAAATTGAGATACTCTCAGAAGGTATTTCGGTAGATAGATGTTATTTATATTGCAATACGGTTCATTTAAGAAAAATTGTAGGTTGGGTTAAGCAAAGCGCAACCCAACAAAGCCCTAGAAATGTTGGGTTACCCTGCGGGAAGCCTCTTTGAGTCTACGTTCTTCAAACGCCACTTGGTTCTCCCAAGGGGAGACGCTACGCGAACAAGTCGGGAAACCGCAAGGGCGCAGTGGCTCCCCAACCTACGCAATTTCAGGGTTTTGCCGCTAACTGAACTGTATTGATTTATATTGTGACAGTGCTTATAAAAGCACTGCCCAATTTAGAGATGAATTTATTAACCGCGACATCCAATTTTTGAATGTACAGTTAGGAATAAGGCTTCTGCTTTTATTGAGCTTATTCTCGCCGATCTTGATAATCTTCAGAAGACTTCGGATCTAACTCCCATCGAGAATCGTCACGTTCCTCTAAAATTTCGTTAGTGCGGAGAAATGCGAAATCATCCATTTCTAAGCCCACAGCTGCTGCTATCTCTTGAACTATATCTTGATCGGGAGTAGGAGCAGTACCACCAACAGCTTCATCGCCTACCGTATCTTCTTCTTCCCAATTAGCATCAATATCACCACCAGTGATTTCGGGGCTGGTATGTGTATATTGGCTCCATCGCTGCCGCATCGTTCGCCCACCAATATTGTATCCCGGCAAGTCTTTCACACCAGTACCGTAGGATTCGGTAATTTCCTGTGGCAAATCATTGGTTTCAATTTCGTCATTATGATTTTTTTCTGCCATGATACTAGCCCTTTTGTGCATTCTCACAATAACGTTTTTCTGTCTCTAACTTGTCTAACTAGAGATGTATAGCTTTAGAAATAAAATAATCTATCCCCTTGGAACGAAGCTAAAGCAGCGATCGCGCCATAGGATTATAAATATGAATTCATGGTCAAGCAACTTGTAGTTGAAGTTTTTAGTTATGAGTTAGGAGTTATTAAACCGAAATTATTCAGTAGCCAACTTTTGACTCATAACTATTTTTTATTAGTGAGCAAAAATAAAAATTTAAGTTTAGCATTTTAACTTTTATTTATGGTTTTAACTACCTGAATGCTAAATAACAAAATATTCAAGCAAGAATTTTGAGAAGCGGAGGTTGACAGTGGAATACGACGAGTTCATTACACATGTACAAAGCCTTGCCCAATCAGATTCTCGTGAAGAGGCAGAACGTGCTACCCGTGCCACACTAGAAACCCTTAAAGAACGGATAGCTGGTGATGATGCAGAAGAATTGGCGACAAATTTGCCCCAACAATTAGGCGATTATTTGCGAGGCAGAGAAGGAGATAGCGGTGACTCCTTCAACTTGCAGGAATTTATCGCGCGTGCAAGTCAAAAAGAAAATATAGAACCAACCACTGCGGCGATTCATGTTCGGGCTGTATTTGCTGTTTTGCAAAATGCTATCAACCCAGAACTATTTGCTGCCTTGCACGCCCATTTTTCTCATGATTATGAAGAACTATTTGGGACTTCACCAACCAGTGAAGTACCTGCATAGTCGCAATTCAAACAAAAATTTTTCGGGAAAAACCCTGGCTATTTAACCGTCCTAATTGATGAATATTGTAGCTAGTTAAATACTAGAAATAAACAGGTAATACCATCTATGACTGACCATAACAATCATTCCGGTAAGAAAAAAGTTGCTATCCTCATTGAACAGGCAGTAGAGGATGCAGAATTTACAGTTCCTTATAATGGACTAAAACAAGGGGGAATGGAGGTAGTAGTTCTCGGTTCCCGAATGAATGAAAAATATAAGGGTAAACGCGGCAAACTTAGCGTACAAGCTGATGGTACTACGACAGAAGCGATCGCAGCCGAATTTGATGCAGTGGTGATTCCTGGTGGGATGGCTCCCGATCGAATGCGGCGAAATCCCAACACAGTACGCTTTGTCCAAGAAGCTATACAACAAGGAAAATTAGTCGCTGCGGTTTGCCACGGTCCACAAGTTTTGATTGAAGGCGACTTGCTCAAAGGTAAACAAGCCACTGGTTTTATCGCTATTGCCAAGGACATGATTAATGCTGGCGCAAATTATTTAGATGAGCCACTGGTAGTTGACGGAAATTTGATTACATCCCGTGAACCCGGAGACTTGCCAATTTTTACTACAGCTATTTTGAGTCGTTTGGGCTATGGTGGCAAAGATGCTGCATTGCCAAATGAGAAAGATACAAGTGCTGAATGGTGGAAACTAGCTGATGCTTGGGGTGGCTCAACTAAAAGTGATATTGCCAGAGGTTTAAATACTGCCCTTACTGGTGAACGCTATTCGCTAGAAGCATTTGAGAAATATTTGGAAAAGGAATCAGATAGCCAAGTAAAATCAGTCTTTCAAGAAATCATTGCTAATAAACAGCGCCACATTGAAAAACTGGAAACTTATCTTCACCGATTGGGCGAGAAACCCTCTTTAGGAGCAAATATTGCCAATCAATATGCCAAGGTGAAAACTGCCTTGACAGGAACTGATGACATATATCAGTTACGTTCCGCTTTGGGGGATGTTCAAACTGGTATCGGCGATATGGGCAATTTGTGTGCAATGTACACTGACCCAGTAGCAACTGCTATTTTCAAAGAAATTTACCACGATTTATTGAAATACGAACAGCGATTGGTAGAACTATATCGGGCGCGCATAGGTGCTCAGATTCAGCCTCCTAAGCCGACTACAGGGGCTGCTGTATCGATGTAACGAACCGCTAGTAGAGGCGCATATCTGTGCGCCTCTACTAATGGGCAGAAAGATCAGAGAATTGATGGAGATATAAAAAAGTGACTTCGACATCAGGAGATAAACCAAGTACAAACCAGGCTGAAGCTAGTGAAGTAGAGCGTTGGGCATCTCTCATTGGTGGCGGTGCGATGGTGCTGATGGGTTTAAGGCAAGGTTCTTTGCGGGGAGCGCTGACGGCTTTAGCTGGTGGCGGTTTGCTCTATCAAGGTGCTACCAAACAAAGCACGATTCAGCAAGCACAGGAAGCAATTGGTATTAACCAACCCATCAAAGTTGAAAAGACGGTAACGATCAATAAACCAGCAGATGAACTTTATCGTTATTGGCACAACTTTGAGAATCTGCCCACATTTATGAAGCATCTCAAATCTGTCAAGGTATACAACGAAAAACGTTCTCATTGGATAGCCAATGCACCCTTGGGTAACAACGTGGAATGGGATGCAGATATTCTCGAAGACCGGGAAAATGAGTTTATTTCTTGGGCTTCTGTGGAAGGTGCAGATGTTGATAATTCTGGTTTTGTCCGCTTCAAAAAAGCACCAGGCGATCGCGGCACCGAAGTCAAGGTTGTTTTGGAGTATAACCCACCAGGTGGAGCGTTGGCAGCTACCGTAGCTAAACTTTTTGGTGAAGAACCAGAACAGCAAATTGGTGATGAATTGCGCCGCTTCAAAATGCTAATGGAAGCAGGCGAAATTGCCACAACCGAAGGTCAGCCTTCTGGACGCAAGTAGTTATTTGTTCTTTGTCATTGGTCTTTTGCTTACAACGAATAACTAATGACCAATGACTAATGCCTAATGACTAATGACCAATGACTAATGATTAATAACTATGAAAGCAGTTTGCTGGAACGGTGCTAATGATGTGCGGGTAGAGACGGTAGCAGACCCGAAAATTCTCAACCCGCGTGATGCGATTATTAAAATTACTTCCACGGCAATTTGTGGGTCTGATCTACATATTTATGGTGGCTATATCCCTACAGTGCAACAGGGTGACATTATTGGTCACGAATTTATGGGAGAAGTCGTAGAAGTTGGCAGAGGAGTCAGCAATTTAAAAATAGGCGATCGCGTTGTTGTTCCTTCAACAATTGGCTGTGGTAATTGCCATTATTGCCAGCATGATATGTGGTCGTTGTGCGATAATTCCAACCCCAAAGGTTGGATTGAAGAAAAATTGTTTGGCAATATCACCTCAGCCATTTATGGCTACTCCCACATGTTAGGTGGTTATGCAGGGGCACAAGCAGAATATATCCGTGTACCCTTTGCTGATGTGGGTGTCGTAAAAGTTCCCCCAGATTTGCCGGATGAGATGTTGTTATTCATCTCTGACGCTATCCCCACAGGTTATATGGGTGCAGAGTTATGCGATATTCAACCGGGTGATACTGTAGCCGTTTGGGGTTGCGGTGCTGTTGGACAATTTGCCATGATTAGCGCCTATATGATGGGAGCCGAAAAAGTGATCGCTATCGATCGCTTTCCCGAACGCCTGGAAATGGCGAAAAAGTTTGCCAAAGCAGAAGTGATTAACTACGAAGAAGTTAATGCTGGCGAAGCGTTGAAAGAGATGACTGGTGGCCATGGCCCCGATGCTTGCATCGATGCCGTTGGTTTAGAAGCACACGGTGTTGGTTTAGAAGACTTCTACGACCAGACAAAACAAAAGCTCAGATTGGAAACCGACCGTCCCCACGTTCTGCGGGAAATGATGGTCGCCTGTCGTAAAGGCGGGACTCTTTCAATCATGGGTGTTTATGGTGGTTTTGTAGACAAAATGCCATTTGGTGCAGCCTTCAACAAGGGGCTAACCTTTAGGATGGGACAAATGCATGGACAAAAATATATGCATTTGTTATTACAGATGATTTTGGATGGAAAACTTGATCCATCCTTCGTTGTCACCCATCAATTGCCTCTAGAACAAGCATCCCACGCCTACCATATCTTTCAACAAAAAAAGGATAACTGCATCAAAGTTGTTCTTAAACCCTGAATGGTGAATAGTCATTCAGCGTTTTGAATTGTACACCTAACATAATACAATTGAGGTTTTTTATGAATCGAGTAATTTCATGGTTGCGGAATGTTCAGATTTCCCAAATTCTTGTAGTTTTTCTGGTAGGATTTATGTTCTTACTGGGTCAGGCTTTTAGCTACGTTGATGTAGCGCAAGCTGATGTTAAAACTCCAGAGGGTACTTATTATAAAGGAATACCAGATGAGCTACGTGAAACCAGAAACGATAGCCGAATCAGAGATGCTCAAAATCCATTAAAAGAAACTGCTGACAATATCCGCGAAAAGCTAAACTTGGATGAAAAAACTCCTAGAGCTACAAAAGAGTTTTTTGACCCTGCAAAAAACAGAGCCGGAGACAAAGCACGGTCATTTGATAGAGATAAAGAGGGTTATTACCAAAATCCTCCTAGCAAACAACTCAGAGATAGAAGCTAGATTTCTATAAAATTTTGAGTCTAAATTTTTGACTCTTACATTCTTTAAGCAGATTTGAGTAGTTACCGAGACGCGATAATATCGCGTCTCAAAATCAGGTTAAATCGAGTATTTATCTTGATATTAACTAGCCAAAAATCACAACTAAGGACTAAATAATTATGAAAGCAGTTTGCTGGCATGGAGCAAACGATGTGCGTGTGGATACAGTTCCCGATCCCAAAATTATTAACCCACGCGATGCCATTATTAAAATTACATCTACGGCAATTTGTGGTTCAGATTTGCATATTTACGACGGCTATATTCCCACCATGCAAAAGGGCGACATCCTTGGTCATGAATTCATGGGGGAAGTTGTAGAACTTGGAAGTGCAGTTAAAAATGTCAACATAGGCGATCGCGTCGTTGTTCCTTTCACCATCTCCTGCGGTAACTGCTTTTTCTGCAATCGAGATTTATGGTCGTTGTGCGACAACTCTAACCCCAATGCTTGGTTAGTAGAAAAGCAAATGGGTCATTCCCCAGCAGGTCTATTTGGCTACTCCCATTTATTTGGCGGTTATGCCGGTGGTCAAGCAGAGTATGCACGAGTGCCATTTGCCGATGTCGGCTTGCTCAAAATCCCTGATGGTTTAACGGATGAGCAAGTACTATTTTTAACAGATATTTTCCCCACTGGCTATATGGCAGCTGAGAACTGCAACATCAAACCCGGTGATATTGTCGCCGTTTGGGGTTGTGGCCCAGTCGGACAATTCGCCATTAAAAGCGCATATATGTTAGGTGCAGAACGTGTCATCGCTTTTGACCGCATTCCCGAACGTCTGCAAATGGCTAAAGAATACGGCAAAGCCGAAGTTCTCAATTACGAAGAAGTAGATGTAGGTGAAGCACTCAAAGAAATGACTGGCGGTCGTGGCCCCGATGCTTGCATAGATGCAGTGGGAATGGAAGCGCACGGCACAGACTTTATGGCATTCTACGACCAGGTAAAGCAAGCAGTACGTCTAGAAACAGACCGTCCGACGGCATTACGGCAAGTAATAGTGTCTGCTGGTAAAGGTGGTCACGTATCACTTGCGGGTGTGTATGGTGGCTTTTTAGATAAAATCCCGATGGGTGCTGCCATGAACAAGGGACTAACCTTCAAAATGGGACAAACCCACGTCCACAAGTATCTAAAACCCTTGCTAGAACATATCCAAAACGGTGACATTGATCCGACATTTATCATCACTCACACCTTACTTCTAGAACAAGCACCCCACGGCTACGAAATTTTTAAGCACAAGAAAGATAACTGCATCAAAGTGGTACTCAAACCGTAGTAGGGAGTGGGGAAGAAGCACGGGGGCAGGGGGCAAGGGAGAGAATACAAAATTACTTCTTTCCCCTCTGCATCCTTCATTCTACCCCTCTGCCTCTTCCCAATGCTCAATGCCTCATGCCCAATCCCCAACACCTAGCCTTCCATGTTTGATTTACTAAAATCAGAATTTACTCGTCGTACTATATTACACAAAGCAGGTTTTGGGTTAATTGCACTCAGTACCTTTGGGGTAGCAGGTACTATATTCAAACCTAATCGTACCCTAGCCCAAGCAGGGCCAGCACCAGCGAAAGAACCATCTATGCCTCCTGAAAAAAAGTTAGGATGGGCTGTTGTTGGCTTAGGGAAGTTTGCTACGCAGCAGATTATTCCGTCGTTTGGTGAATGTAAGCGTTCAAAGTTGGTAGCGTTAGTCAGTGGAAATCGCACCAAAGCTGAAGGCATAGCCCAGCAATACGGCGTTAACTCAAAAAATATCTACAATTACCAAAACTACGATACCATCCGCAATAACCCGGAGGTAGATGTTATTTATATCATCTTACCTAACGGGTTACATGCCGAATACAGCATTCGCGGTGCCCAAGCTGGCAAGCATATCATGTGCGAAAAGCCGATGGCTATTACTGTCGAAGAATGCCAAGCAATGATTGATGCTGCCAAAAAAGGCGATCGCAAGTTGATGATTGCTTACCGCGCTCAATATGAACCGTACAACCTCGCTGCGATCGAACTGGCACAAAGCGGCAAACTCGGTAAACTGAAAACCATAACCTCTGACCACGGACGCAACCTCGACCCCAAAGATCCGGCAGATCGTTGGCGGGCACAAAAAAAACTAGCTGGCGGCGGTTCCCTTTATGACATTGACATCTACAGCTTGAATGCTGCTAGATACATCACAGGCGAGGAACCACAAGAAATTAGCGCCATGATGTACAGCACTCCTGGCGACCCCCGCTTTCGGGAAGTCGAGGAAAATGTCAACTTCGTTTTGCGCTTTCCTAGCGGTGTGCTTGCTAATTGCACGTCTAGCTACGGCTACGCAGATACCAAGCGTATCCAAGTTTTTGGTTCGGATGCAGCCTTAGAGTTAGACCCAGCTACCGACTACTACCAACATCGCCTGACAATCAAACGCAAAAACAGCAGCGAAGAACAAAATATTGAGGAAAAGAACCAATTCGCCCTAGAGATGGATCATTTATCCGAGTCCATCATGGCAAATAAACAGCCCAAAACTCCTGGTGAGGAAGGTTTGCAAGATGTCAGGCTGATGCAACTAATTTACCAAGCAGCTCGCACTGGCAAAACAATCAAAGTTTAAAAGTATAAAGAGGCAAAAAATATGTCTGATACAACCGTTATCAAAGTAGACTCTAGCCATTCCCCTAAAGGCCAACTTGGTCAGAAATATCTTGCATCTGGCAAAACCATTTCCATGCGCCTATGGGAGAATGAGCAACCGAACGAACCTAAAGAGCCAACAGCACGGGAATATGAAACTGTTGGTTATGTAATCAATGGTCGTGCAGAATTGCATATTGAAGGGCAAACGATTTTACTAGAGCCTGGGAGTTCTTGGGTAGTACCAAAAGGAGCTACCCACACTTACAAAATCCTAGAACCATTTACTGCTGTTGAGGCAACCAGTCCACCTGCTCAAGTTCACGGGCGAGACGAAAACTGATTTGCAGTTATCTGAGTTTTGCGTTAGCGAAGCTCACCGAAGGTATCGCTAAAAACTTATAGCCGCTTTCAATTGCATAGAATATAGAGCGTTCGTAGGGGAACAACATTACTTGTTCCCCTTTTTACTATGCTTTGCAGCTTAGAAAGAATTGCTCAAAATCAGGACTTACGCAACTGTCACAAGCGATAGTGCGGCGCAGCTGCACTGAGGGCCAAACAACTAGACAATAAACATGGGAACATCCGGACGTTTTAGTTGCTGAACTAAATAATTTGATAACAATCCATGCTTAATTTGATAGATTGTAATACCTGTTTTATAAGCTAAATCTTTGAGTCGAAGCCAGACTAAAATAGCACGAGGCTTTCATGATTTCTTTGAATACGACCCTTACGGCATTGACATGATTCAATGCCAGTCAATTGTTTTAATTCAAAGGTGTTACTCCTCAACTTTCCATCGGACTTTACACACTTGTTGTACAACGTCCGTAGAATCTTGAGATAAATCGTTCGTAGCGATAAAATCCGTTCTGTCGGTGGAGACAGTTACCCGGAACAGTTTCACTTTTTTGGCGGCTGGGAACTTCTTAATCTTAACTATTTTACCTAATTTTAACTCCTCATTATCCCAAGATAATAATTCAATTTTTTTATAATCTTCTTGGTTTCCCGTCTCATCTACAAGTCGATTACGTTTCAGAGGGCAATAATAATATTTCCCTAACCCATCAATATATAAGATAAATTTATTTGTAAAATACAGGATTTCTATTATGTATCCTCAAATGATTTTCTGATGATTTGAAGAATACTTAACGCAGTGTCTTTATCCCCAAACGCAGGAAGAAAGTGCTAGTAGACGCAATAGCAGAAAGACTACAGGAAATTATCTGTGAGG
>NZ_JAVRBN020000093.1:0-12212 GCF_034531305.2 Nostoc sp. ChiQUE02
GCATCGCTGCGCTTATCTTAATGACCAACTTTAGAACCTGTTTAGTTCGTTTGTTCTAACAAAGTTGACATGCTCCCCAAGGAAATGCCCAACAACCTAATACTGCGGTTTTCCAGATCAATCGACTCAAACAGTGTTTTGGCTATCTCAAAAATCGTAGAGAGTTCACTAATGGGAGCAAGCATTGTTTTACTGCGGGTTAGCTGCTGATAATCAGAGAACTTGACTTTCAATGTTAATGTGCGTCCTCGTGTTTCATGCTGCTCCAACCGTTGCTCGACAAGAGAGGCAATCTGTTCGAGTTCTTGCAACATCTGACCGACATCGCTTAAGTCCTGTGCAAATGAGGTTTCTGCACCGATGGACTTCCGAACTCGATTCGCCTCAACTGGGCGGTCATCTTCCGCCCTAGCAATTTTGTAGTAATAATTCCCTGCTTTACCAAAGTGGTGTGTTAGGTCAGTCAGCGATCGCTCCTTCAAATCTGCACTAATATGAATCCCCAGTGAATGCATCTTAGTCGCAGTCACCTCACCGATGCCGTGGAACTTCTCAATCGGCAGTTGCTCTACAAAGGCGATGGCATCCTCCGGTAAAATCACCGTCAGTCCATTGGGCTTGTTCTGCCCTGATGCCATTTTTGCCAGAAACTTGTTAATTGAAACACCTGCGGTTGCTGTCAACTGAGTTTCCTGGAAAATCGCAGTTTTGATGTGTCTTGCCATAGTAGAAGCGTAAGTGATATTTTGCTTGTTCTCAGTAACGTCCAAATATGCTTCATCTAATGCAACCCCTTCCACCAAGTCAGTATAGCGTTTAAAGATAGCGTGGATTGCAGTAGAAATCTCTCGGTAAACGTCGAATCTCGGTCTAACGAATATCAGTCCGGGGCATTTAGCGATCGCAGTTACTGAGGGCATCGCGGAATGAATACCAAACTTACGAGTTTCATAACTGGCGGCTGCAACCACACCTCGCTGATTCGGGCTACCACCGACGACTAACGGTTTACCTCGGTAGCTTGGGTTGTCCTTTATTTCATGGAGCTTTTCAAATTGAAGGGCGTATTGGAGGTGTGATTTACTTCGAGGATATAAAATTTGGCTTGATTGCAGTGTCAGAGGATTATCCAGCTACTAATGTGGTTAAGTATTCACGGTTCTCTGAAATGATTCAACTGTCGGCACCGCAGGGTAACGATTACAATTGAGATTCACTCTTTAATGTATAGTCAAAGGAATCCCGTTATCTTTGGGTTTTAAATTGAGAATAAATGGAACAGCTTTCAATACCCAATCGGACACGGGTGTATAATTAGCAGCTTCTTCTCCAAAGCTAATAGAAAGCATATCAGTATGAATAATTCCTGGATTGAGGGGTATAGCTGCCATACCATTCGGCAATTCTTGTGCCAAAGAACGAGTTAATCCTTCGATTGCCCACTTAGAAGCGCAGTATGGTGCAACTTGGGCTGAAGTCGAACGTCCCCAGCCAGAACTAAAGTTAACAATAATACCCCGTTTGTTTTTCACCATTGCTGGTACGAAATGGCGAATTATATTTGCTACTCCTTTGATATTAATATCTATTAGATCCGAAAATTCTTCAGATGGTATTTCCCACAAAGGTGCTGGATAATTGGTAATTGCCGCATTATTAATTACTATATCTGGCGGAGAATATTTTTGAAGTACGTCTCGGGCCCATTTTTTTACAAGTTGTTCATTTGCCACATCTACAGATGTGAAATCGTTGGTAGCACTAAACTTTTGGCGTATTTTATCGATTGCATCTGATGAACGGGCGCAACCAATAACAGTATGTCCCTGTTGAATAAAACCCTCGGTCATCGCATAACCTAAACCTTTACTTATGCCTGTAATTAAGATGAGCTTAGTCATATTTTTCTGTTATTCCTGTTCTGATTCAACAATTCGTGAGAAAAAATAACCATTACCTCTTGCGGTCAAGATAAATTCTGGGTCGTTGGGGTCGGATTCTACCTTTGTTCGCAATCGTGAAATATGCACATCTACCACACGGGTGTCTGTACTCATCTCTGGTACAAAGCCCCACAAGAACTCTCAACCATCTATTATCTGTTTATTAGGAGTCAAAAGTGCAAAACAGTCTTGAGTTACAGTCATGATTAAGAAGCGATCGCTTAATACTTGCATCTGTGCAACAGATTATGCTGGGGCATCTACCCGAAAAAGATATTTATGTCCAATTAATAAATTGTTGAGCAAGGGACTCGTATTTCCCATCGATTTGGTGTACCTTGTTAATTCTGTGCAAATTATTTATACCTAACTTATTTTGTGTTGTAGTCTTGTATTACTATGTCACTTAAAGCATAATGTGAGCAAAGTCTAGATTTAAAGGATTTATGTGCTGGAGTCGATAGTCAGTACCAAATTGAGATATATGTTTAAATGTTTTACTGGCGAATGACACTACTAACGGTGTTGAGCAGTATTAAGGTTAGTGTGGCTTTGGTGTAAAACTATGGCTCGTGATTTATTCCATAATATTGTGAGGTCTGCATTAGAAAAAGAGGGTTGGGTAATTACAGATGATCCGCTCAATATTAGGTGTGGCGGGGTTGATGTTCAAATTGATTTAGGTGCAGAGCGACTTCTAGCTGCCGAAAAAGCAGGAGAAAAAATAGCAGTTGAAATCAAAAATTTTGTGAGTGCCTCAAAAATTTCTGAATTTCACATGGCGCTAGGACAATTTATTAATTACCGTACAGCATTGCGTGTTGAGGAGCCAAATAGAACCTTATATTTAGCTGTACCGTTGGTAACTTATAACGACTTTTTTAACTTGTTTTTTATTCAAACTGTAGTTAATGAAAACAAATTAAAGCTAATTATTTACAATCTGGAAACTGAGTCAATAGAACAATGGACAAATTAAATGAATACCGGACAAAAGTTAGGCAACTGTTAACTAAATATCTTCAGTACAAGCCTAGTTACGGAGATGTAGAAGTCGAACAGATTTTTGATACAGAACATGACCATTATCAAATTATTAGTGTTGGATGGAATAATCAAAAGCGGATTTATGGGCCAATAATGCATTTAGATATCAAAAATAATAAAATTTGGATTCAACAAAATACAACAGAAGTAGATATTGCTTTAGAACTGATAGAAATGGGTGTACATAAACAAGATATTGTCATTGGTTTTCATACTCCTAAAATGCGTCAGCTATCGGGATTTGCTGTGGAATAAACATAATACAGAACGCAGAATTTTTCCCATTTATTAAATTAATTCTGATTGAGAATGTATTAGTTAATAGCGAGTTATGAGATCGTACCGTCGTAGAAGTCATGACTACCTCACCACCAGATGAGTAGATAAACAGAAAGTTATATTTAATAGTTACCAAGTAATAATTTACACATACCTGAATGAACTACAGTGCAGATTCTTTACCTGAGATCAAACTCATTCCCCTTAATCATGAAGCTCTACATTTCACACAGCTAGGAGAAACTAGAAGATCACCTACTGATATCAGGTGGGTAAAGGTGCTAGAGTTTTTACGCAGCAACAACCTTGCACTCAATAGCCGCAAACTCTACGAACGTGAACTCAAAAGGTTTTTGGCTTGGAGTGAGCTACACTATCATGAACTGCGTCCACGTCATCTTGCGCTATATAAAGAATACCTAAGAGATGAAATACAGACTGATGCAGGTAAACCGCTTTCCAAAAGCAGCATCAATGCAGGAATTGCGGCTCTCAAAAGCTTTTTCAAATGGATGTGTTACACGTATCCTGAAATTATTTCTACTAATCCGACACTGGGGATAAAACTGGAAAAAGTGCCACTGCCACCAGCCCAGAGTTTAACCCCAGAAGAGATGGAACGGGTTTGGTCAGCGTTGGAGTTATTGGGAGAAACAAAGCAACGAGATACAGCACTCGTCCACATCCTTAGTCATGGACTTCGGGCTGGGGAAGTTGTGCAGCTAAATGTTGGCTCATTTGATGGCAAGCTCCTGTTTTTACCGGACACCAAAACCAATGAACCACGCTTAGTGCCACTGCGAAAAGAAAGCCGAGAAGTCGTGGCAGATTATTTACAATTACGCTCACACCAAGGAGAGGTGTTAAACAGCCTTAGTCCACTGATGATTTCACACCATGCTTCGTACAAAGGTGAACGCTTAAGTTATCACGGCATTTACTTCGCTGTAGAAAAAATTGGTGAAATAGCTCACATTGAGGATTTGCACCCTCACTCCTTTCGCCACACCTATGCCACCGACTTATTGCTATTGGGAGTTGACCCCAGCCATGCCCGTAAGCTAACAGGACATCAAAGCGAGAAAGCGTTTCGGCGCTATACCCTTCGCAGCGAACAAGAAGCGGCGATCGCTGCTTACTATCGTGCGATTGGCGAAGAAGCGGAGTAAGGTATGCCCAAGCCGTTAGATCCTAAGTGTCAGTTATGTTCCAAACTACCAACTGCCCAAGCCAAGGTTTTACATGGAACAGCAGGGGACGGGTGTTGGAATCCCAAAGTCTGCCACAATCGCCGCTCATTCTATCGCCACCGCTCCCAGAATAATTCCGCAGAAATTGATGCAATCGCAATCGAACCCCCAGCAACATATTTTGCAGTGCTGTACTTGTATAAAGAATCAGGGGATAAGCCATTGCACGCCTTGGGCGCAGAACTCTGGCTGGGGCAACAGCCTATTTGTCGCTTAGAACCAATTCACTGTTTTGGGTTAACGGCTGGTAAAATACGCGCCTATACAGATCAGGTGTTGCAGGCTTTTGCAAAACAATACAGTGTTTCACTTGTTTTGGCAATGCTTGATGAGGTAACAACTTTAGAAGATGTCCGCAATTTGGCATCAGATGAGGATGTCCAAAAATGGCAGAGCGCCATCGCTAACTACCTGATAAATGTCAAAGATGAGATTTCTTTAGTTAAACTGCAACGTGTGTTGCAAATGCCGATGGTAGAAGTATGGTTGGGATTATTGCTGGGTGGGTTTACACTAGAACAACGTGGTGATTTTTATCACAACCAAAATGTCTGGGTGAAAAGCTCTCCCATCACTAACACTAACCCGATTTGATTTTAAATTTTGAACTTTCAAGCTGCTTTGACACTCAATAAATTCATCACTTCTGCTGCTTCCAAACAAGATTGTACTCTCTCTCAACAGTTGCCAGCAGCTTTGCCTGCAAAGATGACAGATACGGTTTAGCTTGTTTCCCCAATCCCTGCAACAGCCAATCCACAGAAGAGTCACGGCTGGCCACTTGATGCAACTGCCGTAATCTCACACATAGCTGCTGCATGAATTGGCAATCTTCATCAAGCAATTCTAGTAATTTCAGGTGTTCGATTTTTACAGTATGGTCGCCGTCCCAAGCCTGGACTGTACAGCTGTATTCCCCAACGTGACTTACCACTCCCCAATAACCCGCTTTACCTCTCAAGTCTGGGTTATCCTTTGGCAAAAGAATGCATATTTCACCAATATGGTAAGGATTGGGTACTTTCGTGCTTTCGTGTATCCTATCCACTACGTCTTTCACTATGCGACCGGATGGAATTTTATTGCCTGCTTGCTCTACTGCCTGCTGCCAGACATCCGCTTGCACATCTGGTTCCAACTCGGCTTTCGCCAAAAACCGCAATTGTCGTTCGTTAGTCGGCATTGGAATTTGCCGACCAATGGTCGGCAAAAACTTTTGAAGATTCCCATAAACCACAGTAGCCGAAATCTTCAGGTACGCTGCATCACGACTATAATTGAAGCGATCGCGGCAATACTCCTCAAAAGTACGGTGCGTGGAACGGTACAATCTGCGATCCCGCAAGTCCATCAACGCCTGACCTGCTGACAAAAATGCCCTTTCTACCTGACGTTCCAATTGCAAGCGTAAGCTTTGTTCTTCTTCGGTTAGCTCTCTTATTTCAACAGCAGTAACCGTAATCGTTGCTGAGGCTGGATTTTCGTGCGAAGAAGGATCTTTTTTTGCAGAGTTGATGGCTGGCTTTGGTTCACCAGATGCCCCAGGGATAACTTTCTTGCCTCTGGATGGTGGTTTGTTCATTATTCCACCTCCAGGCTGACAGCAGTCGAACAAATATTGAGTTGTGTCATCATGGAAATATAGAGTTTTTATTTATGCCCCCATCCTTTAAACAGGTTGGGGTTTTTCATTGCTTTTTATATTTTGCACCGATGGAAGAATACTTTGACGAAAATCAGTCCAATACCACAGTTAACAAGAAAGACTTCAGAAGTCAGGAACCTGAATTCAATTCTGACTTGTGACAACTGACAACTGACTTCAATTTCAGCTTATTCTAGAAAATACCCTCTTCAGCACATGGGTAAAACAACGGCTAACGCTTGATTATTTAACGGCGGGTATTACATTTTGGATGACTTTATTTGGAGTACAAGAGTCGTTGTTAGAATTTCGCCTGGGTTATCTCGGTCGCTACTGGTTTCTTGCCATTAGTGCTAGCGTACTCCTTCCAGCAAGGCAGAGATACCCCTGGCACAGCATTTGGTGAAGATAGGTACTGCGGAATTGGCGCTATATGTTGAGCTACTTACAAAATTATTAATTTTGTAATTGTTGCCTATTTCTGTTATTTTTGAGCATGAACATAGTCTACAAAGTAAAATTTAGGAACAAGCCAAAATTTGAGCCAAGTGTAAGCTGCTAAACTTAATAGTGCTGTAATAATTAGCGTTAAACCAAGCTTAACTCGAAGCGGATCTGGGAGGATAGCAACTCCTGAAATAGTAATAGCAGAGTATGCCAACAATACCACTTGCAAACGCTGAATCAGCCTTAGCGCTCCTCGGCAGCTACTACAGTGCTGAGTATGTTGTTTGTAGCGATCAAGCAGTACAGTCCGACTGTCATTAATATTTGAGTTTTGTAAGAAATTAATTCCAACTTCATTCCACGGTAAATCCCCATTACAATACTTTTCAAACCAATTTCTAAACTCAATCACTAAACGATCTGCACTTGTAGGTAGCTTGTAGGCAGTTTTCCAGCTTTCAACTAACTTTTTTTGTTGAAAAAAACGTTCTTGCTGATGTAGAAGAATCATATCTCCATCAAGAAGTGGATTCCGAATTATGATGTGTTCTAACCAACGTGGTAATAAACTATAGATTGTTTTAGCAAAATTAATAGGAAATTGAGCCACAATTCTTGATCTGCCTGGAGACACTGGAATGCAGTAAGTGACAATTCCTAACTGCTTTCCAGAACCAACACTAATTGCATATTCTAAGCGGCAAGGTGGTTCAAAAATGATTGTTGTTCGTCCTGAGCTTCTTTCAATAACTGCTTCAATCAATTTTACTGTTGATTTCTCAATATTAATAGGTATAGGTACTCCTTGCTCTCGAATGCCTTGTACTTTATGATGTGCAAAAGGAACATGACTTGGATCTGCCACATTTTCAACAAGAGTTTGCCAATCATATTCCAAGTCGCGTACAAAAGAATCCCAAACAAAACCTTTGCTAGCATCTACTTGAGGTGAAAGAGGTAATGGCGTAGTTGCAGCCTGTTCTGCTGATCTAGCATCTGGCCAAACCCAAAGTAAATCATTTTGCTGACGAACAGGGAATGTAACTGCACAGAAGTTTTTTTGATTCCTAGTAATAATTTCTGGATCTTCTGCTTGGGGAATATATGTACAAACTCCTTGAGAATCAAACTGCCAGCCGTGATAACTACACATCAAATTACCCGTCTTTTCATCAATACGTCCTTCACTTAAGGGAGCAAGGCGATGGGGGCATTGATCTAGAAATACTTGGTAAGCTTTAGATGATTTAGGCTTCCAAATGACTAAGCGTAATCCCAGAATAACAACTGTGGTGGGGCACTTTGGATTGATATCTTCGATAGGAGAAAGCGGATACCATTGTCGAAAAAAATCAAAATCAGATTGTATTTTTGTATTCATTTGAGTAAACAAAAAGTAATTATACGTTTAGTATATGCAACCGCCATCATGAGATATTAATGGTAAGCAGCCAATGAACCGTGAGTGATAACAGATAAATAAATCGTCAAGTGAGGCAATAGCGCTTGGTCAAATGATTGACCAGAGTGAAAAAGCTCAAGATGGCAAGAATTTTGAACACTAATTCCAGATTTGAGTTTTTTCAGGAGTGTTGGGATAATAACTCAGTGCTTATAGATTCTTATCGAAAAGTTGATTACCAAGTTTTGTCAGTGGGGTGTTGCTTGCATAGAGGGGAAGTTCAATGATTGCAATAGATAGAGAGATAACTGATTAATCGCATATATTAACTTCATGGTCAAAATCATTTAAATCATTTGTAGCTAGTTCTTTTTAAACTTTATAATATTTTCGTGTAAAAAAAAAGGATTTAGCTACAGGTGCATAAGACGAAAATTAAAATAGAATGGGGAAAAGCTAGTAATTTTTTATTTAAGGCTAGTATATTATATTACATATTATTTTCAAATCCAACTGCGGCACAAATCGTTCCAGATACTAGTCTTACTAACAATTCTCGCGTCACTAATCAAGGCAGTATTGATATTATCAATGAAGGAACTAGAGCAGGAACTAATTTGTTCCACAGCTTTCAAGACTTTTCTGTTTCTACTGGGAATACTGCTTTCTTTAATAATGCTGCTGATATTACAAACATTATTAGCCGTGTCACAGGCAAATCTGTTTCTAACATTAATGGTTTAATTCGTGCTAATGGAATAGCTAACCTATTTCTGATCAACCCCAATGGAATTATTTTTGGTTCTAATGCTCAACTAAATATTGGTGGGTCACTTGTCGCAACCACAGCCAACAGTATTAAATTTGCTGATGGTAAACAGTTTTTTGCTCAACCCAACCAGAAAGAACCATTGCTAACAATTAGCGCCCCTACAGGGCTAGCATTTAGAGATAATTCAACTGGAACTATTCAAGTTTTAGGTGGCGGACATCGAATTACACCAAATGCAGGTTTATTCCCTACCATAGTAAACAACAATTCAACAGGGCTTTTAGTACAACCAGGAAAGACTTTAGCTTTAATCGGGAGTAACGTAAATCTGGAAGGTGGCATTATAACCACTCCAGGGGGACAATCTGAATTGGGTAGTGTAGGATCTGGTTTTGTTGACCTCAAATCCAATAACCAAGGATGGACTTTTGATTACGAAGGAGTTCGCAAGTTTGAAGATATTCAGTTATCGAAACAAGCTTTAATCAATGCTAGTGGTACAGGCGCTGGAACAATTCAGGTACATGGAAATAATGTCCATCTGACAGACGGTTCAACAATGTTGATTCAGAATTTAGGCGAGACTTCATCTGGAAATATCAATATTAATGCTTCTAGGTCTTTGGTTTTGGAAGGAACTTCTCCAAATGGCAATATTTCTAGTAGTATACTCACGGAAACAGTAAATACTGGAAAAGGTGGCGATCTAAAAGTTTTTACCCAACGATTAACGCTTCAGGATGGAGCAAGAGTAGGAGCAGGTTCATACAGTAACGCTTCTGGAGGTAACGTAACTATTAATGCCTCTGATTCTGTACAATTGTTAGAAAACAGGCTTGCTAATCCTTTTCGTCGTGGAGATACTATTAGCTTAATCAGTGCTGCTACTTTCGCTTCTGGGCAAGCAGGTTCTGTTCAAATGTCAACAGATCAGCTACGAATTACTGATGGAGGAACAGTGGCATCATCAAGCTTCGGAACTGGAGATGGAAACAACGTTATTGTCAATGCAGATTCTATTGAAATTACAGGGATAAAACCAGAGCGTTCTGCTCCAAGCACCATAGCAGCAGCAGCTTTTAATGCTGGAAATGCTGGAAGTATAAACATAAATACATCACAATTGCGATTGAAAAATGGAGGTATAGTTAATTCTGTTGCTTTTTCTACTGGAAATGCTGGCAGTATAAATATTAATGCTGAAAACTTTATAGAAGTAAGTGGAAAAGCTTCTAACTCTCAACCTAGTTTTATAAGCTCATCTGCCAATGTTGCAAATGAAACTGTCAGAAAAATATTTGGACTACCTTTGATACCAACTGGTTCTGCTGGAAATATAACCATTGACACTCCTCTTTTAAATGTCAACCAAGGAGGTTTAATTAGCGTAGCAAATGGAGGTTTGGGTGATGCAGGAAGACTTGAAATTAAGTCCAATACGATTAACATTACAAACAACGGAGGCGTTACCGCAACCACTACTGCCGGACAGGGTGGTGATATTAATATTACCTCAAATAATATTTTTATACGCAATGGAATTATCTCTACAACTGCTGGTCAGCAAGACACAAATGGTGATGGTGGCAACATCAATATCAACACAAATATCCTAGTTCTTGCGGAAAACAGTAGCATCACAGCTAACGCTTTTAAAGGACGAGGCGGAAATATCCTGATAAATGCTCGTGGATTATTTTTCTCTCCCAACAGTAAAATTACAGCTAGTTCACAATTCGGATTGAATGGTGACGTTCAGATCAACGGCTTTTACGTTGACCCTAATGGTATTGAGTCCGTACCAGAAGGACTTGCACAAAGTCCAAAAGTTGCATCAGCTTGCCAGGGACAGTCAGACGTGGCAGAAAGTGAATTTGTTATGAGTGGCGTGGACAGATTACCTCTGAGTCCTAACGATGTACCACCTATTAAACCAACTTGGCAAGATAATTTTGTTTCTAGTCAGGTCAACAATAATTCAGAGGAGCCAAAATTGCAAAAACAAGCAACACAAATTGTAGAAGCTCAAGGTTGGGTGCAAGACTTTTACGGGAATGTGATCTTAACGGCAGAAGCAAATTCAGCAACACCTTATGCTGCGTCGTTCGCTAGCTTATGTTCTGAAGAAAATGTGTCAAAAAGTACTATAACAACCCATGCCCAGCAATGATTAAACGCCGAGACTGGTTTAAGTATGTATTTTCAAGCATTCTAGGGTTATTAACAGTTGTAGGCAAGCCATCCATTATCGCTGCTCAAGCTGTAAATAAAGAAGCACAAAAACGTAATCAAGCGCGACTACTAACCCAAATAGGAGAAAAGTATTTAAATGAAGGACGAGCATCGGAGGCTCTTGAGTCTTGGAAAACAGCCACAAAAATTTATCGTCAACTTGGCTACGAAGAGGGTATTACTGGCAGCTTAATTAACCAAAATCTTGCTCTACAAGCTTTGGGTTTAAATCGTTTTGCTTGTAACACACTATTACAAGCTCTAAAGCTAAATACAGATACTAAGATTTGTGCCATCTTGCCACAACAGTCTACTGAATTTACAACAAAACTATTGATAGCAGCGATTGATAGTCAAAAACATTTGCCAGTAAATCTATTTGCATGGCACAACTTAGGAGATGTCTTGCGCTTAATTGGTAAATTAGATGAATCAAAGGTTGTTCTAGCAAAAACACTATCAATTGCTCAAAAAACGTCCACTGTTGATAATCATGAGATTTTGCTGTCATTAGCTAATACTCATGAAGCTATTTATAAGCAAGCACGAAATAAATATTATGAAGTAGAAGAACCAGATTTTAAAAATGAAATTTTGGAGATGATTCAGCAACAAGCACTCAATTCACTTGAAATTTATCATCAAGTGAATCTGGTGTCAGCAAATTATCCGGTAACACAATTAAAATCTCAACTGCATCATTTTAGCCTGCTAATAGATTTTGATAACTTCTTAACAACAGAGTTAAATTTAGGTAATTCAAAATTAGTTGAGATTCGCAATCAAATTCAACAACAAATTCAACCATCTGTTAACATAATTTTAAAAAATTCTTCTACATTCTCTCAATTATCAGCTACCCAACTTGTTTATACTAAACTCAATTTTGCTAATAGTTTAAGTCAAATTCCAGATCAGCAATTACGTTCATTAGCTATTGAATATGGTCAGTCCGCTTTGCAAACAGCTAAAAGTACAAGTAATCAGCGAATCAAGTCTTACAGTTTTGGCACTCTGGGTAAATTACAACCAGAAAAATCAGAAGCATATTTTTTAAAAGCTTTAAGTTTGGCTCAATCAATTCAAGCAGAAGATATTGCTTACCAATGGCAACAACAGCTAGAACACCGATTCAGTAATCAGGATGAAGTAGCAGACTGCTCAGTAGCATGAGTAAAATTTTTGGCAAGGACAT
>NZ_JAVRBN020000094.1:0-12163 GCF_034531305.2 Nostoc sp. ChiQUE02
AATTTATGTAAAAATAGTTGGAATCCTATTTACAGTTAACAAGAAATATTCTTTAGATGTCAATCCTTATAGTACTTTTAGCAAATTATTGATACATTTTTTGACATTGCTTGTATTTATATCTTAATAATTTGGCATAACAAGTACTGAAGAATCATAAAGGTAATGCGGTTTATTAAATATGGATACTCGTATCCCAAAATGTATTCGTCCAGTATTAAATGATTATTTGTTGTTATTACAAATCGAACTTCCGGGTCTGATAGAAGGCTTTTATATTCATGGTTCTATTGCACTTAATGCCTTTAACCCATACTTGAGTGACATTGATTTTATTACTATTCTCATACAACGAGCTACAACATCCGAGGTAAAAAAACTAAAAGCAGTTCATAAAAAACTAGAACTGAGCTATCCACGGTGGAAACTGGAAGGAAGTTATTTGCTTCTTGAAGATGTCGGGCGTGAGCAACAAGAAATTGCTCCTTATCCCTACTATCATGACAGCGTTCTGCACTCTGCTGGATATCATGACATAAACCAAGCTACTTGGTGGGTGTTGAAACATCGAGGCATTTGTCTGATTGGACTTCCACCAGAAAACCTTGGATTTACAGTTGATTGGAATCTGCTGCAAAGAAAGATGAAGGAAAATCTGAACAGCTATTGGGTAAGTTGGACAAGAGTGCCAAGTAAAGTAGCATATTTATTAACAGATAGTGGTATTGAGTGGGCTGTGCTTGGTGTTCTGCGTCTGTTTTACGTGTTAAGAGAGGATGAAATCCTCTCCAAAACGGAGGCTGGTCGATATGCATTAGTGCATCTTCCACCAAAGTGGCATCAACTTATTCAAGAGGCAATTAACCTCCGTGAAATTCGGCATGGTTCTTCTTATCGCAGCAAAATGAGTCGTGCTGTTGAAACAGTACGCTTCTTACGCTATGTAATTAATGTATGTAACGAAATAGGCATTTGACATCTGACTTGCTTATATCTGGGATGCTGTTGATGCTGGCAGCTAACTCTTGGTGAGAGCAGTTTCAAGATTTTTGGTTAGTTTTGCATAAAACACAAAACAAAAGAAGAAGAATATTACATACCAAACGAATTATGTATAAACCAAGAGACAACGCTTTAAAAGTCCCCTATTTTATTGCGCTTATCAAGTGCTGCCCTGAACTCCTTGCCCAGGGCAGTTTTTCTTATACAAGTGGCCTCCTTTGAGCCTTGCACCCGTTGGTCGGCAGTGAGGGCTTACGCCAATGATCTGGTTGCCTAAAATCCTAAAATATTTATATTAAAGAACTTTCAATTACGTAGCTTGCTGCTAGCTAGAGGCTAGGATTACGAATTAGAGATTAGTATAAGTGGGTGTGTCAGAGTTTTGCCTTTACAGACAATGTATGATTCTTGGGAACAGGGAGCAGAATAAAGCGTGATCAAAGCAGAAGTAGCGTCTTACGGATGTTGGCGATCGCCCATAACAACAGACTTAATTACTGCAAGTACAATTGGGTTGGGACAAATTGCCCTCTGTGGCGAAGAGATTTACTGGAGTGAGTTACGACCATCAGAGTCAGGTAGAAATGTCATAGTGCGGCGGGATGCAGATGGTAAAATCCAGTCCCTCACGCCTAGTGGCTTCAATGTGCGTACTCGTGTGCATGAATATGGTGGCAGTTCCTTTCTTGTGGTGAATGGCACTGTTTACTTTTCCAACTTTATCGATCAACGCCTATATTATCAAAAAAGCAATCAAGAGCCGCAAGCCATCACCCCAAAAGCTGCCACACGCTATGCAGACGGTGTTTTTGATCGTCAAAACAACCGAATTATTTGTGTATATGAAGATCACACAGATCTGACAAAGGAGGCGAGTAATAGTTTAGTCGGCGTGGAACTAGACGGAGATCATAAAATCCAACTATTAGTATCTGGAAATGACTTTTATGCTTCGCCTCGCCTGAGCCAGGATGGTTCACGTTTAGCTTGGCTGACTTGGAACCATCCTAATATGCCTTGGGATGGGACTGAACTATGGGTTGGGGAATTAAAGGCAGATGGTTCTTTGGGAAATACTCAAAAAATTGCTGGGGATTTGGATGAGTCTATTTTTCAGCCACAGTGGTCGCCAGATGGTAAGTTGTATTTTGTTTCTGACCGTACAGGTTGGTGGAATATATATCGTTGGCAAGATGAAAATGTAGAAGCGCTAACTCAAATGGAAGCAGAATTTGGTCAGCCGCAATGGAATTTTGGGATGTCCACTTATGCTTTTGGGTCTGCTAACCAGATTATTTGTACTTATACCCAGCAAGGCATTTGGTATTTAGCAAGCCTTGATACACTAACATCTAACTTACAACTAATAGATACGCCCTATACAGATATTAGCTCTGTCCACGCGACCTCTAACCAGGTGGTTTTTCGTGGAAGTTCGCCAACTCAATTAGCAGCAATTGTCCGTTTGGATCTGACAACTAAAGAGCTAGAAGTACTACGGTGTTCTAGTGATGTAACTATTGATGCTGGTTATCTTTCTTTACCTGAAGCTATTGAGTACGAAACATCTGATGGCAAAACAGCATACGCCCTTTTCTACTCACCTCGAAACCGTGACTATACGGCTCCTGAGACTGAAAAACCGCCCTTGATTGTCAAAAGTCACGGTGGCCCCACCGCAACAACTTCTAGTAGCCTCAATTTTAGCATTCAGTATTGGACTAGCCGAGGAATAGCGGTTTTGGATGTAAATTATGGTGGCAGTACAGGGTACGGGCGGGAGTATCGGCAACGGCTTTCTGGGAATTGGGGAATTGTAGATGTGGATGATTGTGTTTTCGGTGCGCGTTACTTAGTGTCACGGGGAGATGTAGACGGCGCTCGTCTAACCATTTCCGGTGGGAGTGCAGGTGGTTACACAACGCTTTGTGCCTTAACTTTCCGAGATACTTTTAAAGCAGGAGCCAGCTATTTTGGTGTCAGTGATTTGGAAGCTTTAGTTCGGGACACACATAAGTTTGAATCCCGGTACTTGGATCGTCTAGTTGGGCCTTATCCACAACAGCGTCAGATTTATCAACAGCGTTCGCCAATTAACTTTAGTGAGCGTCTAGCCTGCCCAATGATTTTTTTTCAGGGATTAGAAGATCGAGTAGTTCCGCCCAATCAAACTGAAGCAATGGTTACAGCCCTAAGAACAAAAGGTGTACCAGTGGCTTATGTTGCTTTTGAGGGTGAAGAACATGGTTTTCGCAAAGCCGCAAACATCAAGCGTTCTTTGTCAGCAGAACTTTACTTTTATTCACGAATTTTCAATTTTGAAATTGCCCAACCAGTTGAGCCTGTAGTCATTGAAAACTTTTAGCTCCAACTTAACAAGGCGATCGCCGCCATTGTAGTAGTTTGCAGTGCTTCACGACAGGCTTGACCGCAATACTTACTCGCTTTTGTGCATTTTTAACTCGGCATTGGGTTTAGAGTAAAGGTTAATTACAGCGAATAATAGCTGAACATGAAAATTAAAGTATCAAATTTATCAAGTAGTTTGAGGTTTAATAAAAGAGTTAAAGATAGAACCACAAAAATTATCCTAATTTCCAGCTATCCATCGGCAACACAGATGCAACGCAATTTCTGCATTATTTTGTAACTAAACTTTACTGTTTACTTTCATGTATTTTGTTAAATTGTGTTGAAATTACTAGTAATTTTGATTTTTTTATTTAGGATTATTTTCTGATAAATTTTGTTTTTCCTCATTTAATATTTGATTATGGAATTAGTATTAGTGAAGCTAGGAGGTTCCTTAATTACTGACAAGGATAAACCTTATACTGCTCGAAGAGAAGTTATAACACAACTGGTTGAGCAAGTGAGCCTAATCAAACATGAAAATCCTAATCTGAAACTGATTATTGGTAACGGTGCTGGTTCTTTCGCCCACCAATCAGCGAATAAATATAATACAATTAATGGTTTTTCATGTAATGAAGAAAAATTAGGATTTTGCTTAGTTCACCAAGATGCTTCAGATTTAAATTTCCTCCTAGCTAAAAGTTTTTTACAAGCAGGTTTGCCAGTGGTAAGTTTGCCACCTATTACTATGATAATCACTCATAATAAGAAACTGTTGAAGAGTGACTTTAGTGTAATAGAAAGTAGTCTAAAAGCAGGTTTAATTCCTTTAGTTTTTGGTGATGTCGTTCTAGATGAAGCTATTGGTGGTACTGTCCTCTCGACAGATGCAATGCTTGCAGAATTAGCGAAATACTTCTATCTTCAAGGTAAGTTTAAAATTCGACTAATAAATGTTGGGAATTATGCAGGTGTATATGATCAAGATGGGCAAGTAGTTTCCAATATTACTCAAGCTAACTATTCTCAGATTAAACCTTTCTTGGGCAAGAGCAAATCAGTAGATGTTACTGGCGGGATGGCGAAGAAAGTTGAGGAGTTTTTGACTATTTCTAGTTTAGGGATTGACTGCTGGATAATTGATGGGAATATCCCAGGGAATTTAGCCTCTTCAGTTTTAGGTACGCCAACTCTAGGCACTTTAATTAGGGCATTTTAACTAAAATGATTTCAAAACTGTTGGTAGTTAATCCGAATTACTTACCCTTAATCTTTTTGAGATAACTCATTGAGAAAGGCAGAGGGCAGTTCTTGCTGAAGGCAGCTATGAATCTATCCCACGAATAAAATTCTGCGAACCCAGATGTGAACTGTCGCTAAGGAAAGAAAACCATTAAAGCAGGCGGAAATTCGCTCCCACCGCACAACCTCTGTGCTTCTTCTTTTCTGTCCCCTGCTTGTTGGTTGTCCTCTTCCTTACCTGTACCAACACATTTTAAGTGAGTTGCTCTTGGTTTGTCATAAAAACAGTATGCACTGCGCTCCGGCATTGAAGGAACTATCTCTCAAGGAGTCCGAGCATTTGAACTGCGCGATTCTCGTTACATTGGGCTAGCGAAAACTCATCTACAGCATATTCTCACAGCTGCTGCTATTAATCTAAGTCGAGTTTTTGCGTGGTTGGAGAAGATACCAAGGGCTAAAACTCGCTCCTCACACTTTGCAAGGCTGGCAGACGCTACTGTGTGCTAGGCATACCCGTGATTACTTCTTGCTCAAACGTCAAGAAAAATGTCTCTTCTTCCGTGTAATACATGGTTAATTATCGCCTTTCTCGGTTAAACTTACGATGTAATACACGGTAAAGTTGATGTTCAAACGGGATATTCAAGGAAAGTTTGCGCTTAAGAATGATGACTATCGTGAAGTGCGCTCTTTGCGACTAACAGATGATACTTGGAAAGCTATTGGTATTGCTTCTGAATGTTTTGGCTTAACCCGTGCTGATTATTTAGAACACATTGTTAGGCATAATAATCTACCAAGTATTACACGGGAAAATTCAGAATTTTTAGCTGACACTCCACCAGAAACCAAACCCCAACCGAGTATTACACCGCAAAGTGAGTTTCATCGGACATCTGATAAGTCAGCACAACAGTTTGTTGGGTTAGCGACAGAGGAACTTGAAATTTTACGTGATCGCATTTTGTCCCAACTGAAGTTAGGTAAGCAAGCTACTGGGTATAAAACTGCTCAGAAGGCTCTCAATCGTTTCATTATTGAACTAATCGGTTCAGTTTAGCCGTTTGGGGAATTCGCCAACGGTATCCGGTGGGCGGGTACGCCATCGCACCAGAGGAAAAGCTTAAGCTAACAGTTTGCGAAAATGCCCTGACCTGGGGTTAGTAAATTATCTGGATCGTAACGTCGCTTTGCACTTACCAAATTTCCCCAAACTCGACCAAAATGCTGCTGCCAATCCTTTTTGTCAAAGGGAATAGCATCTACGGAATATTTGTAACCACCCAAGTCACGGTTTTGCTCAAATAGTTTGCGATTATCAGACAGCATCCGTGTAACTACAGCATCTTCTGGTGGTGTTGCTGTTCGCAAAATAGAAAAGAGAAACACAATCTCTTCTGTAGGAACCCGGAACAAGGGTAGATGAAAACGGTTTGTTTTGACTGGATATAGCAGAATTGGCCCAAGGCCTGTATCAGCTAGTGTTAAGTTGGCAGCGACTTCACCAACAAAACTGTTAACTGCGCTACCAGGTACAAACAAATCTAACCAAGGATGAGGATTTGACCAAACACCAATAGATTTGAGAAAGGCAACTGTCGGAGCTAAACGGTTGAGAAAATCAAAGTAAGTTTTATCCTCTATTTGTTCTGTACCGCGAGTATAGTTTAACCCCGCAAGCAACAAACTGTTATTAGGTACAGAGGGAGGACTGTAAAAGCTAGCCACTTCTAGCAGATAACGCCATCCACCAGCATTATTAGAAACTAACTGACCTTCTACATAGTTAAAGCGCTCATCATCTATAATTTTGCGTTGGTCACGAGTAAAGGTAGCTAAATCGTCATAATACAACTGAAACACACGGGTATTGGTAGTGGCGGGAATTAGCTTAACAGTTGCCTGTACGATAATTCCACATTGACCTAGCCCTGCTAGTACTGCAAGCCATAGATTGCGATTGTACGACGGTGAACAAGTTTCGAGATGACCAATACCAGTAACTACCTTCAGTTCTAAAACATTATCAACTTGCACACCATAGCGATGAGTTGCACCGCCAATACCCCCAACTGATAAAGTGCCGCCGATAGAAAGTTCAATGTAATCAGTGAGAACAGGCGGTGTTAATCCCATAGCAAGCGTTTGTTGTAATAACTGACTCCATACCACTCCAGCATCAACAATTGCTCGATCTGTACCGATAAAATGAATCTTGTTGAGCGTACTTAAATCAATGACAATGCCTGCTTCTACTTGTGACTGACCGTAGGTAGAGTGACCCTGACCGCGTGGGGCAACCTTGAGCTTGTGAGTCCGAGCGAATTGAATAACTTGAACAATATCCTCAATTGAGCTTGGTTTAAGTACTGCTATCGGTTGACGATGCACGATATTACCAAAATCAATACTGGCATCATTAAGTGTCGCATTATCAGTGTAAAGTACTCCATCTAAGGAAGGTAAACTTTCAAAAACAGATGTGGCACTGGCAGATGTTACCCAGGAACGAGTAGTTAAATCAAACCCGATAACAATTGCACCAGTAATCAAACCTTGTAAAACTGAGCGACGTGAAGTGTTTTGTCCCATAATTTTTACTTGATAGTGTAATAGTTGCTTTTTCAAGTCAACACACTGATAGTTTTTAACGTTTGCTTAACTAAAAAGAGAATTTCTATTCAGTAAAAGGTGTGATTTTATAGCTGTGCCATAAATTAAAAAATATACAATTATTTTGTGAAAAATACGGTTAAATACTGTTAAGGCTTAACTTGAGGAAAAATCGCCCTTAAAAAATACATGTTTAGTGTCGCTTGGGGTTTCCTCTAAGAATTAAGAGCGATTGCTCTTAATTCGGGCGCTTGAGCCATCGCATAAACTAATTGCTGTCGAATGCTTATTTTGTAGCAGGTGGGGTATCAACTCGCTCGTTGAGTTCTTGAAGTTGTTGGTTTAATTCCCTTTGTCGTTTGAGCAAAATTTCCAAATCTTGCTTCGTTGCTAAATCCGCCCTGTTAGCGGGAATAACTTGATTTAGCTGATTTAGGCACGTATTCAAGCCAGCAGCGAATTCATAGCGTGTAACTGGGCGCGAACCTCGATATGTGCCATCAGGATACCCAGATAGGCAACCTGCCTGGGGAACTGTGTTGCGCCCGTCGCTTGGTATTTGTGACAGACTTTTTGATGGATAAAAAATAATTGTTGCTAATGCCAAGGTAGTTGTAAAGGTGGCTGAATTTAACAAGCCAGCAATTGAGGACATCTTAAACATTGGTTGCAGCTACAAGCCATTTACTCCTTCACCTTATCAAATTAATATTCGGCTTTCAAACTTAGCTTAATTCTTAAAGTAGATGAGATAAATCATTAAAAATGCCTATACTGCAATTATCAAGCAATGAATAAACGAAGCTCCTGGTTTTAGACCAACTAGGAGCTTTTTTATTAATTATCCATCTCAGTTAGGGGGTATATCACAAGAAGTAACAGCGTTCATCCTCAAGGCTATTAATAGTTGATTCTGCTGGTAGATTGAATGTCAATGTTTGGATTGCTATTGTGTATTTGTCAGTAAAAAACGTCTATCGAATTAAAACAATGAATATTCTTGCTTGGATTGTTTTAGGTCTAATTGCTGGTGCTATTGCAAAGGCTATCTACCCCGGTCATCAAGGCGGCGGAATTCTCGGAACAATCTTATTAGGAATTATCGGTGCTTTTGTTGGTGGTAGTTTGGGTGTATTCTTCAGTACAGGAACCTTGACATTAGCCGCCCCCACACTCAGCATTCCCGGTATTGCAGTAGCGGTTCTTGGCGCAATTGTCGCTGTTTTCTTGTGGAACTTGCTAAATCGTCGCAGTGCTGTGTAATCAATTAAATTGGAATTAATAGTAAACATCAGGGAATTCAGTTCACTATATTTTCTCCCTGAATTTAATTAAAACAGTAGCGCTTACCTAACTTTAGGTAGGCGCTAATATTATTTTGTTGGGGTGCGATGCGGTTCAAGCGATGTCTGCAACGGGCAACTCTTAGAGACGCTACTCGCGTTCGCCTACGCCTCACCCCATAAAATTCTTAGAGTCAAAGTTGCACTCAGTCGAGCGATCGCCTCACCCTAAATAATTCTTAGAGGAAAAATTGGGAGTGCGTAGTTTACGCTGCTCTCCTCGCCCTGTCTTGCTCAGTTAACCAAATATGCCAGCAATTCAAGGGTGCGTAGGCGTAGCCCGCCGTAGGCATTCCTTGCTTCAAAGCAGTACACTGGTACTATGAAAATCCTTAAATCACATTCTTGCAGACAATTTTAATCATAATTTCGCTTTTTAGAAGTAATTTTATTTATGATTAAGTCCCTAAAAGGGTATCAAGAGAAATGATACAAAACATTTCCCTCTTCATTTACTTCAAAATCAGCATTAAGTTCTTTGGCTTTCTCATCTAAATATTGTTTAGCTAACTGGGTTGATATTTCCGCATTTTTCGCCAGTTGCAATACCGTTATTCTGCCAGTATTTTGCTCAATTAATTCTAAGAATACTAACTGAATCCGCTTTTGTTCTGATTCTAGAAGGAATGCTTTTTCCTTTCGATTCTGCTGCACTAAAGACCAACTCAAGCAGCCTCCTATAATGGTGGACGGAATAGTAAGAATAGTTAAAGCAGCTACATCATTTTCTTTTTCTTGAGCGGGAGTTTTGGGATTGAGAATTTCTAGAATCATCACAGCAGAAAATGGAATACCAAATAATAGAAAACATATTGCTAAAATTTTTTTAACTAGTTTCATACAACCTTTTTCAGTTCCTCACAAATAATGTAAAAATAATACCTCTATTATACAATGTATAATCAATTACTTGTGATGCTGGTATTTCGCTGATGTTTCCTCTCTTATCGACACTACCTGAACACTTGTAAATGCTGATGAGTGGCGATCGCACTCGTGGGAGGAATTAAACTGTGTGGGGTAGTTTACAAAAACGTCTTCAATGTACGTGAGATAAATTGTAGTGCAAGTTAAGAGTCTGTTCTCTAGTCCAACTTCCGGCGTTCGTACAACCAATAGACATAATCTAACACTAATAAGAATTTAACCTACGTAAGTAGCACAGTTAGTTATTATCCTGTTGTATTTTTAGCTTGGAATGCAAACTGACTACTGAACTTACGAGGTTAAATCAACAGTAATGTTAGCTAATTTTTGGCGCAAAGTTTATCGTAATGGGTGGTTGACAGGAGTAGTAAAGTTTTACTAATTACCTTCAACACACTATGTTTCTGGGGAATGTCCTGTTAACTGGAGAAGTTTTTGAGCGGTCATTGGTTCTTGAGCTTGATTAGACCACAAAAAACTTCAAATGGATACTCTGACTCATCATTAGACTTCTGCAAGAAGTCTATTAACAAACCATTGGAGGCTTGTTTAATTTTTTCCATAATCTCGTTAGCCATAAAATTTATTTATGGTTATGAGCATTGATTTTTGAGTTTGCTAATCAGAGAATTAAGATTGATTTGAGTAGGCCAACCTTGAGGAAGATTTGCAGAATTATATCCTCTATCTTTCAATCCTTGAATAAATTGGTTGCGGATGTATGCAGTATCAAAAGTCCCAAGCCCATCAAAATAAACATCAGTTAGGTGAGCAGGGTCTAAAGCCATTTCACCTTTATATACTGCACCATCATTTGAATCATCCCAACCCCAAGGGGTATTAGCAGAATTTGTACTGCAAGTTGGTGTACCAGCGCCACACCCACCACTCGAATCTCCCTTGAAAGTTCCCCAACTAGCGAAAGTATTGGCAGAAGAACTTGATAAAGAAGCTTCATTTAATTGATGTTGCCACATTCCTGCTTCAGCAAACACATCAAGCAATTGATACTGTACATCGCGGTCATTCCCCGAAGCAGGAAGTTCTGCTGTAGTTTGGGAAGGATAGTAAATAATCCCATCCTCGCTACTTGCACCCTTAAAGTTTCCAGCATAAGGCCAAGCTTTTAATCCATGACCTTTAGCTTCTTGAGTCGTCAATGGGTGCTGTGAACCACTGTAACTATTCATTGTCAGTGTGCCATCAATACTTTCTGCACCATTTCGTAAAGGACTACCAGTTGGGGTGTAAGAGTAGAAATCGTTATGAAATACAGTGACAACGCCCTCTAATTTACCAAAAGCTGAACCGTCCTTACGGACAATTGTAAGTAAACCCTCTAAATCATTTTCGTGTTCTTGATCAAAAGGAATATCAGTCCAGTCTTGAGGATGGAAAAAGGAATATGTAACAAACCAATGAGTGCAAGTTTCAGCTACAGAATAGTAAGCATGAGCAGAAAGTGGAAAAAGGATTAGGTTATCCCAGTTATTTGTACCTCGCCAATCGTTATCGTAATCAAATCGTGTAATGTAGTCTCCACTATACTTGGTGCTGTCTGTGTCTTGATAGTGAATAGGAGCATGATATAAAGCTAAAGCTAAATCAGTGGTGGATTGAGCAATTACTTTTGTATCTGTTAAAATGCCAATTACTATTGCTATAAGCAGTCCAAAAGCCCCAAGAAAAAGTTTTTTGAAACTCATTCAGTTTCACCTTTGCTGATAAACAAGATTCAGTATAAAAGCCAATATTTAAGAATTGGTAATGACTCAGGTGATTCGTGCGATTATAAAGTTAAGATTTGTGTTGATGCTCAAATTAATCGTTTAGATTTAACTCAATTGAAAAAATGACATATTCAAAGAGGAAAAGTTGCACTTCTCTTGCGATCGCCCTTCTGAAATTCTTAGAGGAAAAGCCAGCTTCAAGAGCGATCGCTTGTGACAAAGCAGTACACTGGTACTATGCCGAAAATTCCCCACTGCGATCGCTGTCTCCTCTACTCACATGATCCTCACCTCGTCTGTGCCGTTCACCCAGCAGGGCCACAGGGGGATAGCTGCTTGGACTTTCGACTTGACCCCAACGCCGAAGCAGAGGAGTTATGGCAACCAGAGGGGGCCAGTTATTACAACGGTGAATTGATTGTGCAACCACAGCAGCGCTTGACTCAACAGCAACAGCTAGAACTGCTAGATACCCATTCTTTATTTACTGGCAAGTGTCCTCAATGCGAATATGAATTTGACCGCGACTACACCTCAAGGGTGCATTGGGATTGCCCAGAGTGCGGCTGGATGGATGATACCGTGTAGGACAATTTCTGAAAAACTCTATCTACTTTCTTACTTAAACTTGGCTGAACTTACCAGAGTAAAGTTCATCAGATACTTCTTTAAGTTCTGGTTCAACCACTGTCAAATGTTGCTCCAGAATTGCTAAATTCCTAATGTTGGACTTATAGAAAGCATCAAACAAATCACCTACTAAAGGCACAGTACCAACGACTGTTTCCAAAGGCGTTGTTGCGTGAATAGGGAAAAATGGTAAATTTTACTTATCCCCATTCCACGCCTACTTTGACTATTGGGCGGCTAGTTTGATCATGAATACGAAAGCCAAAGCCAACTATAAAGTTCGTAACTGGAAAGAGTACGATGCAGCGCTAAAGCTTC
>NZ_JAVRBN020000095.1:0-12142 GCF_034531305.2 Nostoc sp. ChiQUE02
TGTTAATTGTATTGACACCTCAAACATCCCAAAATCGAATCATCATTTAATTTACTACAACTTGGGGTGATGAGAGGCTGCCAACAGCAGCCTCTCATCACCCCTAACAATGATTATCATTTTTATTATCTGTATATTTTATTTTCTGGAAGTCCCTTAATAGATACTACCTCTGCATTTATTGATCAAGGTCTTACGTACTATACCAGAGACGACTCCGGTTCTCCGATCAAAAAGGCGATCGCCTCTTTCATTAAAAATAACTAGTGCATCCACTTAAGCATATTAACGCCAACTAATTGAAGATAAAACATCTCGTATTTCTACCATAATTATGTAGAAATACGAGATGTTTTATTTAAATTTATTAATATCAGTATTAATTACAGGTATGAATAGAAGAACTTATTGCTATTTAAAATTATTTAAATTAATTTTCAAGCATTTGATAAATCAGTATTATTCTGTATATATTATGACTTTACTTTGGGTATATTGAGGATAAGGAAAAGTTAGACAACTTCTACAGTACTTGCTTGATGTTGTTTAACTTTTCTCTACTAGCTTTGGCTGCTAAGTAATCCAGATTTGTTCTCTTAATGACAATAGAGAACCAATCGGGTAAAACCAAGCTGACTAAGTTCTGTTAAAGCTCTCATTTAACCCAACAACAGTTTACATTTTCTTAATTTATACACCATCTAAATCAGCTTTTTAACTGATTATTGCAGCAATAAAGCTGCTGTTACAAAAATTTTTCATTTATTTTGGGTTGAGATAACAATGTTAGTGATTTACAGTGGTGAGCGTGGTAGTGGCAGATAGAAGGAGTGTAGAGTTCTCCCTCGACTGTTTGCAAAAATTTTCTCGTCTTGTGCTCAAGAAAGTGACAGATCTTGTACTTAAGTCGGGAGATGAACTGAAATCGCGGCAATGACTTCGCTAATGGCACAATTGAATGGGATGAGTTCGACTTGACGAGTGCCCCCATGCCCATAAGTCAAACTCACGCTAAGATAGCTATCTGGCTTGTAGGGCAATCGTTCCGCCCATTCAACTGCCACAATTCCTGGTATTACCTCAAAACCTTCCCAGTAACTTTCTAAATTGAGGGCTACAACTTCTTGTGGTTCTAAGCGATATAAATCTAGGTGATAAAGGGGGAGGCGTCCTTCCGTGTACTCATTAATCAGCGTGAAAGTGGGGCTGACAATGGGTTCAGCAATTCCCAAACCTTTTCCAATGCCTTGAACTAGGGTAGTTTTACCAGCACCTAAATCACCTTCTAGTAAAATTACACTCCCAGGGGTCAGGGATTCACCGAGACTAATACCTAAGCGTAGCGTCGCCTCTGTATCTGCAAGAAAAATTTTCATAATTAGTTATTAGTCATAAGTCATTAGCCATTAGTCTAAACAAAGGACAAACGACTAATTTTCATCTTAAGTGATGACCTCTACCGTACCACCGCAATAACACTCGTGCTAATTTCTGCGGATTGTGACGGACAAAACCTGTTTCATCTTCATACAAAACATTAGCTGGAACAATCCGTCTCCCTAGCTGAGTTACGGCTTCTCTATCCAGGAAAACGGGATGGGAGTTTTGTTGAGCATAGCGGATGAGTGATTGCTCCGAAGGGGATTTTTTGTGTATTAGTACAGCATCGAATAGCCGCCTTTCCCCACAAGCAGCATCAATTGCTCTGATGTGATCGGCAACAGTGTAACCTTCAGTTTCTCCTGGTTGAGTCATTATATTGCAGATATAAATACGGGGGGCATCTGTTTGAGCGATCGCATCGGCAATTTCTGGTACTAATAAATTAGGAATCAGGCTTGTATAAAGGCTACCTGGGCCAATAATAATGTAATCAGCTTCTTTAAGTGCTTTAATAGCTGCTGGTACCGCCGGAGGATTATCGGGAATGCAACCAATTTTGACAATCTTACCGCCAGCTTTAGGAATGCTAGACTCGCCATCAATGCGGCGACCATCGGCTAATTCTGCCCAGAGGCGAACATCACTGAGAGTTGCTGGTAGTACTTGTCCCCGCACTGCTAGCACTTTGGAACTGGCTGCAACTGCTTGTTCTAAATCTCCAGTAATATCACTCATTGCCGTTAAAAACAAATTACCAAAACTGTGACCAGTTAACCCATCTCCAGCTCGAAAACGGTATTGAAACAATTCTGTTAATAACTTTTCTTCATCTGCTAGGGCAGCCAAACAATTGCGAATATCCCCTGGTGGTAACACTCCAAATTCTTGACGCAACCGCCCAGAAGATCCACCGTCATCGGCTACGGTGACAATAGCAGTAATATTAGCGCTGTAGGTTTTCAGTCCCCTCAACAACGTTGAAAGCCCCGTACCGCCACCAATTACCACTATTTTCGGGCCTCGGTACAATCGATGATGTGCCAGCAAAACATCGATAAGTTCTTCTCCGCCTTCTGCTCTTAGTACCTTAGTAATTGAGCCTACAGTGCGAGTTTGCCCCCAAAGCACTAAAAGCAAGCCGCCAAGTAGCACCAAAGGGCCACTGATATAGTTGGGTAAGATGTTGGTGATTACTCCCAGGAAACTTCTAACCAACTCGAACATCCAAAAAATTGGGGTCAGCTTAATCCAGATAGCTAACCCCAAACTCGCCAGCAGTACACCCCCAATACTGATCAACAGCCAGCGTTTTACCGATAGTCCAGGGGATAACCATTTGAACCACTGGTTAACCCGATAGGAAGTACGAGAACGCGACTGCTTTTGCAGGGCGTTGAGGGCTTGTCTGAGAAAACCAATTGACATACCTGATTTGGAGCAGTGCTACAAACAATAATTAACAGAAAATGTACACCACTTGGTTTAAAACACTAGGCGTGAAACTATTATATTTGTCAATCCCATTAGACTAAGAACAAGTGGTCAAGATTGCCAGTATTCCTAGTTAAACAATACCGTGCCTTGGTAAAAGTAAATTAATGGAAAAACGAATTTTAGGATTAGATCCAGGATTGGCAATTTTAGGATTTGGGGCAATTAGCTGCACACAAACTCCCAACAAGGTGCAACAGACTACAGTAAATATGCTGGACTTTGGAGTAATTAAAACGTCGGCAGATGTAGAAATGGGACAGCGTCTATGTACCTTGTTTGACGATTTACACACCGTGATGGAGGAATTTCAACCAGATTTAGTGGCGATCGAGAAACTATTCTTCTATCGTATGTCAAGTACAATCCTGGTTGCACAGGCGCGGGGTATAGTCATTTTGGTGTTGGGCCAGCGTCGTCTTCCCTATGTAGAATTTACTCCTGCTCAAATTAAACAAGCTTTAACGGGATATGGCAATGCTGATAAATCCGAAGTGCAAGAAGCGGTGGCGCGGGAGTTGGATTTAGATGAGATTCCCAAGCCAGATGATGCTGCGGATGCTTTAGCTGTAGCTTTGACGGCTTCTTATCAGCTATAGGTTTGTAAAACGAGAATAAATTTATTTAAAGTTTTTTCTAAATTGTACACAAGTATAAATACTTCAAACTTACTGTTTTAATTCTTTAATTATCGCCTGTAGCTCTTGGATAGCGATTGATTGCCTACTTGATGATCATTTCTACCAGTTCTTCCTTGACCAGCTGGTTGAGTTTTTTTCGATCTAGTTCTGGTCACAGGTCTTTGTTCATGATTGCGATACTCAACCCTTTTTGTGAATCTATACTTTGTATGGGAACGAGGAAAGCTTCATCAAGCTAGGTTTTTAGGACTTGTGTATACAAGGATATCAATAGCCAACTTTGAATGAGGTTGGGGAATCTCTTGTGCGTAAGTCCTACTAAAAAATTTGTAGTATCCTCTTGACATTATGTAAGTTTTGTATTACTTTTGTAGTATAAGGATAAAAGCCTCCTCAAAAGGCAAAATAAAAACCTCTTGGAACCTTGACATTTGCATAGATGCCACTTTTTGGGGATTAGTTTAGCAACTTCCTTCGGTAGTGCCCATTTTTGGGGCCGCGATTGGTGTTCGACTGCTCCGAAGCCAACAAACGGACGGTTGCAGGATTCGGGTTCAATTCCCGACGGCTCCACCAGACTCTACTTCGATTGAAGTTGCGTAGACGCTGAAAAGTCAGTTTCTCGGCAAATTGGATGACATTGCCTCAATAAGAGCATCGGCATGATTCAAACTTGGGTCTGTAGCTCTAATGGTAGAGTTCCCGGATATCACTTGTGCCCTGACAGAAAAAGCTTACATACTTGCTCAAAGGTAGAGCGATCGTCTCTAAAACGATAAGTGCAGGTTCAATTCCTGCGGTGTTACCACAGCTTTTTCAACTCGCACGAGGTGTGAGTGTAACTCTCACAGGGACGGTATCGGTTCAATCCCGATCAGATCCATTAATATCAATTCGTAATTAAAACAAGAGGTGATTGCAATGGTTCATATTCGATTTGAAGGACGTTCTGTTGATCTCCCAGAAACACAATTGGGAATTGCAGCAGGCATGAATGATGTGGCGGTGAAAGAGCGCGTTGCTCGGCATTTAGATGTGAATAGCGATCGCCTTTCTGCTTATGTAATCGATCGCCGTCCTAGTGGCGATTTGATCATTCGCCCTGAAGCTGTCTATGGTTAAGTTTCCTGGTCATCCGTGCCCCAACAGAAGAAGCATACATACACATTCATAACGGTCCTAAGGTAGTAAAGTTCGAGCAATCGAATAAGCGAAGCATGATTTCTAAGTCTCTCGCAGATTTAGCGTGCGTGCCCACTGCCAATATTTGGTAAGAGCGGCCGTAGCTGTAAAAAGCTTCTTGAACTTGCACGGAATGATTTAAGACTTAATTCCGCGCCCTAACTTGTAAAGCCTACACACACTATCCGGCAACGGATCGCAGGTACCCTACGGGAACGCTACGCGAACAAATCCTGTCGCTCCCTTTGATGGGAGCGTAGCCAAATTGGTATAGGCAATTGTGAAAACTGCTTTGCTAACTTGTGCGGAATTTCAATTATTTGAATTGTATTTATCTATAACCTTTACTCAATACGGAGGTGAGTTCAATGATGTTAGCTAACTCATGTTTAATAACAACTCAATTAGTACAACTGCATTTAAACAACGTGAGATATGAGCGAACATCGTTTGAGCGAGATTGTAATTGAGCGTCCTCGTGGTGGGAGGAGAATTAGCCTCAAAAAGGTGACTGGCTTTAAGAAGCAATTATACAAAATCACCCAGGATGCAATTCAGGATGGATTGTTGAATTCCTACCTGATTAAACCAATAAATAAATCCAAATATCTTTCAGACCATCTCGGCCCCTTGCGTCGGTTTTTGCGATCGCAAGTCGGACAGCCTTGGAATGAAGTTTACAGTCAACTGTGTCAACGACTAGATCCCAGCACAATGGCAGGACAGCATGTTATCGATCATGTGTGGGACTATGTTGAACGGCATGTGGAAATAATTGATGGTGGTTTTTATAGCAAGCCTTATCAGGGGTATCGAAATCAGCTAAATACAAGCCATCGCGATCGCTTCTATATCCATCCTGAAACTGGAATTCTTTGTGCAGCCGAGAAAATACCTCGAAAGCAGAAGCAAAAGCAGGAACAAACTGATATTGTCATCATTGATAATTATCATCAATACCAGAAGCTAAACGAGATTTGGTATTTCATTACCTTTGAAGATTTTCCACCGCCACCAACTCATTATGTGACGGATGTTGTCAAAGGGATAATTCATCGTTCTGCGGCAATGTATAAAGGTCGAATGATTTACGCTGTTAGGAAACAGCAGTGTAACAAGAAAGAAATTCGATTTATTTTAAATCAACTTTCTAAAACCTAAAATTTTCACTTCGTGCCCTAACTGAAAAAGCTTACATACTAGCCGAATGGTAAGGCACTTGACTGAAGATCAAGCAACTACGGGTTCAAATCCCGTGTGTGAATCAACAGCTTTTTCGACTTGTACGAAGCGATATTATTTCATTTCAATATGGAGGTGAGTCCGATGAAAAAGATTAATTCTTTCAACATCGAGCCTGAAGATTTCGACGAATTTGACGATTTCTGCTTTTGAACCTTTGAGCAAACGTCGTCGTGGCTTCCCATCTGAAAAAGCTGTTAAACGTGGCCATCGCCTTGTTCATGGTGACAAGGAACTACAAGAAAAGCTTGGTAACAATGATCTTTGTCTTTGTGGTTCTGGTCGCTGCTTTCAAAAAGTGCTGTCGCAATAGTGGCAGATATGATGGCAGCTTACGCAGCTACTACTTTTAGGGAGTAGTACTAACGATTTCGATACTTTACATCAAAACTGGCAGTTGTTGCCGCGCCCCGATCGCAGAAGCTTACATAACTCTGCACAAGTTATACACAATGCTTCTACAACTTGCGCGGTGATATCACCTCGCGTGCAACATCTGCCTCCTCATCCATCACAATTAGAGGAGGTTCATAATGAATACCGCAGAACGTGACCTGCGTTTGGAAATGCTCAACAGTTTGCTCACAACTCCTCATCGCAAGCTTGAGCAAGTCGCAGAAATTCATCAGTTAATTGTTGAACTCGATCCCATCTTCTACGGACACCTGGCAGTTTGGTATCAGCGTCATGGTGATGTCCGCGACCACAAGGAAGTGTTTATTGCTCACTTGCTAACTAGCAATCTGACTGAACACCGAGATGCTGGATTTATGATGCTGCAAGAGTTTCCACCCTATCAGGTGGCTCGTGTGGTGGACTTCATGAAGCAGCAGCAAAATAAACTGCCTCGTTCGGCTCGGACTGCGGTACGGCGTTACTTGAAAACACGGGAGAGCAATCCGGCTCTATTCGATCGCGCTGCTCTGCGAGGTCGTAAAGCAATGAAGCACTTATATGCTTCGCTGCACATCAAGCCAAATGAGCGGGCAAATGCGATTCTATTCCGCGATACTCCTCCAGAAGGTTCCTTAGCAAATGTGCTGAAGCAGCTTGCTAAGGCTGAAAATGCCGCAGAACAGGCACGGCTGATTGTGGAGTTCAAAATTCCATACACGATCGCAATTGGTGCGATCAAGCAACTTACACCAGTTGTATTGGTGGCGTTAATCAATAGCATGTCTCCACAAGAAGCGATCAACAACCTCAAGTCTCTCCAGACTAGAGGTGCAATGGATCACCCAGAAGTTAAGAAGTTGATTGATTCCAAGCTGGAATCAGCTTCTAAGAGTGGGCGTGTTTCAGCACTCAAAGCACAGATTGCCACAGACGCGGGAGACTTTGACGCAGACACCGTTGCCCAACTGGAAAAGGTGACAAACGAACAGGTGAAACGGCGTGGTGCGATCGCTCGTCCAACTGCTTTATTGGTGGACAAGTCTGGTTCAATGGAAAATGCGATCGCGATCGGTAAGCAACTCGCTGCGCTAATCTCTGGTATCACCAAGGCAGAACTGTTTGTCTACGCCTTTGACACCATTCCTTACGCTATTACAGCAAAGGGCAAGGAGTTGACCGACTGGGAGCGTGCCTTCCAGCACATCAATGCAGGCGGTGGTACTAGCATCGGCTGTGCATTGGAAGCAATGCGGAAGAAGAAGCAGGTAGTTGACCAAATCATCTTGGTGACGGATGAGGGCGAAAATGCGGCTCCTTACTTCGGTGAAGTTTACAAGAACTACTGCCGGGAGTTGGCGATAATGCCCAATGTGGTGATTGTCCGTGTGGGTACTCATTACAACTGGGTGGAGAGTCAACTGAAGCAGCAGCAAGCACCTGTAGAGACGTTCACTTTCGCGGGTGACTACTACAGTTTGCCGAACATCGTCCCACTCTTGACGCGCCCCTCTCGTCTGGATTTGCTGATGGAGATTCTGGATATGCCGTTGCCTGTAAGAGAGGATAAGTGAGGTTAAAACATGGCATTGGTCATTCAATAAATTTGTGATCAGTGCCATTTCTAATCTTGCTAGTGTCATTCAATATAGAATAATGTCTACCAATTTCCTAACTTTCCTAATTCTCTCTTGTCTAAGTTCGGGAGCTATATGAGTTCACCTCCATTCAAATGTCTATTCTGCTTATCCACGAAAGGGCCTTTTCAACGTGTTGAGCATCCTATACCAGAGTCTTTGGGTAATGATGAATTAACCCTTCCACCAGGTTTTGTTTGTGATCCTTGTAATCAATACTTTGGAGCAAAAGTCGAAAATTTTGTAATTAATGCTCCTCCTTTTGGTGTCGAAAGAGTGAGATGTGATGTCAAGACAAAAAAGGGAAAACATCCTCATTTCAAGGCTCTTCCTCACATTGAATTACATACAACTCCTTTTAAAAACCAAGTAGTTTTACTAGCTTCTCCTGATTATTGGTCTTTTCTTCAGAATTCATCACATTTATTACTTCCATATTCTCTAACAGATGACTGTCTGTTGGCTAGATTTCTTCTGAAAATCGGTCTAGGACTTCTACTTTCCAGTAATGATTGCGATCCGTATAGTTCTCAGTTTGATACAGCAAGAAAATATGCTCGTTCTCCAGCATCAAAAGCCTTATGGCAGATAGGGTATGGAACCTACCCATTCTCGGAGGAGCTAGTTATTTCTGAGCATGAAGATGAAATTAGCTCGATTTTGACTGAACAACTTTATCAATATGAGATAGGAGTAATGGCTAATAAAGAAGTAGTATTCAGCTTTATGTATCGAACGCACTACTTTGCGTGCAATCTTTCTCAACCATCAATTGAGGAGTATACCTCAAGTTTCAATTTACTCAATGAAATGAAACTAAGCATTATTAATGCAAAGAATATTTAACAAGGTAGTTCTGCAAGAGGCACAAAATTGTACTTAACATTCAAAATTAAGCGATCATTCAACTCAAATGAGGTGATAGAGCTACATGGAGAAGGTATGTAAACTAACAACAATCGCTCTACTCCAAAATCTCTCATTTCATCTCTTTCAATTTTATGTAGTATAATGTATTATAGTAATATCCTGCGTGCCCCAACTCTTGGAGCCTACATACTAGTACGAGAGGAAAAGTAACACTGCCAAATGCAGTGGGCGTGTGTGAACGGGGAGTGCGAAGAACCTGGGAGGTAGGCTTAAAAGTAGCCATCCTTGAAAGAGTGTATAACAACTCACCAGCGGAGTCCCTTTAGTAACTGAGAACACGCAATGCTCCACCAACTTGCACGCAGGAATTGTACTAATTTCTAAGTAAAAAGCTATCGATTAACAAAATGAAAATTAATTTCAAGGCTTTGACTTTAATACTTCTATAGCTTTAAATCCTTCTATAGTCTGGCCTAAAAATATCATGGGAATAGCCAAGCCAAACGGTTTACCTGTTTGAATCAAATTGTAAATAGCAGTTAAAACATTTAGCGACATCAATCCTACTGCAATACCTAGTGCAATTTTTGATTTACGTTGCACAAAAGAACCTAGAACTAGATAGAGTAAACCAAAAAATAAAAAACCAATTCCCAATATTAGATAATCAGGCAATCGATTGCCAGCAACAAAGAATATTATGCTTAGAAAAATACACAAAACTCCAATTGCGTAAACTGCACGGTAAGCAGATGCTAACTTTTTTCGGGATTCTGATATTTGTTGTATTTGGGTAGTCATTATTTTTCTATTTTTTTGGGTTGATTGAACATAAAATATGTTTTTTTATATACTCAATTACTAGCAATAATCTTGAGTAATTATGCGTAAAGAGAGATAATGATGACTGACATCCATAAGCTAATCAACCAAATTGCGATCGCACAAGCACAATTGTCTGCTAACCAATTCATTGCCCCCTGCGTCAAAGGTGGACGAGTTCGCACACGGCTAGCCGGAATGGTCTACACCTTCAGCCCAAAGGCTAGTAAATTTGAAGGTTGGGGCATCTTTCAGGCTGTGGATGAAAAAACAGCAACGGTTATAGAAGAAGCAGACTTACCCCAAATTGCGGAATACCTGCAACACTTTTCCCAAATACGCCTGCGGTTAGCACACCAACTGCGGGGACAAAGTTGGTTAGCATACCCGGTTAATGAAGTAGATATGCGTCAACGGTTAAAGGTAGTTAAGCCGATCGCAGTCCACTTAGTTACCGAGGGCGTTACCTTTGAGCAAATCATTGCCCGATGGAATGGACATTCATGCTGGTTTGAGGAAGTCGATCGCCGTACCGATCCGGCAATTTCTGAAACTCTGCAATCTGCCGTCAAGCAACTCATTGCTGCTGAAGAATTACAGTTTAAGGGTATCACTCCAGAAATCCGCACAGTGTATGAATTAGCAACTCGGCGCATTGAGGGATTCACTCAACCCCAACAGGATGAAAAGCGATTGAGAAAGGCTTTGCAAATGGGTGGCGGTGAATTAAATCAATTCCACGATCGCAACGATTACTGGACAGTCGATTGGACAACTGCTGATGGTGTTCGCCATAGTAGTGCGATCGCTAAAACTGATTTGACTGTTGTCAGTTCTGGCATTTGCCTAAGTGGACGCGATCGCGATTTTGACTTGCAATCCTTAGTGGGTGTGATGGAACAACAAGAGTAGTGAGAACAATGAGTATCTTTTTTCACGAACGGCTTTACCGCAGCAATGCTGTGATGGCAAAACTAAAAAATTATCCTGTAACTATTTGTGGCGCTGGAGCATTAGGAGCTAACATTGCGGAAAACTTAGCTCGGTCTGGTTTTGATAAACTTACAGTCATAGATCGCGATCGCATTGAAGAGCGTAATCTTTCGACTCAGCCTTACTACCGTTCTGATGTTGGAGCGTTTAAGGCGAAAATCTTGGCAAACAATTTATATCGAGCAATTGGTACTAAAGTTGATGCCAAAACAAAGGAGTTGACACCAGCAAATACAACTCAACTACTCAAAGACAGCCAGCTAATTGTCGATGTTTTTGACAATAGCGTGGCACGTCAAGCAGTGAAAGATTATGCTGAACAATTAGGCATTCCTTGTCTTCATGCTGGGCTAGCAGCAGATTATGCAGAAGTGATTTGGAATGACGTTTATCGCGTTCCTTCTGAGGTTAATGATGATGTCTGTGATTATCCATTGACACGAAACCTGGTGATGTTAACCGTTGCTGTGGCGTGTGAAGCGATTATCTCATTCATTGCAACAGTAGAACAGCGTAACTTCACCATCACCCTAAAGGATTTGACTGTTCAATCTCTGTTTTTATAGGTTGGTAGACGCTCTTAGCAGCTTGTCGCAGACATCGCCCATCAGAATTTATTTTTTAACTGTCTTCTTAACTGTCTTATCTGTCATTGCATTTTCTTGCCGATGGCGAGAAAATACAAACGCGGCAGTCAAAAAGATTTGCCAACAATGCAATCATCTCAATAGACTCTATTATTTTTGAGGATCAAAATCATGAGTTCACTCAATCAAAGGCAAAGCTATGTGCTAACACAAGGTCAAGGCATTCATCTATCTGCCAATCCCATTCAAACCGAAAAATTTTTGATTCAAAAGACCCTACGGAATGGTGGAAAAATCCGTTTCAAAATTCGCTATTCCGCTGAATTACAGGGTTTCTGCCTGCTAGAAGTTTTTCTGATGAGAGCACACAACAGAACACAAACTGCTAGTATGACTATCCCTAATAGCGGTTCAACAGCTAATGTTCAAGAACAAGAGCGAGAATTTAATATTTGGGAGCCAGGAGATTATTACTTTTTTTTCAAAATGTCTTCCAATACTTCCAATAATGGAACATTTTATATCGAAGATTATCAGCTTTATTGGTCAGCTAGTTAATTATTTCTCGCTGGAAATACCAAAATCAGCAGGTCTCAACTCTAGTAAAATAAAGGCGTAGATCGCCATGATTCAGGATTAAAAAAGGCTTTTTATGTGGCTTATAGACCAAAACACTGTACCTCACCAACTTAACAATCCACTATAAAAAGCTCATGCTCAAGAGAAGTTGGAGCGGGAGCATCCCAATTTTGCAAAAATAAGCGAAGAAACATTATTCGCGATGGAAACTCGCGAATAATGTGGGAATTCAATCTTGTGGCTCTTCCTCTTCTTGCTCAGATCCAGAACTAATATCTAGTAGACAATCATCAAGTGCATGAATTATTCTCTGTATCTCATC
>NZ_JAVRBN020000096.1:0-11936 GCF_034531305.2 Nostoc sp. ChiQUE02
TCGCTGCGCTTATCTTAATGACCAACTTTAGAACCTGTTTAGTTCGTTTGTTCTAACAAAGTTGACATGCTCCCGAACTATATGAGTATGTTCACTATAACCATCAGCGAAATTCATCTAATTATTGTATATTCTGTAATCCCCATAAAACTCTCACACTATTAACTGAATCAGCAACTGCTTATGCTATTTTTGATGGCTATCCAATAAGCAAAGGGCATGTTTTGGTTATTCCCAAACGTCATGTTAGCAGTTATTTTGACCTACCCTTGAAAGAGCAATCTGCTTGCTGGTTTATGGTGAACAAAGTACAAGAAATTCTCAAAACGGAATTTGAACCTGATGGCTTTAATATAGGAATGAATATCAATCGAGCCGCAGGTCAAAATATTATGCACGCTAGTATTCATATCATCCCTCGTTACAAAGGTGATACTGTTGGTTCTAAAAGTGGAATCAGGAACGTTATTCCTAAAAAGCAATAGTTTTTTACTTACAGCTTCCAGTAGCAAACCCGGATTTGTAGAAAATACATAAATCTGAAAAATTAGATTTTTCAGTCTTGTTGAAAATATTGCAAAGTATTTCAGTTAACCCAGATTATCTGGATCTATTCCCAGCGCTCTTAATTGTTCTGTCAATTGTTGCACACGTAGTTCTGCTTGTTGAGCGCGTTGTGCTTCTTGTTGAGCGCGTTGTGTCTCTTGTTGAGCGCGTTGTGTTTCTTGTTGAGCGCGTTGTGTCTCTTGTTTTATTTGTTCTGCGGGTGTGAGGTACCGTTGTCCTTGTTCATCATACCAATACATCCATTCGCGCGTTACACCGCAATAATTTCCTCTTTCGCAACCAATTCCTAAGCCAATTTCTGGTAGCCAAACGGGGTTTCCCTCTTGCAATTCATACTTACCATTAACTAACTTATGTACTTCCAGATGCGGTTTGCGGCGGCGACGAGAGGAATAAATCACGTAATAAAGTACACCCAAAGCTGCATATTCATCCAACTTAGTAGTATATTCCTTGCGATAATTTTGAGAAACTACTTCTAGCACGAAAATCGGTACAACGTTTTCATCCCACAGCACATAACTGGGACGCAGTTCCTCATCATAAAACCGCTCTACCCCTAAGCTCAAAAATCCATCTGGCACAATGGGCGGTTTGTCGGGGTGATAATAAATACCCATATCTATCCCAAACAACCAGTCCATGCGTTCTGACCAAAGTATCAGCAGGATCGCCTTCAACAAGCCTGGTATCAATTCTTGTAGTTCATTATCCACAGGCGTTTCATCAGAGTCTGGTAGTTCCTCGGCTGAGGGCAAGTACCTTGGCAAGTTGTACTCTAACATGGCTGGTTTCCCCAAAACTCAAAGGATATTTGGCTCACCAGAATTATAGCGATTTCTCCCCTAGCGATGTCATTTGTATATTAAGTACTCTACTGACACTAATTGCCAGCTTTTAACTACTAGACAATCTGAAATCTACCGGAATCATGAGCCAGAAAATTTATTTGATGCCTAAGTTATAACTGTTACAATCCAATTATTTTGATGATGCAATGTTTTGCTTTGACTAAGGGATACCACTTGTGGGATTGAGAAACAGCCAAGATTCGACAGATATAATAGTTACTGCCTCGTTTGGTGGTTGTGCAGAGCATTGCCTCAGCTAAAGTTGTAGTCCAGTCAAGAATGCAGGCGTTTCTACCCCAACAAGGAAGTTGCTTAAGCCGATAAAATTTTGGTAACTCTTAACTATTAATAAATATATAGGTGCTGAGTGCTATTCATGCTTTATATTTAGCCACAGGGTGGTGCAAACAGCCACTCATCTTCAAATACTTAGGAGGCAGTACCATCGGGAGCAACTCACGCTTCGATACCATTAGCACGCAACGTAAGTAAAGGTTAAGTTGATATTAAAACGAATAATTTTTGCTGAATTGTGACAGATAAAGACTAAACTAAAAAGTCTTGTGCAGCAAAACCTGTAGCTTTAAATGAAGTAATCATGTCTAAGGTTCTTGTCTCAGATTCTATTGACCAAGCTGGAATTGACATTCTTTCGCAAGTTGCTACCGTTGATGTCAAAATAGGTCTAAAACCAGCAGAACTGATCGAAATTATTGGTGAGTATGACGCGCTGATGATTCGCTCTAGTACACGCGTCACCCAAGAAATTATTGAAGCCGGCACCCAGCTAAAAATCATCGGTCGTGCTGGTGTGGGTGTGGATAATGTGGATGTTCCCGCTGCCACACGCCGGGGAATTGTGGTAGTCAATTCTCCAGAGGGAAACACAATTGCCGCTGCCGAACACGCGCTAGCGATGATTTTGGCTTTGTCTCGCCATATCCCCGATGCTAACGCTTCGGTGAAACGCGGTGCGTGGGATCGCAATAGCTTTGTCGGCGCGGAAGTCTACAAAAAAACTCTCGGTGTTGTCGGTTTGGGTAAAATTGGCTCCCATGTTGCGGCTGTAGCGAAGACAATGGGGATGAAACTCCTAGCTTATGACCCTTTTATTTCTACAGACCGAGCCGAACAACTTGGCTGTCAGTTAGTTGAGCTAGATTTACTTTTCCAGCAAGCCGACTATATCACCCTACACATCCCCAAAACCCCAGAAACCACCCACTTAATCAATGCCACAACCCTGGCAAAAATGAAACCCACAGCCCGGATTGTCAACTGCGCTCGTGGTGGGATCATTGATGAAGTAGCTTTAGCAGCAGCTCTGAAAGCGGGTAAAATCGGCGGTGCAGCCTTGGATGTGTTCGAGTCAGAACCATTGGGTGAATCTGAGTTGCGATCGCTAGGTAAGGAAGTTATCCTCACTCCCCACTTGGGAGCCTCTACCGCAGAAGCTCAAGTGAATGTGGCTATTGATGTTGCCGAACAAATTCGGGATGTACTTTTAGGACTACCAGCCCGTTCAGCTGTCAACATTCCTGGACTCGGCCCCGATGTGTTGGAAGAACTCAAACCTTACATGCAACTAGCAGAAACTCTAGGTAATCTAGTGGGACAGCTAGCTGGCGGACGGGTGGAAGTCCTCAATATTCGACTGCAAGGGGAACTCGCAACCAACAAAAGTCAGCCTTTGATAGTAGCTGCCTTAAAAGGTTTACTTTACCAAGCTTTGCGGGAACGGGTAAATTACGTAAATGCCAGCATAGAAGCCAAAGAACGCGGAATTCGGGTGATTGAAACCCGCGATGCTTCAATTCGAGACTATGCCGGAACGCTTCATTTAGAAGCTACGGGTACTTTAGGTACTCATTCTGTCACAGGTGCTTTGTTAGGTGAGCGGGAAATCCACTTGACTGATGTTGACGGTTTCCCGATTAACGTTCCACCCAGCAAATATATGCTGTTTACCCTACACCGCGATATGCCAGGGATTATCGGCAAACTCGGTTCTCTACTCGGCAGTTTCAATGTGAATATTGCCAGTATGCAAGTAGGTCGTAAAATCGTCCGTGGTGATGCGGTAATGGCTCTGAGTATAGATGACCCTTTACCAGAGGGCATTTTGGATGAGATTATAAAAGTCCCTGGTATTCGGGACGCGTATACAGTAACACTTTAATTTTGGATTGCGGACTTCGGCTTCTCTGCAAGACGCACTCGCGTTCGCTCAGCCGAACAATTTTGGATTTTGGATTGGTAATGGCTAATTGCTCATTGTTTTTCGCATTGGTCATTAACCGTTACCAAGTCCCCAATCTAAAATCTAAAATCTAAAATCTAAAATTATATGGCAAACACCTGGTGGGAATTACAGATTTTATGTGAGCCAGACCTAGAAGATTCGATCTTTTGGCGACTGGAAGATTTTGGCTGTCGTGGAACAGCAAGTGAAAACAAAGGAAATTCATCTTTAGTCAGGGCTTACTTATCGACAATTCAAACACAGCTGCTAGATTTGGCAGCGCTGTCGCTGTGGCTGCGTCAAGATGCTCTGTGTGTAGGTGTTTCATCTCCATCCCTGCAATGGCAATTGATTGATGAGGAAGATTGGGCGACTAGCTGGAAACAATATTGGCATCCGCAGGAAATAGGCGATCGCTTCCTAATCAACCCCGCGTGGCTACCATTACCAGAAACAACAGAACGGTTAGTAATTCGTCTTGACCCAGGTGTAGCATTTGGTACCGGCAACCATGCCACCACTCAGCTATGTTTGGAATCTCTGGAAATGCGGCTAAGTGAAGTTCCTCAGTCGTTTGTGGGTACTGGTGGCAAACATGAACATCTGGTAATTGCGGATATTGGCTGTGGTTCTGGTATCCTTTCCATTGGGGCGCTGCTACTGGGAGCCGAAAAAGTCTATGCAGTAGATAATGACCCTTTAGCGGTGCAATCAACTATCAGTAATGGTGCCCTCAACGACATTAGCCCAGAACGTTTACTACCTGCACTAGGAAGTGTAGACATTTTGACAAAACTGATTGAGAAACCAGTGGATGGTATCGTTTGCAATATTTTGGCTCATGTAATTATTGAGTTGGTTCCAGAAATGAGTGCGATCGCTAAACCTGACACTTGGGCGATCTTTAGTGGTATTTTACTAGAACAATCTAAAGCTGTTGCTGATGCCTTAGAAGAAAATGGTTGGGTTGTTGCTACCCTATGGAAACGAAAAGAATGGTGTTGCTTGAATGTACGGCGTTCTTAACCCAGCGAATAATGCATTTTAACAGTATTCGACTTAAGTATAAATAATCAAGCAATTTTAACATCATATTATAGATTACCCACTATTGACTTTTGAAACCAGCAATGAAATAACGGCTACAAGTCCACAAAAAAGCTGACTCATCAAGTACTCCACTGTAGAGGTTGGGATATTTGAGAAACTGAAAAACTTTGTTAATAACCTTGGTAAGTTTTTCTTCAACAGTATGAGTGCAATAATAAATAAAATTCAGTCTTTATTTGCCAAAGGTAGAAACAACACCAGCGATTTTGATTCTCTAATGAGAGAACTTGAACACGACAAAAATAATACTGCGATCGCAAGCAAGCAAAATCAATAATTCCAGACCTTGATGGTATGGTTAAAGAACTGTGACAGGATTTTCAATTCATAGCCAATTCAAGGTAAGGATTAGATGAAATGGAATCACACATTAGGCTTCAGAGCAAGAAAACAGCAACATCAAGTTGGACGAATTCATCGCTGACTTCAGCAAATATTCCGACACTAGCGAACCCAGTACGCGGTTTTGGTTTACAAGCTGATGTGGTTCAGAAGTCATCAAATCTGCAAGCAAAGCAGGCTGATGGTAAGCAGTTATCACAAGAAGAAGCTTTCCAACAAAAGCCTCTGAGTCACGACATTAGTCGAATATCATTGCGTTCACAGGCAAAATTTAAAGTTCCGTCAGGAGAGCTTTATCAGCAAGCAGATGGGGTGGCGCAAAAGGTGATGCGTCAGGAAAATACAACTGGTATGCCTGATCACCTGAAAGCCGGGATGGAAAATCTCCAAACTGTTAGCAATAGCCAGCAAATGATTACACAATGCAAATTACAGCCAACAATTGGTCAAACCATTGGGTTAGATGTAATTCAACGATATGAAGATGAATACCATGAAGAGACAGCTACCTCAATCAAATCTGATTCCGCTAACTACCTTCTTGCAGAAAGTAATAATTTTGTGTACGCACGTCAAGGTACGCCTGCCCCTGCCTACAGCAATCTTGGAAATATGATCGCTGTAGACGGTCTAGGAAACTATCAGCGATACACACCATCTGATAAATTCCTGGCAGATTGCTTGCATACCGCAGAAGAAATCATGCATGGCCAACGTCTGAGAAGAGGGAAAGTCCGTAGTCAAGTATCGCAAACCGGAACAGTATTCGGTGAGAGTGAAGAGGATAACTGGGATGCAGCAAATGAAGTCAGTGAGGATCAGCGAAATACCAATGCAATACCAGGCGTTGGAGATGCCTATGCAATAGTTGCCCAACAACCCATCGATATAGGAGAAGAAACTGATCCAATTGACTGCCAATATCATGCAGCAGCAGTTGTAGCAGAGGACGGAAGTGACCGTATAACCTTGGAAGTATTTGGCAATCCCGATAAAAAGGGACGAAACACAAAAGGTACTTATAGCATTTACGATACCGATCCGGAATCAGGGAATACATTCCATGAAGCCTGGACTGGAACCTTTGGACAAGCTGCGGTGACAATTTCTTTGGAACGAATTCCTGAAGACATGGAAGAATAGTGCGATCGCTTTCTTGTAGTTAGTGTCTAAATTAGCACCTTCACCACTGCCCTGAATTATCTTCCTGTTGCAAACCTATTAACTGTCGCCGCTTCCAAGCATAGTGAAGGATATTAATTCCGAGTTCCTGAGCTGTACGAATGGTTAATCTGGGTAAACTCAAATCTCTATCCAGTCCCCAAGCAGTTGCTAAATCACCAATTGCTAAAATAATTCCTCCACCAACTAACAGTTTAATCTGCTGTTGATTAACCATTGGTAAGGCAGCAAATAAGAAAGGTTTTGTCCTTAAAGGATGACTCCGTTGCAATTCTTCCAAAGGTCTTAAAGGACTCTCTAACTGTTGTGCTAATGCTTGAGTACTCTCAATCAGAGGATTAGCATTCGTTGGCGCATCAATTAAAAGCACACCACCTAAATTTAAGTAATTTTTTAGGGATTCAAATTCGAGACTATTTAAAGAAATGGCTTGTCCACCTGTTAGATAAAGGATGTCATAGTCTTGGATATTTTCTCCTAAAGAAACCTGACCTGGTTCATCAGCCCCTCGCAAACTGGGATATAGGGGTTCTACTGCTTGTAACAAATACGAAAGGCTGAAAAAATTACGCGCACACTCAGGATCGCTATGATTCGCCTGTGCCATACACACAAGTGCTTGGGGACGCATTTGTGCCTGACGGCGATAACGCAAATCAATATTATTATATCCAGGAAAGAAAGCATCCGCAGGTTGGGTAATTTCAGTATGTCCTGGTTGTAAGAGTATCCGACATATTTCTATTTCTGAACTAACTGGTGTAGAGTTTCTTTGGTCAATTCGGTAAGTTTCTTGGACAATATCTCTTTGCTGTCCGCGCCGCAATTCATCAGGGTCTACATAGCTAACTACTAAGTAGATCATGAGCGGTTCTGAACTTGCTACTTCTATATCAATGGGAAAATCATAAGAAGTCGGTATAACAATTAGATTACCTGCTAAATCAATTGCAATACCAGGTTGAATTTGCACCCAACGCCCATCTCGATATCTAGCTTCAACTTGGCTTGGGGCAGTCACATCTCGAACGCCTAAACCGCAGACAATTCCTGGTTGGTTTAAACTTTGATATTGGGCATTTTGCCGATTCCGGTGGTAATCATGGGCTGTGCGCCACCGTTCGGCATTGATTAGTAACCCATCTGCGGCTTGTAGGCGTTCAAAGGATTTAATTGGTGGAGGTGGAAAAGGATGAGACATAAGTAATTTTGGATTTTAGATTTTGGATTAAATTTTAATTTAACTTACTTAATTACGAATTATTTAATTATGGGGATTTTCGATAGATAATTCGTAGGTACAAAAAGCAGGTTTTTCTTGTTCTATGATTCTTTCAATAAGTTGTTGGTTGATGATGCCAATAGAAATATTTGAACGCAAACGCACTATAAAGTGATATGGTTGTCCACCTGCTAAAACTGCATTTCCTAATTGTGCATCTCCTATAATGAAACTTGGGCCAAATGGTTCTGTAATACTAATATGTTTATCAGCTTCATTCGGTAAATGTTCGTCTAGCGGTAAACCAGTATAAAGATGTAAATAGAGACGTAATCCTTTACGAGTTCCTCGCCAGCGATAAAGTTCTACGGCTCGGCGAATTAAACGTCGCTGTTGCTGGAGATCCCAAATGGAATCTACTTGCCAAGCAACCCAATGAGCCATAAAGGGTAGTAGTGCTTGCGGTGCTGTCAAGGGATCGAGGTTTGCCCACATGACGTTGTAACTATCAACTATTGGTTGAAAAGCTTGCTCAAATATCTTCATGAAGCGACCAATAAAGTCCACTTCTCGATACAAAATTGGCAAGAATTCCATGTAGGCAGTGTAGGGACGGATGTATAAATCGAAATACTCGCTTCTCTCAATTTGTTCGTTGTCAGTGCCTGGGTCTATATGTAGAGTAATTAGGCTGCGAAAATTGAGAGTTAGTTTGTCTTTTTTTCCTGGAGAAATCGCTTCTTGGTCTTCAAAAAATGTGTCGGGTATTGAGAAGTAGAGGACAGCATCCATTTGTCCACGAGGCGGTATCTCACTGCCTTCTGTGCCAATCTGACACCACTGCGACGGGAAGTTTCCTTCAACGCTTAAGCTTACCCGCAAAGGACGTTGTTCTAAGTTTTGTACTTGCACAATCATCTCGCTGGGATGTCCAGGATGCAAGAGCAAACTACGTCCAGCCACATCCATATCCGCGTTTGCAAATGCTAAACCTGCCACAGGTAAAGCTTCGGGAATTTGCATTGGCGTTAATTGAATGCGTACAGCTGGACTAGAGCGACTTTGAACCATAGGATTGGGGATTGGGGGAGAATAACTACTGACAAATGACAAATGACAAATGACAAATGACAAATTACGAATTACGAATTATTTGGATGTCGTGATTTGAACGCAGATTGGTATCAGCCCAAGAACATATCAAACCTTCCGATCCTGGGTCAATCAATTGTTCTGGCGATGGTTGTCGTCGCCAATTTTCTCCTTGCTTGCGGATGGGAAATAGCAAGACGGGGCCTAAATGCCGTACACCTGGGGTTTGTTGCAGTAATGCCACAATATCCGATGTATAAACGGGTCGCCCAAATGGCCAACCTTTGCCGTCGATTCCTCCAGTTAATGGATTTAAATATTTATATAGCGATCGCCTTAAATTCCGGCGAATTTCTTCGCTGGCAAAAGGGTTGTTGTATGCTGGCTCTAAGGCAATTTCTGTTTGTACAGAAACACCTACGTAATTCGGTTCTTGTAATTCTATTTGTACCCCTAATAAGCGTCTTTCATCTAAGTAACTCAAAATTTGCTCTTGCAGGGTATTACTGAGGGCAAACTCTTCTGGTGTCATCCCATTGCCTTGCGCGATCGCATCTGTATTTGCATAAGGAACTACCAGTAAACTAACTATACCAGCTTGTCTCCGAGAATTTGCTGGCAAACACCGGACACGCGCGATCGCACCAGCACCCGCCTGTTGAGTTAAAACTTCAAAATCTTCGGCAGTGACGGCGCGATCGCGCGTGCGGAGGATGCGGGGAGCCTTCATTACAGCTTGTTCCAGTGACTCAGCATCCGCCCCATTGATTGCTGGTACACGATTGACCACACTAGCAATATATGGATATGCAGACTTCAAAAACTGGATTGCCCCAGTTTGAACATTGCCTTCTCTACCACCGCCTGTACGATAAGTAACTATTTTAATCTCTGATCCACGGGGAGGAATCGCCCCATATTGGTGTTCCGACTGGTTATTTTCCAGAACTTGTACAGATGTGTCATCTAGTGATGGTTGCTGAATTCGCGTTCGCACCTGTGTATGCTGTTTAAGCTGGCTAGGTTCCCGAATTAGCGGTCCAAATTGGATTGTACCAGTGATCGAATCGATGGTGTAATGAAAATTATGCGGCCCAGAATCAGCAAAATCTCTCACCTCAGTCCACTTCTGAGGCAAACCACCAGCGGGAGTAACTAAAATATACTCATTTTCTTTCCGTTCTAAAATTGGTGCTGTTTGTAACTGGAAACTCTGACCGGGTGTACCATCACTAATTCCCAATCGCTCATCTTGAATCAGCGTACTGTGACTAGCCCTAACAGTACCGCCAATTGAACGGACTGCTAAACCAATAATTCGTGGTGGACGATTGTAACCAGATTCATTAGCTTCTGTGGAAATGAAGCTACAGCGCAGCCAGCGACCTCGGTATGAGGTAAAATTAGCCACAGGCCAAATTTGAGGTAGATGCAGACGTACCTCTGCACCTTGAGACGGGTTTCCACCATCTTGGGCGATTTCGTAAAAACTGAAGCCACGAGTTTTATCATCTGATTCTTGTAATAAAACTGGTTGCCAATTTTCTCCATCCCAGGCTTCCCACTTGCGGGGTGGTTGATTGGGGTTAATACCAGCAGGTGTAGCCGCAGCCCCTTGGAAAATAATTTCCAAAACATTAGCGTCTAAAGGATCATCAGAATTAATTGCTAAATAAAAAGAGTTACCAGGCTGGGGTTCCTCTTCAAATATCGGTTGTTCATTACCTGTCCAGTAACCGTTAGATTGACGAGTCCACGAAGTTGTGACTCTTTCTCGCAGAGATTGGGGAATGTCTTCAGTGGTTTGGGCAGTTAAGAAGTGCTGTATGCGGGGTTTGCCGATAATTAGAGGAGAATCTGTGCTGAAGGTAATCGCTTCTGTGGTTTCAGTGCGGATAGTTGAGGCTTCCAATCCGGCTGGAATCGTGTAGGCTTCAGGTAGTGCAGCGCTTAAATAAAAAGTTAATTCCGTGCGGGCTGGGGCGGGAGGCTGGAGACGGATACCCAGTAATTCTAGGAAAGCGACATAATTTTTTCGGGGTACTTGGTTAAATCTGAGCAACATTTGGTCAGTTAACCAAGCAAATAACTCAATTAGCGTAATTCCTGGGTCGCTGAGATTGTGGTCTGTCCATTCTGGACAGTAGCGAGGAATACGCATAATACATTCTTCCACCAAATCATCGAAGGCGCGATCGTCTAAGTTGGAAGAAGGTAATTTTGGTAGAAAGTCAAAGTTCACGATTCCTCCCCAGCTGACACCAAATAATAAGGATAAACAAAACTATAAATATCGGGGCCGTCTTTGAGTCGATAATTGATGATGATGTCCACTCTGCCACGCACTGGATCGGGATCGGTGACAACTTCATCGATAGTAATGCGTGGTTCCCAAACTTCTAAAGCTTCCAAGACATAAAGGCGGATTCGCAGTAGGGTATCGCTATTTAAAGGTGCAAACGCCAGTTCCGACAAGCGCGAACCAAACGTCGGTCGATAAACCCGCTCACCTACACCCGTGCGGAGGATAATCCAAATAGATTCTTTAACTTTTTGATCTTCACGGCTAAGTTGTATCCCACCTTGCACACTTAAATGCAGTGGATAAGCCCAACCTGTTCCCAAATAGGCTCGTTGACGACCGTAAACCATATCTGGCACTTAGACAGCTGTTACATGGATATCTTCAAAGATATCGGCACAGAAGGTTTAAGCCTATTCGCCAAAGGTCGAAGATGAAAAGGCAGGCAGGGGGGCAGGGGGGCAGAGGGGCAGAGGGAAAGAGGCTTTTACGATTTTTGCACAGATGCGGTAATCATAAGTGATTAACAGGACTTGATATGAGATGGATTAACGGAGTTCCGAGGTAGATGAACGGAGTTCTGATATTATGTCCGCATAATTGCAGAAAAATTCAAGATAGGAGCAGAAATGTCAGTGAGTAAAGTATTCGTCTACGCCGAGTATCAAGTGTCTATTCCTTTTAGTCAGATTGATTGGAAATCAACTAATGTAGAAATGAAAAAGTTTCCCGGATTGAAATCCAAAACTTGGTTAAGTGCTTTGAACACCAATACTGTTGGTGGTTTTTATGAATTTGATTCTGTAGAGAATGCACAAAATTATATTGATGGTATTTTGATTCCATTCGCTAAACAAGTCAATGGAAATCTCACTGTAAAGCTTTTCGATGGTGATATAACCAAAGAAGCTAGCACAGGTATGAGTTCTCCTTTCTATCCGGCAGAATTTATAGCGGTTCTCAGTTGGGTGCAATATAGTAACAGCAGTGAGTGAACCATCCAATAATGTCTTTTTTGGTGACTGC
>NZ_JAVRBN020000097.1:0-8911 GCF_034531305.2 Nostoc sp. ChiQUE02
ACAACAAAGGCTTATGTCCGCACGAAGAAAGACGCGGGCACGGGTACAGTGCTGCCGAGGTTTTGATTGGATAATTGGATGTATGCAATATTCGGGGACAAGCCCGGAGAATACAGGAAACGTCTCCGGCTTTGCGCTGCGCGTCTACGCCTCACTTCCCAAGAGAACTGGAGGGCGATCTTAGAGATAGGCACTCTTCCACGTTTTGACAAGACCTTGAGCAATCAGCTCAATAACTTCACTGTCTGTCCAGTACCCATTATGTGAAAGAGGAGTCCAATTAATCAGAAAGTTGCTAACATTGACTTCTATATCAGCCTTAACAACAGCCTTATACTTGTCATTTATATTCTTGATGGGATATCCGAGAACATCATCCCTGTCATAAAAGTTGAGCCACTCACCTTTTATATTTGGGTAATGTTGTGAAAGTTCGGGTGAAGGAACTGCAATTGGTGTCCCAAAATCGCTATACCGTAGCCCCCAGAGAGCGATTTGGCTACCAAAAGTGTAGAACAGCGAGAACGTTTCTCCCTTCTGTAATGGAGTGTTACCTATTTCTATGTTGGCTTGCTTATTTTGAAGATCCCAGATGTAGTTGCTTGCTATTACTGACCCAAGGCTATGACCGATAACGCACAAAGGATATTTTTCTCCATCGTCTTCAGCTAGCTCTGTGAGCGTTTCAGCAAACTTTTGATGTACTGTGTCGTAGATATTTCTCTTGGTAGGAGTAATCTGGTAGCCAATGCTATCTGCTAGAGAATGAAACACAAACTCACGGAGTCCAAAAAAGTTGTTGAGATTGTCAATTGACAATCTTTTCCCTAGTTCATCCTCAATATCCTGAAGGATCGGTGCCCAGTAAACTGGTTTAATTTTAAGTTTTGAATCTGCATCCTCCAGTTTTTCCCCCATTAGAGCTGAAAACCGAGACTTTAGCCGCTGGGCAATACCGCTAACAAATTTGTCCGGATTTTTTTCGTTTGCAAACTCTGGATTAGCTGTCCCAATGCCGTGGATAATGGCTATTGCAATTTTCTGAGACATGTCTTGACTCCGTTATCTAATTAGGAAAAGATGTCGAATAAAAAAGTTAACTGTGTAAATTAATACCACAAAAGTTCTTAGAGGAAAACTCAATAACTCAACTTTCCTCTAAAAATCTCAAGAATGGGGGCGATCGCACAAAGCACAGACTAGAGTGGAGGATACCCAACGATGCCTACGGCAGCAAGCTACGCACCACTGGGCATCTTGATGATTAGGTAATTCTACTTCTGTGGCTGATTTGGGGGAAGCCTGACAAGTCCCCTTTTGGAACTGGTACTCAAATGCCCAGCTCTCTCAGGTAAAAGCTCTTATCTTTGCTGCCCTGCTATCGGGTTGCAAAGATAGGAGCGATCGCCTTTCAACTAGTCATTAACTAAGAATGTATTGTCATTCTTTGAAAATAATACTTCATGTCCAAATTCAACTACAAAAACCTTTGTCAGTTCATACTCTTCATTTCTATCAGTAAATAAGCAGTTAACTGTTTTAACTTCTTGAGTACCTGAATTACAATACTTAAATGTTGCTGTTATCGTTCGTGCTTTCATTTTTACAAGCGAGGATAGTTAAAAACATATCTTGGCTTCATTATCTTCATCGCCTGGATACCATGCTTTAAAATCATATCCATCTATAGTTTGTTGATAATCATAATCCATATCTAAAGCTTCAGCAGCTTCAATAAATTGTTCTAGTGTGCCGTCATACCAGATAACATATTCACTACCTATCGCTTCAATAATTGCCTTAGCAGCATAGCCCTGCTGAATAGATATCAGTTGGCTTTGATGCTGCCAAGTTTGGCAAATGCGGCAGCTATACCCCCAGTCATATTTTAAATCTTTGTAATGATGGGTTTTCATTTCGCAATTGCGGCAATATAGGAATTTTGATAGGTCTAATGTAGTTGTCATAAAAAAGATTATTGTTACTAATTATATATTTCCCTTAACTATCAAATAAATCTCAGTAGTTGTCCAAAAAAACTCATAATTATGATTATGAATATGTTGATATTCAAAATAACAAAAAATTTTTGAAAAACCTAGCTCTTTATCTTCGATTGGCAAGCCGAGGCGCAGTGACAAACATATCCCCCCAGCCTGTCAGCCTAAGACTGACATCACTGGAGGGATAAGTGAGGAATTGCCAATTGTATCTATTGGGCGCAGTAAGAGAATCTTAATTTTAACTATTACTCTTGTCTAAAACCCAAGGTTGATTTTGTTGAATCAACTGGTTAATTACTTCTGGTTTTATCGGACTGTAATAGCAAAATATGACAGCATTATGTATTGTTGCAGTTTCGCACGAATGCATATTGTCAGGAGCTACTAAAACCATTTTTTGAGGTACAAACACCTCGTAGCTAACCAGCTTCCATTCATGTTCCGGGTTGTTTTTGTAACCAGCAGTCCAGACTATAGGCTCAATCTCAGCAATTGCATCATTGACTCCACAACAAACCTCCATTCCACCCGTAAGTTCATATCCTGGTGCATTAAAGCTAGGAAAAGTCAGGATGGATGTTAATAGTGTGTCGCCTCTTAGCTCGTTGAACTGTTGTAATTCTTGCAAGTTCATCTGTTATCTCCAAAACTTGTTTGTTCTCCAGGGAAAATACACCAGTATCCACCACCAACAGCAATGTGATGTCTCTTGAGTGTTTTACCTAACTTTTTACCAATCTTGTAACAGTCGGTGACAGTATTAGCCCAGTAAGCATCTCCTAGTTTTGCTGCTTCTATTCCAGAAATAGCTGAACTCTGCAAAGGCTTTGCTGTACCAACCAATCTCTCAGAATTGTTAATCTCTCCATTTGCATCTGCTGCATAATGCTTTCCGTCCCCAGATTGCCAGACATAGTAAACAGTGCCACCTATAATAGCAACTCCAACAAGCACACATCCTACCCCAGCCGTGCCTGCACAAAAAGCGGCGGGTGCAAGTACCGCAGGATTCGCGTTAACTGGGCCTTTATATAAACTAGTCCCAGATAGAACAAGGCTTGTTGTTATGGCAATAACTTGACGAAAATTCATCTTTGACTTGGATTTAAATATATCTTATGTACTCTTGCATCCTATCAAATCTGGGCAAATTTGCACCGTATTTGACCCAAATACGGGATAGACTATTTGAATAAACCTTTTTTGTGCCAATTCTGGGGCAGATTTGGCACAATAGCAGCGCTTAGGTAGCAATATGGATGCAGTAGAGATATTTCCCAGAAAGGACGAAATGCCCAGAAAGGATGAAAGGTTAGCTATCCCCGGTTTGGGGGAATATTACAATGATGTGCTGACTGTGGACGCATGGGTAAACGGTCGTACTAAGGTTGTGCAAGCTCAATCCCTGCTATGTGCCAAGCTTCAGGAGCGGGATAAGTTAATCAAAGAGCGGGTGGAGTATCTAGCCAAAAAGCGGGGTATTACCTTTGATGAAATGTGGGAGCAAATTCTTAATAACACTGCTCAAAAAATAGTCCCTGGTGAGGGTGAAGGGCTAGAGTATAAGCCGGGGGATGAGGGCTAGTTCATGGAAGGGGAAAACTTTAGACCAGATTGGGAAGCGATCGCCCAGACTCTCAACTAACAATTTTCTTAGAGGAAAAGGGCGATCGCTCTTTGGGGATGCGATCGCCTTTGCTTTTGAGTGCAGAGAAAGCAAACGCTCCCAGAACAAATGCACTCTTATCCACAGGCTGGATCAGAGGGCAGTAGACAAACGTATACTACAACTGTATTATTGATATAAGTCCCAATTACAAATACTACAAGCTTTCAATGATAAGCAGATTCTCCTCAACTATTAATAGCGCGGTGCATTGCCGAGCCAGCAAGGGTTTAGGCAGAGTAATCGTGCTATTTGCATTTGAGGGAATGTATTGTTTTGGCGGCGGAAAATTGCAGCATGAAAGTATTTTTGGAGTAATTGCCGGATGGCTGAATCTAGAACAACTTATCCAAAGCGGGAGGTGCAAATGTCTTACAGCACCAACATAGGGCAAAAAGTATCAACTACCTGACCCCCGCTCCTGAATCTCAGAGGCGGGGGTTATTTTTTGAGGAGTGAATCCAGTGATGCAAGCTCAACCACACATATTACAAAATTCGGTGGTGGTGTTCTCCAAAAACTACTTACCACTGGCACGTATCAACATCAAACGAGCAATCGTGCTGTTAGTCACAGGTCAGGCAGAATCGTTGAATTTTGGTACTACAAAGCAGTGGGAAGTGCGCTCACCTAGTGTTGTACTACAAGTTCCCGAACATATTCGCTTGACTGTTGGCAATCCCGAACGCCACTGGAAAGTACCACCTGTAAATCGGCGTGAGGTACTCAAGCGAGACAACCACACCTGCCAATACTGCGGTAGCAGCAAGCGTCTGACCCTTGACCATGTAATACCCCGCTCAAAAGGTGGGCAGCACAGTTGGGACAACGTTGTAACAGCGTGTGAACGATGCAACCAAACTAAGAGCGATGTCTGACGACAAGCCGCTTCGCGTCTACGCTTACCTCATGAAGCTGGAATGGTACTCAAAAGCAAGCCTAAAGCCCCAATTCACCCAGCAGTAGCATTTGCCGAACAGTTTTGGAACGCACAACGCCTGAGTGAGAACGAGTAATTAACTTCAACCCTAGTCAGAGAGGACAATGAGCGCCATTACGTAACACTGCCCTCTCAGTTCTTTCAAAAAGTTTGTAGTATGGCCTTGACACCCTATACTACATTCTGTAGTATATATGTAGTGAAGCACTACAGCCTCTCAAAAAGGCATAGCGCAAACACTTCTGAACCATGAAAACTAAATAATTGCCATCTAACGTGAGGGTGTAGCTTAGTCCGGTTTAAAGCAGTCGCCTGTCGAGCGAAAGAACGTGAGTTCAAATCTCATCATCCCCGTGTAGCCTTGTGGACAAATAGACAAGTCGTTCTGATTCTCAGTCAGAGAGAAGCGGGTGCAACTCCCGTCAAGGCTTCCAAATGAGGATGTAGCTCAGTCGGAAAGAGCGCTTGTTTCCGAGGCAAGTGGTCACAGGTTCGATTCCTGTCGTCCTCGTAGTATGTCCAGGTCGCCTAATGGTAGGGTGTTGGTCTGCAAAACCGACTGTGCGAGTTCAATTCTCGCCCTGGACTCCAAACGTTGCAGTGTAGCGATTTACGGCAAAGCCCCAAGCTCATAACTTGGTATATGCGAGTACCCTTCGGGAACGCTGGCGCGAACGACTCTCGCCACTGCTACCAAATGCAGGGATGGTGTAACGGCAACATCACAGTCTCCAAAACTGTTGTTCTAGGTTTAAAACAAGCGTCTCTGCATTTGTGGTGCCGTAGGCAAATTGGTAAAGCCACAGGTCTTTCAATCCTGGGTTTGCGGGTTCAACTCCCGTCGGCACTGCCTCATGGGTCGGCTCACCTATTGGTGTAGGTAACGGTCTGTAAAACCGCCGCGTTCAGTGTTGCTGGTTCAATTCCGGCCCGGCCCATTCTGGAGAGATTGCTATCGGCAGAGCAAGCTGTTTGCTAAACAGTCGTGGATGTAAGTCCACTGTGGGTTCAACTCCCTCTCTCTCCGCCTTATGAGAACGTGGTGTAACTGGATAACATCTCAGATTACGAAACTGTTCGCGTAGCGTGGCGTAGCCAAGATTGAGAGTTCAAGTCTCTCCGTTCTCGCCTTATCCCCCGGTAGCTCAGTTTTGGTAGAGAGCACTGGTCTGAAAAATACTCTTGTCGTCGGTTCGATTCCGACCTGGGGGACTGGCACATTGCCTCATAGCTCAATGGCAGAGCAACGCGCTGTTAACGCGGGGGTTGTAGGTTCAAGTCCTACTGGGGCAGCCATTTATTGGGAAGTAGGCAAACAGGCAAAGCCGTCGCACTTTGAATGCGAAGTTTGAGGGTTCGATTCCTTCCTTCCCAGTTCTGCTTTCATAGAGCAGCCAAATTATACTCCTGTAGCCCAACTGGAAGAGGCGGCTGTTTCAAAAACAGTCTGTGTGCAGGTTCAACTCCCGTCAGGAGTACCAACGGGATGTGGCGCAACTTGGTAGCGCGGCAGCTTTGGGAGCTGAAGGTTGCAGGTTCAAATCCTGCCATCCCGACCATTTGCCCTTGTGACGAAACTGGCAAACGTGCTGGTCTTAGAAACCAGATTTTGTGGGTTCGACTCCCACCAAGGGTACTGGGCAATTGCCCAACCATGCTCCCGTGGCGAAATTGGTAAACGCTTCCGTTTGAGGGACGGAATTTTTGCAGGTTCAATTCCTGTCGGGAGTACCAAATTGGGTCGTAAAGCCCTTCGGGCATACAAGAAAGGCAGAGCGGGTATGCAGCCGCCTTTTAAGCGGATTCATCCAGGTACCCTTCGGGAACGCTACGCGAACAACCCCTGGGCGACCCATCCAATCTTGGGCGTTTGGCAGAACGGTTATGCTCCTGACTCTTAATCAGGCTGACACAGGTTCAACTCCTGTAGCGCCCACCAAAACTTGCCCCTGTAACCCAAGTGGAAGAGGCGATCCAGTGTTTCCTGCTGCGATCGCCTACCTCATACATTCCTGCGCCATCGGTATCTGCCATTGACAGAAAAGATTTTCCCCGAACCTCGGTACTTAACGCCGGGTTTTTTTGCTATGAAGTGGGATAGCGGCTGCACTCAATTAACAATTTTTCACTCATAGGAAAGGAGATCCAGGGTGCGTAGTTTACCGCCGTAGGCATCGCCTTTTGTCGTGTCTTCTGACCAAGAAGCTTGACAACTACCTTACAGCCCTTACAACCTTAATTTGTAACAAATGTACTGTTCCCAGTTGTATTACCTTTACTCCAGAGCTACAATCTGCCTGTATTAGAGGCATTTTTAATTACAACTGTAATTTATCACTTGTGAGCAAAACCCGTATTATTGCGCTATTTAATCAATCAGGGGGAGTAGGAAAGACAAGTTTAACAATGAACTTGGGCTATCACCTCGCTCAAAAAAAGAAAAATCGCGTACTTTTGATAGACCTTGACCCCCAAGCGTCACTGACGACATTTATGGGGCTAGAACCGGACATTACCGCCAAAACAGTCTATGAGGCAGTGGTGGGTGAGGAACCGTTACCAATTCACTCTGAACCTATTCACAGCATGGGTTTAGTGCCAGCCAATATCAACTTAAGTGCCGCAGAACTAGAACTAGTTGCCGCTCTGATGCGAGAAATGCGACTAAAAAATGCACTTGCCCCCGTCTTAGACAACTATGATTTTATTTTGATAGATTGTCCGCCATCTTTAGGCATCCTCAGCGTTATTAGCTTAGTAGCAGCAACCCATGTCTTAGTACCTATTCAGTGCCAGTTCAAATCCTTTCAAGGAACTGACTTACTATTAAGAACTGTAGCCACACTCCGCAAAGGTGCTAATAAAACACTTACAATTGCTGGCTTCATCCCCACAATGTATGATGCACGTACTGCCCAAGAAAGCAGAACCATGAAAGCTATCACAGAACAACTTTCACCCCTGGCCACAGTTTACGAACCCATTCCTAAATCTATTGCTTTTGCTGATGCAAGTGAAGCACGCTTACCCTTAGCACTATATAATCCCAAACATCCTGCCGTCGCTGTACTAAAAAAAATCGCCCTCAGTTTAGAAAAACTACAGTGAGCAAAAAAGAACAACCCTATACCAGCCAGTTAAAAGGTGTAGCTGCCCTACTAGGTGAAAGCTTTAACCAAACCCAAAGTACTGCTAATTCACCAAATACTGTTGCCATCAACTTAATTAAACTACCTCCCTCACAGCCCCGGCGCTACTTTGACCCTAAAAAACTAGAGGAACTATCACGTTCGGTCAAAAAACTGGGTATTTTCGCACCTCTGTTGGTGCGTCCCCTCTCTGGCGGTGATTATGAATTGGTCGCGGGGGAACGACGCTATAGAGCCGCATCAATGGCAGGATTAACCGAGGTTCCTGTTGTTATCAGGGAGATGGACGATGCGATTACGTATCAAGTGCGCCTCGTTGAAAACCTTCAACGTGAAGACCTCAATCCCCTAGAAGAAACCGAAGGTATCCTGGAATTGTTGGTGTTGCGGTTGGAGATGGCACAAGATGAAGTAATTAGTCATCTCAACCGGATGAGAAACGTTTGCGATCGCTATGAAGAAAATTCCGAACTGAGACATAACGTTATGTCTCAACCCCAAACCAAAATAATTGAAGAATTATTTGCGTCTTTGGGACGGATGAGTTGGCAATCGTTTGTCAAAAATCGCCTACCACTGCTCAATTTACCTCCAGATGTGCTGGAAGTGCTACGTTCTGGACAGATTGAATATACTAAAGCACTGGCGATCGCCCGAATTCAAGATGAAAAAACAAGAAAACAACTCTTAGAAGATGCGATCGCCTACAATCTCTCACTGAGTGAAATTAAACGCAAAATCAAAGAAATTGAACAGCAGACTAAATCAGAGTCATCAGAGCAAACAGAATCAGCATCCATAAAAGAGCGTGTTGATAATACTTTTCAACGCTTCAAAAAAGCGAAAGTGTGGGATGACCCAAAGAAAAAATCCAAAGTAGAGAAGTTGTTAGCTCAGTTGGAAGCATTGATGAAAACTGAATAGAAAATTGCGATGCTCACAAAGGAGTCGCCTTATAGCGATCGCAACCAGCAGTCTTTAGATACGCTTTCAACTCGTCCTCAAACCCACTGAGTATCAAACGCATCTTGCCCAGTTCCATAAATCAAGTCGCCATATTCCTGCCAATGGGCTACTTCTTGCTTTGAAATTTGAGGTGAGTTTAATACAGAAAGATTTTCTTCTAATTGCTGCCTAGAACACCGATTCAGTA
>NZ_JAVRBN020000098.1:0-8756 GCF_034531305.2 Nostoc sp. ChiQUE02
ATATCGTCTGCCCCGTCTGAGTCTTAAAAGCTGTAGCCCTTATTCTGCATAGTTTAGAGCTTTTCTTAGTGCCATTCTTCTAATACCTTTAATAATTCTGGAATCGCTGTTTCCTACCTATTTTTTTGAAACTCTTATGTGCTAAAGCGTTGGGGAATTCCGCCTGCTTCATCAATCCTCAATATTTAGATGCGTTTGCCCTGGATATCTGAGCGTTTATAAGACAAGTAAATCAGAAAAATGGGAATGGAATAGTAAGCCAAGGCAATTAACGCATCTGACATTCCATGTAGCCAAACTAACCCTGACTGCCAAAGGTAGCAATGTCCATGCGGTATATAGTTGGATGAAAAAAATGCTTGTAAAAATGCTTTCATCTCTTCTTGAGCTATTCACTCAGGTTAGGAACTTCCAAAGAATAAAATCACCAATTGTCAGAATTATAATCATTGTTAGGGGGGGGTAAAGGGGCATTTTTAGTACTTTTTACGAGCGTTACAGATTGCTTATACACTTATTTCTTTCTCTTCCCCTGCCTCCCCTGCTTACCCATGTCACAAAATCGCATTGCTCCCATCTATTGCCGGGTGGGATTTTTTTTATCGGCTTTATTTGTATCAAGCTTTTAGTGAAATGGTATAACTGCTCATCTTTCCACCCACTCTTGCGATTTCTACTGAGACTACTAACAGCACCCTAGAAAAATTACTGAGTTCGAGATGGGTACGTTCAGTAAAAGCGTAGAGCTACAGATGACACCCTTCTTTGAGATCATTGATTGCTAAAAGGATTACTGAATATAGGATGAGCGAGTTCATTAAACGCGTAGAGCTACGAATTACAAAGTTACTTGGGGTCATTAAATTAGAGAAACGAGCGTGACTGAAAAGCAAAAAGGTTGAGAGCACCGCACTCAATTCATCTCATACATCAGCCATCTCTGGAACACCATTAAACATCCATTCAGTTAACTTGAGGAATTTATTATGCGTCGTATTGTATTACTCTCCGCAATGATTCTTGGTAGCACGTTTGCATTCAACTCTGTTGCTCAAGCAGGGAGTACCGATGTTCATTTTAATGGAAATGTCCTTTCCTCCTGCACATTTAGCAATGTCCAGAATGGCACATTAGGATTAGACGTTGCTGGCACAACTCTTAGCAGTCTGCCAACCAGTGGCGGCACTTCTGGTCAAGCCAAACTCACCTGTAATAACATTCTGGCAACCCTCTCGGCATCTGCACCCCAACAAGCCACTGCACCCGCTGGCTATGACCATACTACAGCCATAAAGACGGTTGCAGTTACAGGCACAGGCGCAAACCTTGTTGCCATTGTCGCACCCTCTATTCCTTTTCCTGTGCCCCTGCCAGGTGTCACCAATTTGAGTGTGAATATGACAACCACAACCCTTGGTCTAATCCCCAGCGGTGCCTACGATATGTTTGTGACGTTGACAGTCACCCCTTAATGAAGCGACGTACAAAGATCAGATGGGGGAATTCTAGCTAACTTGCTTACTTCCCCCATCAATCATTCTTTCTAATCCTTAGATTTATTCGCAAAGCCAGGATCGGTCATCATGTTCTCCCGTGTTCACAAGCCCGCTTCATCCACAACTTTAAAAGCCATTCAACTAAGTGGCTGGTTACTATCAGCAGCTTGTTTGGTCAATGGTGCTGCTTGGGCAAATCTGGGAGCATCCCCTCTGGTGATTGAAGCCCAGGCAAACCGGGGACAAGTAAAAGCAGTGCTTAACGTGATCAACTCTGGGGATACGCTGTTGCGGGCGAGGGTTTATACGGAGCCATTCACTTACAGCCGCGATCGCGGGTTCCAAACAATACCCTCTGATTCAAGCTATCTCGGTTCTTATATACAGTTTTCTCCTAGAGAATTGATTGTGCCACCCAGAAGTAGCCGTCGGGTTCGTATGGTGGCTCAACTTGCTCCCAGCCTAGCGAATGGTGAATACCGGGCAGTTATCTTTACAGAAGCCTTGAATGAGGCAACAGACACAATCGGACGGAAAGTTGGCATTATCACTCGAGTCGGTACGACTGTTTACGTCCGCAAGGGAGATACAGCGCCGAACTTAGTTGTTGATCGTGCCAGTTTCAATGCCAAGCAAAAGCATCTCGAACTATTCGTCAAAAATATAGGCAATGCATCTGTGCGCCCAATGGTTCGCTGGTCGTTGAAACAAGCAAACAAAGTATTTTGGAGTGGAGAATTGGCACCTACTGCCATCATTGCTCTGGGCGATCGTAATTTAGCTTTAGCCGTTTCAGAAAAAGATCCATCGCCCTTACTCCCTGGTAACTACCAACTAAGTGGACAGTTGCTCTGGGGTGAGGACAACGCTCAGACAGTGCCATTTTCGGTGGATTTTATAGTACCTGCAAAGTAGGAACTGCACAATCAATAATTTTTAGGACTTACGTACTCGTGAGGAAAAACTAAGCCTTTGCGATTACTTCTCTACGAGACGCTCCGCGAACGCTTTGCTCGTAATGACGTAAAATTGTTGTCCGCGTGTCCTACTTTTATCGAGCAGAATTAATTACACAACGCCATTGCGAATGAAGCGTACCCCTACGGGGAAGCTTCATTCACAATGACTGTAAATATTCTTGTCCAACTACTTACGACGATGACTGGCCGACTGTCTAGGGTCTCAACAGATTGCCAACTAATTTGCACAAAACTAAAAGCCACCTAGAAGACCTGAGGAAGGCTGATTTTGACTGCTGATTTTAACTCCGCTTACGTCTATGTTCCCGACAATTCCCCCACCCGCCATCGTCCACTCAATTCCCCACAACATTTCTAATAGTAAATCTCCTTCGGAGATCGGCATCTTTAGCATTACTCCTAAATCTATTGATGAAAAACAGATTGCTTTAAGTCCATCAGCACGCGATCAAGAACAGGAACCATCGGGTGCTAATGCACAATCAAGCGTTAAATCAGATGCAAAACTGCTGGGACAACCGTTATCCATTGATTTACAAGATATAGAGTTTCTAGTTACAGAACCTCCATCTGTGCATATTCCGGCAACGCAGCCTGAGATTGTCCCAAAGGTTGTACCTGAGTCTTTGGGTTCTGAAAAGGCGAGTTCGGTTGAACCTGTGACTGTTGCGCCTACGGGTTCCGAAAAGGCGAGTCCGGTTGAACCTGTGACTGTTGCGCCTACGGGTTCAGGAAATTCCGCTACTTTGCCAACAAGCGATGCGAAGATACAGACACCGGAACCGAATCTGTCTCCCATTGCTCAGGTGCCGGAGGGCTTTACAGTGTTTCCAGTGGGTATCAACATTGGCGGGCGCAACGTCAATGAGGGGGTTTCTGTTCGGGGGCAGGAAAATAGCTCGAAAGCGCTCGATCTAGAACATTGGTTATTGCCCTATGATGCCGTGGTACAAGCGCTGAAATTAAGCACAAAAGTTTTACCCGACAATCAAATCGAATTAAGATCGCCCAGTCTTGCCGTTCGTATCGATCCTGCCAAACTCCACACCGATCCAAAATTGGGTCTGGTTTTTTCAGTGGGGGAGGTACGATCGCTATTTGGAGTTCAGGTTGAGTTTGATCTCAAAGAGTATGCGATTGTGTTTGACGCACCCTGGCTGACGGCACCGGGACAAAGCTCATCACTGGAAGAAGCTCCTGTGCAGCTTGAAGGGCTACCCCGAATTGCATCACCAGATATTTCTCTGGCTGCGATCCAACAAGGGGTCAGCGTCAGTGGTGCAGATTCAACCCCAACTGCTTTCCGCGGAGATTTGACTGCGGTGGGTAGCATTTTGGGCGGTAGTTGGTTTGTGCGGGCAGACCAGCCCAAACTATTTAGTTCCAATAGCTGGCGGATTACAGATGCGCTGTTTCAACGCCAGACCGATGCTAATGATTATTTTGTGGGTACTCAGCCCCCCTTCTGGCAGAACCTCAGCCCTAACGACTATGTAGGCTTTACCTTCATTCAGCGCCAGGGCTACACACCACCGCCGCAATTTTATGGCGAAAGCGATCCGCGCCAACGCCTGCAAGCAGCACAGGTTGGACGAACGGTGTCTGGGCAAGCAGAACCGGGAACTTTAGTGCGACTGGTAAAGGGGTTTAGCGATCGCATCATTGCCGAAACCCTGGTGGATTCCTCTGGCGTGTATCGGTTTGAGAATCTCAAATTGGAAACCCCAGCGCTGGGCGGCTACTACCAGGTCTTCCTCTATCCCAAAGGACAATTAACTGCCCAACCAGAAATTCGAGACGCGACGTTTTCCAATTCGGCTGGTCAACTTCCTGCTGGTGCTTCCGCGTTGATCGTTTCCGGTGGAGTGAATCGAGATTACAGCAAACAGGATAATAACAGTCTCTTTGGCGATTTTTCCACATTTCGGGGTGGCATTGCTCAACGATGGGGCGTCTCGAATAGCGTGACGCTAGGCGCAGGCACTGTCTACGATCGGTCTTTGAGAGGACTAGCCGAACTCTTTTGGCAGCCAGAAAATGTCCCCTTCAAGGCAGCAGTTTCAGTCCTAAGCGGTAGCGATAATTCAGCATGGGACATCAATGCAGATGTCAGTTACGACCCATCGCAAAACTTCAGTGCCCGGTTCACCCACGATCGCTTCTCCAGCCGATTAGATGCCTATTGGCAACTGGCTAAAGGCATCACTTTGCTGGGCAACACCAATAGTAATGATGCCACCTCTGGAGGCATTCAACTCAACTTCAGTGGCAGAGATTCTTTTACCTTTGCCCGCCTTACTTTTGACACCAAAAGTCACCTGCGCTGGAATCTGATTCAACGGTTGGGAAAACTTGAACTGAACTCTATCGGCAATGAAATCAGTTCCCAGTCGGCGCTAAGTTTTTACCTGGGAAAGCACAGCAATTTTACAACTGGACATTCCTTTGTTCTCGGCTACGACACCTACAACCAAAATAGCAATGACGATCTAGTTAATCTCGCTTGGCGTTATCGCTCAAAAGAACGTTCCATCGATGGCACGCTGTTATGGGAAGCCCAATTAGGCTATGGTATCGGATCGCGGGGTTCTGGCGTACTTGCCTCTGTGGGCACTACAATCATCCCTGGCGTAATGCTCCGCGCACGCTATCAGGGCGTATCAGTGACAACAGGCGAATCGACTTTTGGTATCGAGTTAGTATCGGGGCTGAATCTTCAAGGTGGTATCACTCCTGGCGATCGTCATGCCAACTATTTACGGACTCAGGGTGGTATTCTGGTGCAGCCGTTCTTTGATCGCAATAACAATGGCCAACGCGATGCAGGCGAGGAGTTTTACACAGATCCCAATCTCGTGACGATCAATAATCAAATGGTTCAAGCTGCTAGGGCACAGGTTGACCGCGATCGCATCCTGGTACGTTTGCTGCCCAACACCTATCGTCTCGATCTGGATGCAGCAGGGCTACCCCCCGATTGGCAGGCAGCAACCAGTGCTTATGCAGTTAAGGTTGTGGCTGGCAGCTATACTCCTGTGCTAGTTCCCCTCATCCCTGCCTATTCGCTCTCAGGCATTGTCACAGATAGCCACGGAACCCCATTGAGTGGTGTCCGAGTCGAAGCAATTCAGGTTGGCTCCGACGTGGATTCCGGGCAGCGGCTTCTGTCGGTTACAAATGATGCCGGGGTCTACTTTATAGAACACCTGCGGCAAAGTAGTTATACGTTACAGGTGAATGGCAAATCCATTCAACCGAGTGCAATCAAGCTAACCGAAACGTCTCCACCCTTTCAAGAACTCAATTTGAAATCAGAGAAAGCGAATAGGAACTAAAAAAACGTCTACAAACAGCCAACTTGGGAAACCAGAAAGAAAAACTTATTATAGAACTCTTGCAAAAGTGTTTTGTGGTATAATTATGGGTTGTTCTAATTTTAGTTTTTGGTAAGAGATTATAAATTTTTTCGAGCAACTATTATCATGCGATAAGCTTACGGCATGGCAACTCTTAGAGACGCTCCGCGAACGCTCACCGCTAACTAGAAAAAGGCAGTAAACGCTGTTTCAGTTATTGATTAATTACTGAAATCATTTGATAAATTTAATTTTTTAATCGATTTATATGGCTAATTCGTGATTATAAATTCCCGCAATTAAATTCGACCTTAACCCAAAACGTCGATGACGATTTCGATATCTATCAGACAAAATTTTAAATATCTTTAGACGACGATTTACGTGTTCAACAACAATTCTTAATCGATTGAGTTCCCGATTGTATTTTTTCTGTTCTTTCGTCAACTTTTTTCCTTTTGGTTTTTTAATTGGTGTTTCACTTAACTGATGAATCTTAGCAATTCCTTGATAGCCTTTATCCGCTATTACTTTCAGTAATTCTCCAAATTTTATACCACTGCTTTTAAATAGCTTAAAATCATGAATTCTTCCCTGACCATGCCCTAAGCAGATGATTTGACTACTTTTTTGGTGGATGATTACCTGGGTTTTTAAAGTATGTTCTCCTTGTTTTCCGCTAAAAAATCTTTTTTGCCCACTATGAGGTTTTTCAATTGGGCTTTCCGTGACATCCATTACAACTACATTTTCTTCAGAGGACATTTTCCATAATTGTTTTTTACCCGGTAAACTAAACTTTTTTGACTTAATTAAAATATTTTCAATTTTAAAGACTATTCGACAAACCGCAGATTCCGAAAGCCCAAAGTCTAACCCAATATGATAATAGGTGCGGTATTCCCTCCAATATTGAATAACCATTAAAACTTGGTCTTCAATAATTAGTTTAGGACGGCGACCTGGCTTTTTTTTCTTTTTTTCATCAGCTTTAACTACCTCAACCATTAACTCAAAGGTTTGACGGCTTACTCCAGTCATGCGCTTAAATTTTTTCGCAGTAAGCTGTTTAGCTTTCTCTATTTTCACTGCTTCTCAAAGTCCTAATCGCAAATTGCCAAACTTTTTATTATACCACAAAACACTTTTGCAATAGTTCTATTAAATTATACGCAATAAACTAATTTAGCGATCGCTCGTTTTCAGCCCGACATCACAAAATCGCGTTGCTCCCGTTGACTATCTCCTTGGAGAATTAGTTCTCAAAGCTTATGATGCAGGAAACTCAAAAAATACTATTGATTACTTACAATACTTACTAGCTAACTCTCCCGAACAGCAATTACTAATTTTTTGGGATGGGGCTAGCTATCACCGTTCCAAGGAAATTAGAGCTTTCTTAGACTCTGTTAATTAAAGTTTACCAACTGAGCAGAAAAAGAGGAGTTATAAAAAGCACCTCATCCCGCAAGTAAGATGAGGTGCTTCGATTTTACTAAGTGACTATTTGGGTTTAATATTACACAACATTAATGCTCAAATTAACTTTCACAATCATATCGTTGAAATCTCTGTCACCACCCTTTGCTAAATCTTCAAAGCCAAAGGTATTGTTTTCTAACAGACGAATATGATCTGTTTTGTCTGAGTTAGCACCCAAAAATGCGAAGTAAACTGCTGGATTGTTATCAGCATTGCCATCAAGAATGGCATCGGGTCTACCATTAACAATAATAAACGGTGCATACAGAGAATCAGGCGCGATATTCCCAGAGTAACTTGCTGTACCTTGGTTATTCCCTGTCAAATCTATACCTGCAACACGTCCACGGATAGCAGCTTCAGCATAACCAGCTTGCCCTGTGAGAATATCTGCTATACCATCGCCGTTAGTGTCAATACCACCATTTTCATCAGCCACTTGATAGAAACCGATAACATTGTCGTATGCAGCGTCTTTATTGACAACAAAATCAGCTTTTACCTGTTGTGTCACACCACGTAAATCAAGGAGTTCTCCTTGTTCCTTTCCTTGTAAACCTGCACCCAAAGGCAAATCTTTATCTGTCGCCTGAATTGTTACCGTCAAATCCTGGAATTCAGCATTGTTGCTAGCTTTCCAAGACAAGGAAAAGTTATTATTATCCAAGCTTGTGATTTTGACATTTGTCGGATCGGAAATCAGTACATCTGTAACAGCAGCTTGTCCAGCCAAGATACTATCAGTAGTACTATTGCGTACCAAATAAAATTTTAGCTGTTCACCAGAGGTAAATTCCGCCAAACTAGCTAAATCAGCATTAAATCCAGTGGGATACTTTGTAAGTGAGGAGAGAATCACCTTGGATCGTTTCAAAGCTGCTTCAGTGTAACCAGTATCGCTAGAGGCAATACCTTGAATCTTCCCTTGTTCATCATCTACAGCAAATACTCCCAGTTCATAAATTTCATTAGAACTGTGTCCTGTGAGCTTGACTGAGAGTGTTGCTTTTTCACTGTTACCTTTACCTTGGATAGTAAAGATATCGTTATTAGCATTCTTCGTCAGGGTTGGTATATCGTTGACACCACGATCGTTCAGATTATTAACTGCGATCGCCAGATCTTTATCAAAGGATGCTCCAGTTGCGTCAGTTGTCCGAACCCGGATGTTGTAACTAGGTTTAGTTTCAAAATCGGGAGAACTGTTGATTTTTAACTTATCGCCAACAACTGTAAATGCAGCATTGTCGGTATCGCCAGTCCCAGTTACTAAACTGTAGGTGAATGTATCGCTTGCATCTGGGTCTGTGGTGGTAAATGTGCCAACTTCTGTCCCCGCAGGTACGTTCTCGTCAACAGCTAGTTTACTTACTGTCAAGCCTGTGGGAACTTCGTCAACCAAATAACGCACTACAGCAAAATCAGTACCATCAGTTCCGGCG
>NZ_JAVRBN020000099.1:0-8312 GCF_034531305.2 Nostoc sp. ChiQUE02
TTGGTGATTTTCGGTTCATGCTATTTTTGTGAGAGTGAAAAATCTCTCTCCTGTCATTGCGAGCGGAGCGAAGCAATCGCCTAGGATTGCTTCGCTCCGCTCGCAATGACTACACAAATTTTGCATGAATTTTTACTCCCTAAAAAGGCATAGAGTCTACAGCCTAGGTGAAGTCTACAATCTAAGTCTCAAAGCCAGGTACAAAGCCTGCTTTACTTTTGTTAGCGTAGCCCATTCACCAATTTTGACCACGGAAGGAAGCGGGAGGTTCAATAAAATCTGCTTTTACATCTGTCTTGAGGAGTGATATCGTGTCCGCGTAAAGACTTATCATTTAGACCGCAGAAGGCAGGGGTAAAGAGGCTTTTCCGATTTTTGCACAGATGCAGTAATCATAAAGTGATTAACCGGACTTGATATGAATCAGACTAAGAGGCTGTTTGTAAAAAAAGTAAAAATTGCCATTCTCAAAACTTTGTACTCTAGAACACAAAATTATTTAATAGAATGCCCTTTCTTTAGGTAGACGACTATCCTAAATAGGATAGTTAAATTATTTTAGTCACTAATGGTTTTACAGTCTAAAAGCTCCTCAAAAAATATTTGAGGAGCTTCATTAAGGCTGAAAATATGTCTATTTAGGATATTTTATATAAAGTTATAATATAGCAATACCGAATCATTCGTGAGAAAGTACTGAGACAAAAATCCTTATTTTACAAGCATTTCAGCCTGCATTCATTCTTACGTATCATTTAGGACTGCTATAGTTTATCCAAAGCAGTAAAAAAAACTTCAATATTTTTTAGTTATTTATAAATAGCAATTTATTTAAAAATTCACTTTTATTATTTTCAATTGTGAATTTACCAAAGTGATAAGCAGCATGGAAGAAGTTTATTATGAAATTAAAGCCAATCAATCAGCAGGTCGTTTCCGTTGTTGGAGCCTCCAGCGGTATCGGACGGATCACAGCTCTTGAGTTTGCTAGACGCGGGGCAAAAGTGGTAGTCTCCGCTCGCGGTGAGTCGAAGCTAAAGTCTTTAGTGGAGGAGATTCGCAGCTTTGGCGGCGAGGCAACTTATTGCGTAGCTGATGTGCAAGTATTTGACCAAGTTAAGGCGATCGCAGATAAAACTGTGGAAGTCTACGGGCGACTCGATACATGGGTACATGTCCCCGCAATCGGCATCTTTGCTACTTTCGACAATACAACACCAGAAGAGTTTAAGCATGTCATTGATGTCGATCTCATGGGACAGGTGTATGGTGCAATGGCGGCCCTACCCCATCTGAAGCGTGAAGGACGGGGGGCATTAATCCATGTCTCTTCAATGGAAGGTAGGCGATCGCTCCCCTATCAAAGTGCTTACTCGGCAGCCAAGCATGGGGTCGAGGGCTTTATCGAAGCCATACGGGTTGAGTTGCAACATGAAAAATGGCCTATCAGTGTCACAAGTGTGAAGCCAGCAGTGATCAACACTCCCTTCTGGAACAATGGTTTGACAAAATTAGGTGTAAAGCCTTCTGGGATACCACCTTACTACGAGCCTAAACTTGTAGCTGATGCTATTCTCTATACAGCCGAACATCCAACTCGTGACTTCTTGGTTGGAGATGTAGCTAAAATATTAGATTTGTTACAGCGCATCTCACCGCCTTTAGTAGATTCACTGTTACTGCTCGTCGGCTTTGATTTACAACGGACTTCCGAGCCGAAATCTGAAGATGCACCAAATAATTTTTACCAACCTGTTGCTGAAGACGAAAGAATTAACGGAGACTATAGCAACTTAGTTATACCTAGTGTTTCCGACTGGCTAGATAAAAATCGGCTTCTCCAGTGGGGTGCGATCGCTGGTACAGCAGCATTAGCCTTGCTAGCAGCACAGGTATTGAGCGAGAAGTAATAAATTCCTCAAACATTTTAGACGATGGGGAGTCAAGGTAGCATAAGGCTGCCCTGACTCTCTTTTTTGTAGTAAGTTCAATGAAGAGGCAGATCAATACTTCTCGGGTTTTGGGGAAAAGGGTAAAGGGTAAAGGATGTATTCAAAACCTTTTCCCTTTTCGCTTTAACCCAACCGCAAGGAAAGTGATGTTTGGAAAAAAAATGGTTCGATAAACCGAAATTTAGTTCTTCATCTAGCAAATTTAGCAGATACGAAAGTTGTGCTTGTGCAACGAATGAACGTTGTTTGTAGAGAACAGAAATTTTGCAACTTAAAGCTAATCTAAATTTATTGATGGAGAACGCTACAAATGAGAATCGAATCAGAGAAAGAATTTTGGTTACGCCAATTAGAAGAATACCGAGAAATTGTACGCAAAAGAAAACTAAAAAAACTCAATACCCACAACAACCCGCCCGTCAGCAACAATACGACGGACAAGTTTATTTAGTATTCGTTTTTTATCCTCAGATATTCGACTGTCCCAGTATTCGCGATCGCGGAACATCTGCACCAACTCTTCTCGAACCAACAAGCTACGTTTTGTAATGTTTCCATGCAGACTTAAGATACCAGCAATTTGGTCACGGATACCATCTTTGGCTTTTTCTACAAAAGGATTAGTAGATAATTTTTCCAGCCCTGCTAAAGTTTCCCGCAGTTCTTTAACTTCTGTAGGTTCAAGATACTTGTCTTCTGCAAAATCCACCATGCCAGCGAGCCTAGTAGCTTCACTTACTAGCAAATCAGCCACTTGTGAATCTAAACTTCGACTACTAAGCATTTCCTTGGCATCGCAACGGCCGAGTGAGTAGTAGGTACATTGATAGTAAGCTGTATATTGCCCATTGCGATCGCGTCGGGACGACATCCGGGTTAGTGCGCCGCCACATCTACCACACTTTAATAAATTAGCGAATGGGTTAATATCTTCCTTTCGTGCAGCCCACTTATTGTTTCGATTTCCGCGAATAGTGCGTTTTATTTGTTCGTGTTGTTCGCGGGTAATTATTCCCTCATGGGTATCCCAGTTGCAATCCCACTGATCAAAATGCTTGATTTGTTTGCCTGACGGACTAGATGTGGTGACGTTAAATGGCGTTCCACCTGTATGTACTGGATTTACTAAGAAGTTTTTTAGCCCAGCAGGCGACCATTGTAAGCCAGTCCAAGGGTATCGTTGATAAGTTTTTTTATTATTTTGCAATAAATTAAATTGCTCGATATCATCGGGCATTATCCGATGATTCCCTTTTAATTTTGTGCTTTTTGCATCTACTTTCCCACATACCCCAAACATCTCATTTAATAAATTGCAAGTTTTTCTGGCACTACCACAATTATCAAATACTTCAAATATAAATAAAGCTAGTTCCCAAACCCTAAAACTACGCTTGCCTTCTAGTAGCGAAACACACCAACTTTCATCCTTGGTGTAGGAATCATCAACAACCTTCCATCCAAACGGTGCAAACCGATGACTTTTCCTTTGAACCATACGATGTTTGCGTTCGGCAGATACACGGCTGGACAACATTTTTATTTCAAATTTACTGGCTGCCAGTAAAATATCAATCGTCAACTCGCCACCCAAACTTTCTGTATCAATAGTTTGGTCTAGTGCTACTAGCCTAATACTCTTACTCCGTAATACTTCCAACAGCGAGTAAAACAGTTTTGATGATGACCCAATCCGGTCAATTCTGGTAACAATTAAATCGCTAACAGTACCTTTTGGTGATATTTTTAGATCATCAATTAATTGCTGCAACCCATTACGTACTTCGGTTGTACGACTTTGAATATCCCAGTAAAAGCGATCGCATCCAACATTCTTACCTCTTTCTAGTTGTTTTTTCAGAGCGTTGCGATCTTCTTGTTGCTCCATCGTCGAAACCCGACCATAAAACCATTTTTCGGACATCGCTGCAAATTGCTATTCTATAATGACTATAATATGTCATTCCTATAGTCTCTATAGAATAAACTTCAACAAAGAGGCAGGGGCAAGGGAAATGACCCATACATACAGATACTGTGGAGTCCAGAAAAGCCCACACTGAATAGATGCTGAAATTCAGCTAAGGGATTATAAGTGGTAGTTGTAAATCTTAAAATGCCAAACTCAATATAATACCATATCCAAGTTTTTTTCAAACCACAGACATACGCATATAAACACAGAGAAATCTCATAATTATCTGTATTCATCTGTGGTTACTAATTTTCTATGAACGAAGAAGTCTCCAAAAAGCTAGAGTTAATCAGGCAAACCTTGCGTAACTCTGAAGTGCAAGGTGTGCGTTCGCGTGATACAGACTGGTTTGCTTGGGCGACGGCTGACGCTTCTAATACCGTGCTGCTGACTGCTGAAACTGGCGTAGCAGAAGTATTAGTAACTACTGAAGATGCTTTGGTATTGACGGATGAAATTGAAGCGCAGCGTCTTAAAGATGAAGAACTGCCAGCTAATTTTAAGGTGTAATAGATCAAATGGCTTCTAGCTTGGCTGATACTGAACATATCTTGTTTACTGACAGGTGCTGGTTTTGGTGGTGCTTGTGTAGCTTTGGTTGTGGCTGGTGAAGCCAGAAGTATTACAACCCATATCCTTGAACAATACAAGCAAGCAGGTTACAACGGACAAATTTTGGTTCCTTCTTTTGGAGTAAAATGATGCGGCCTAAAGTTGTTTATGGAAACGCAGGCGTTGAAGGTGTAAATCGTTGGGGATGGTTTATAGGTCACTTTATTACCCCCGAAGACGATCCGCGTTCCACGGAAATGCTAGAAGTAAAATGGGCTGTTCACAAAGCAGGTGACAGTAGAACTGAATGGGCGGTAAATAACCAAGCTGCTACGCTTTCAATTCTCATTGACGGACAATTTCGTCTGCAATTTGAAGATAGAGAAATTTTATTAACTTGTGAAGGTGATTACGTTCTTTGGTGTGCAGGTGTACCCCATTGGTGGGTTGCTGAGTCCGACTGCACTATTCTGACTGTCAGATGGCCTTCAAAGCCAGGGGATAGTGTTGCATTGGCTGGAGCGTCAAACAGTTAGTTTGTTAAGTAATTGGGCATAATTCAACGCAGTACTTTGCCATCTGTGGCAATAGTTTCCCCTGGCAATGCCTCTATTTCAAAGGAGTATTGTTGAGAATCCAAGTGCAACAGCATACGACGGATTGTACTATTTCTTGCTATTACACACCAATGGCGATCGCTTTTATCTGCCACTTGCAACCCCAAGCCGTGGTATACGATTGCATGGATGAATTATCTGCATTCAAAGGAGCATCACATCACCCACTTTAAAGAATTACGAAGCCGAACTATTCAGCCGTGCAGACTTAGTATTTACAGGGCTGAGGGTTTGGCAGGGCCGTGCACATTACTGAAAGAGACATGGGAACGCTACAAACGCGTGTTCGATTTACGCTCATCACGTCCCAGACAGACAGCGGATTGCCACCCAAATATCTGCTCCAGATATCACTGCACAGATCGCTATAGTCATGATATCGATTAACTTGTGCTGCTTCGTGCGATCTATTCGTGGATCTTCTATAGACTTCTTGCAGAAGTGGGGATAAGGGGCAGGGTGAAAGGGATGGAATTTTCCCTTTCACCCTGCCCTTTTCTCCTTTCCCTACAAGAGTGCAAAAGTTCCTTTTGCAAGAGGTCTAATTTTCCTGTCTTTAGAACTGAGACAGTACAAGACAAAGTGGCTGTTTTTACTCAAAAATAACTCAGGCCAATTCGTAATCCTCGCCTCCAGCGATAAGCAAGCTACGAAATTAAGTAAATCACATTTAATTTGGGTTTTTAAGTTTGAATATGTAGTTGTATTTTGTCCAATTGGTGTTACTAATAAAATGAGAAGACTTGTTTACTATCAACAACGCATCCATAGGGGGATGCGGTTTTGCGGAGGGCTAAATGAACTCAAAATATAATTTTCAATACTTTCAAGGGAATTCTCTTTCTGATCTGTTTGCTGAAGATATCACAGATGCATCTTATGGGTTTATCCTAAATTACCCTGCAACTGCCAGTTGGGCTGCTTATCCCAACCGGAAAAAATATTTTATTCAAGATGGCAGTAGTGAAGCCAGCAAAACTTCCTTCGACAAGATTTGTCAGAAGGAACCTTGGAAAAATCTGGCTGTGTTAGGCGATCGCATTCCAGGAATTGTGATTATTCCACCACCAAATTCACTGCTTGAATACTGGCAAGAGCATTTTGGCTTAAAGCACTGCAATATTGAGATGATGGATTGCTCGACTTATTTGGATGACCTCAGCCAGAGCGATGACTTTGATAAACTCATCACTCTATTTCCCTTTGATAACCTCAATCCTGAAAAACACGCTATTGATTCAGACACTCATTACCGCTTACTCAGCAAAGCAACTTTAAACGAATTGGGAGTGCAATGTCCAAAATACGAGAGCTACAATCTGCACACCTATAGTCTGGAAGACATTCAGTTACCAGAATTTCCCTATTTAATTAAAACGTCCCACGGACTTTCAGGAGAAGGCACCTATATCATCAAAAGTCCCAGCGATCTGAATTACTGCTTTGAAGAACTCAGGAAATATCTCAATATTAAGTTGCTGGATACGATTATTGTCTCGGAGTTCGTCAAGAATGAGGTGCATAATTACTGCGTACAGTTCTATGTCAACAAGACGGGAGAGATAACCCTCATCGGTACTACCAGTCAACTCGTCACTCCAGAAGGCAACTATTTAGGGGGATTGATTGACTACCGCAACACTGACATGAGCAAGTTTTTTGAGATGATTGCCACCATTGGTGAGTATGCTCACAAACAGGGTTATTTTGGCGTGATTGGGTTCGATGTGTTGGAAGATCGAGACGGAAAATTTTATGCGATCGATGCCAATTTCCGAGTCAATGGGTCAACTCCTCTGTGTTTGCAGCGTCATACCTTACTAGGACTGGGAAAGGAAGTAGCAAAATATTCCAGTGACTACCGCATGGAAGGAACACTGGATTCAATTTTAGTGACTTTAAAACCAGAATTAGATCGGAAGGACTTGATTATCCTATCGGCTTTAGAGAAGGCCAAATATGGAAAAATCTACACTGAAATTTATGCGATCGCTACTGGAGAAACTATCCAGGATATGCAGCAGCTAGAGCAGAAATTACAAGATAAAGGATTGCAATGGCTCACTTAACTATATTTTATCAATCTGGGATAACCAAATCACTGAAAGCCTTTTGGAGTTTTAGCTTTTAGTTTTTGGCTATAAATTTTAGTTTCTGTTAAAAAATAAAAACTGAAAGCTTGATGAAATAATAGGTTCAGATTTTTACTTCGATTATTTTTTTCCGAAATTTACAACAGAGGTGTCAACAGCAATTTGTTGATATCTTGGATTATAAACTTTTATTGAAGGTGAAAAAACAGAATTGTTTAAAATTAAAAATAATAATGCTCTTTCTGTTTGTTAAATTTGAAAATCAATTAATCTAAATTGATAATATAAAACATTGTTTTTGAAATTATTATATATTTTTTTACTTCATTTAATTATTTAAAATAAAAACTATTAAATATATTCCATTTTATTTTTTACAATAATTAAATTGTATTCCTAATTACATTTAATTTTAATAATATACACTTCATTGTATAGATGTAAGTTTTATAAAAACCAAAGATAATTAAGATATCTCTTATTTCTCGCTTCGTTTAAATGGATTCAATAAGGATAAGAAAGATGAAATTTCAGATAGAATGCAATACAGGCAAAAGTAGCCAAGTATGTTTAATTTGCCAGCAAAACTTTCAGACGCACGAAGCCAGATTGATTATATGTAATGACCAAGGCGAAGGCTATGGAGATATATGCCATCAATGTATAGCTAAGGGCGGTAATTGGATTCAATATCAACTCCAAAACTTCAGCAATAAGCTCCTAGTTGCAAAATGAGTTCAAGGAGATTATCAACCGTAATTTATAGATTTAAATATGGTTGATTTAACTACATCAATTGTTTCTTATTCGATGCAGATATTATTGGCAAGGTAGCCAAAGTTTAACAGAAGCAAACTCACAAGTGACGGGGATAATAAAATTACTTTATATTCCTGTAGAGATAGCTGTAAAAATGGTGGCAGTTAATAAGATAGAGGTTGCAGTATTGGCATATACTGCGCCACGGATTTTGTTGCGACTCTGTTTTCAGGCTCTGTTATATCATGTCCGGTAAATGACTTACGATTAAACTCCGATTTTATTCCACCAATGAAAACCAGTTAACCCTTGAATCAAATCTTGCATTTGTAGCAGAGATTGGCATCGATGAAATAAAACTTCC
>NZ_JAVRBN020000100.1:0-8078 GCF_034531305.2 Nostoc sp. ChiQUE02
GTTTTAGACCCAAGTTCGGTTCGGTCACAGCCAGAGGACTGTTGCAGCATTCCCTTCTGCCTCCTGCCTCCTGCCCTTTGCCTTTCTTGATAATCAAATTCGATCAAACTCTTATGGGGTAGGCATCTTGCCTGCCCATGATTGCAAATAGCCTTGACAATTGGACTTAACCAGAAAATATCACGATATTGTAACGGTGGTCTTAGCTGCCGTTTTTTGTTGACGTTGCAAAAGTTTACATTTAAAATGGAAAACGGCAAAATCCGATAAGTATTTATTCTTATTTATCCTGAAAATATGACATTTGATGAGTATATATTCTTATCAACATCAAAAATTTATCTTTATAAAGATAAACAATGTTTACAAAAGTAAAAATTCCTTAATATAATGTAATCAAAAGCGAGAAGCCAAATTGATTGTCAGAAGTGATGAATGCTATTGAATTTCCCTGGCTAACAGCCATAATCCTCTTACCCTTAATGGCTGCCTTAGCCATCCCCCTGATTCCAGACAAAGAAGGTAGAACCGTCCGCTGGTATGGTCTGGGAGTTGCGATCGCCGACTTTGCACTGATGATTTATGCCTTTTGGTATAAGTACGACTTCCAAAGCTCAACACTCCAACTTGTAGAAAACTATCCTTGGGTACCGCAGTTGGGTTTGCATTGGGCTGTGGGGGTTGATGGTTTATCGATGCCCTTACTGCTTCTGACAGGCTTAATAAATACCCTCGCAATATTCGCGGCTTGGAAAGTTACCACCAAGCCGCGATTATTTTATGGTTTGATGTTAGCGATGTACAGCGCCCAGCTTGGCGTATTTGTCGCCCAAGATTTGCTGCTGTTCTTCCTAATGTGGGAAATCGAGTTAGTGCCGGTTTACCTACTGATTTCCATCTGGGGGGGACAAAACCGCCGTTATGCAGCTACCAAGTTCATTCTTTACACCGCCGCTGCATCAATATTTATCTTGATTGCCGGTTTTGCAATGGCATTCTCTGGAGATACCGTCACCTTCGATATGGCGACTCTGGGAATGAAAGAATACCCGAAAACCTTGGAATTGTTGGTTTATGCAGGTTTCTTGATTGCCTTCGGCGTGAAGTTACCAATTTTCCCCTTACACACTTGGCTACCTGATGCCCACGGTGAAGCATCTGCACCCGGCTCAATGATTTTGGCTGGTGTGTTGTTAAAAATGGGTGGTTATGCCCTGATCCGCTTCAATGTGGAAATGTTGCCCAATGCCCATGTGACTTTTGCCCCAGTGCTGGCAATTTTGGGTGTAGTGAACATTGTCTACGGTGCTTGCTGTGCCTTCGCTCAAACCAATCTCAAACGCCGCTTGGCTTACTCTTCAATTGCCCACATGGGGTTTGTGCTGATTGGGATTGCCTCCTACACAGAACTGGGTATCAGCGGTGCAGTGCTACAGATGATTTCCCACGGCTTGATTGCTGCTAGCTTGTTCTTCCTGTCTGGCGTGACTTACGATCGCACCCACACCTTGATGATGGATAAAATGGGCGGTATGGCTAAGGTAATGCCCAAAACCTTTGCTCTGTTTACCATTGGTTCAATGGCTTCTCTCGCCTTACCCGGAATGAGTGGTTTTGTGGGTGAGTTGATGGTATTTCTCGGTATTGCCACCAGTGATGTTTACAGTTCCAGCTTCAAAATTGTAGTCGTGCTGCTGTCAGCAGTTGGCGTGATTTTGACACCAATTTATTTACTGTCGATGCTGCGTCAAGTGTTCTACGGTGAGCAAAATGAGGAGTTGCACTTGGATGCTGTAATATCTGATGTCAAACCCCGCGAAATATTTATTGCCGCTTGTTTGCTGCTGCCAATCATCGGTATCGGGTTCTATCCCAAATTGGCAACGCAGACTTATGATGTGAAGGCAGTAGAATTAGCCGCCCATGCTCGTGAAGTTCTACCAGTCGTTGCTCATCAACAACCATCAAGTCTGTACTCGCGGATTTTCTCTGCACCAACATTAGCTACTTCTCAAGTTGAAAGTTCGATTAATATTTCTGAGTAAATTAATTTCCCATTAAGGGGACTGCAACTAAATTCTAAATATGAGGGGAATGAAGGGGTGGTTACGAAACCACCCCTAAAATTTTGCCAAGAGATATCCTGAAGACAGGTGAAGCCCCCAAAGTCATTTAAAGTTATTTCAATCGCTAAACTTTTCGTGATTTAGGATATAGCCAAAAGCTAAACAAACGGCTAACTCGCTGATGGGTATCAACTTAAGTCTAAATCCTTTAAAACCCAATACGCTTGGGTTAAGAAAAATTGTAGGTTGGGTTAAGCAAAGCGCAACCCAACAAAGCCCTGGAAATGTTGGGTTTCGTTCCTCAACCCAACCTACGCAGTTTAAGGTTTTTGGCGCTAACTAAAACGTATTTGCTTAAAACCATTGCTATTGCAATAATCAATATGCACTCTCCTACAACCAAACCAAAGGGTTTCAATCCCTAATAGGGATTTTGATGAATTGCAATGCCTATCGATAAATGGGAATGTTCTATTTTTATAGGTTTCAATCCCTAATAGGGATTTTGATGAATTGCAATAAGAAGCTTAGAAGCACTTAAAACTATTTTTGATGTTTCAATCCCTAATAGGGATTTTGATGAATTGCAATTTAAATTCTTAGCTTTTGCTTGTTTGTATTCTGCGTTTCAATCCCTAATAGGGATTTTGATGAATTGCAATAAACAAATCGATTCTGCTATTAAAGTACTTGCTGTTTCAATCCCTAATAGGGATTTTGATGAATTGCAATCTGATAATTGGTGTTTAACCCCTGAAGAAAAAGTTTCAATCCCTAATAGGGATTTTGATGAATTGCAATGCAACAGCCTGAAACCCAAGCTATATTTAGTTTTCAAGGTGCGGTTGCGCCAATCTAGAGCAATCATAGCATTAGAGACTTCCTTTGGGAAGAGTGTCGGGAAAAGTTGAAGGCTGAAACCCAGTTTTTGTAAGCATTTCAGACATTGCGTCAATCACCATTGGGCGATTAGTGGGGTGAAATGCTTGCTGGTGTTGAGATAGAAGCACTTTTTTTAGGCTGTGGAATTTGTACACCTACTGATTGACGCATTTGACATACAGGAACTCTCTGAGAAGCTACGCGATAACCTAATGGTGATGGGGGGCAAGATTGATCGCTGCCTTCGGAGCCAGAAATCTCAGTCTTTATCTGCTTATAGCCTCCCACATCACACGCGGCACTTGTAATCTTAGTCTTGAGACTCCTCAGAGGTAGATTCTGATTCGGTTTCGAGTTCTTCTGTTTTTACCTTGGCGGCTGGAGGTTTAACGGGTTTTGGACCACGTGCTAAGGCAGGATTGACTGGCTGCCTGTTTTCATCCTTATATGATGATTTTTTCCCTCCACCAGATGAACGATCGCGGCTCGGTTTTGAGCTTTTGGGGTTGGGTTTGGATTCAATAGGAGTTATGGAATCCGAATTTTCGGAGTTTTTGTCAGTGCTTTCTTGGGACTGACGTTCCGATTTTTTGATTGGGCGTTCTACCATTGTTGATTTTTGTAAATTTATCTGTTCTGTATAGTACATCGGTTTGGTAACTATCAAACTGTTGAGTAGCATTTTTTAAAGATTTTCTTGTTAGAATCATTGAGTGGCTGTAAAGAGTTGATTTAACAAAAAAGCAAGCAACAAACTTTATCAATTAACTCACCAAATGTGAAAATGGGTGCGTTCGGTTATCCATAACGCACCCGAAAACTATTCAACAAAATCGGGTCGTGCCTGTTGTCTTGATTTAAACTTTTCCTCTAAAACTGCCCAATTTTCTTGCTCAATTAAGTTAGTCAACTCATCGAGATTGTGACGATATTGTTGCAGCGATCGCAGCAATGCTTGACGATTATAACGCGCCATCATCACACCCAACTCTGGATTCCCACCACCCACACGACTAGTATCCCGAAAACCTGAACTAGCTAACTTTTGGGCTAATTCCAAAACATCGGGATCGGTTTCACTTAAACAAGCAGCAATCAACGAGGAACTGACCATTACAGGTAAATGGGAAATCCAACTAACAGCGCGGTCATGTTGCTCAGGTTGACAATAGTAGATATTCGCTCCCAGCGATCGCACAATTTCTTCCACCACCGTAATTACTGTGGTTGGTGTTGTAGTTATCGGTGTTAGAACATAAGGTTTATCGACAAATAAATGCCGCTGTGCAGCTTCGATTCCACTGTCTGTTCTTCCCGCCATTGGATGACCGCCGATAAAATTATCCCAAAGGGGAGAAATATCCTTGACTATCTGTGCTTTTGCCGAACCCACATCAGTCACGACGGTAGTGGCAGACAAATGAGCGATCAACTGCTTAAATTGGGGCACAATAAGGGCTAGAGGTGTACAAATAAATACAACTTCTGCCGCTGCCAACAAGCTCAGGTCAACTGATGCTTCATCAACACTGCCGAGGGTAATTGCCTTTTGACAAGTGGCTTCACGGCGACTAACTCCTAAGATATGATGTCCTTGCGATCGCAAATCAAAACCCAAAGATCCGCCTATCAGTCCCAGTCCTAAAATCCCAATATTCATTTTTGATTTTGACATTCCGTTTTTTATGACTTTACCAACTATTAAAGTTGGCATCCAAGGGGTAGCATCAATGACTGTAGAGGAATTACTGGAACAATACGCAGCAGGAGTCTTAAACTTTAGTGGTGTTGCACTCCCAGAAGCCAATCTGAGTGGGGTCAAACTCAGTGGCGTGAATCTGAGCGATGCTAATTTGAGTATAGTCAACCTGAGTGGCGCGAATCTGAGTGAAGCTAACTTGAGCAATGCCAAGCTGAATGTAGCCAGACTGAGTGGCGCGAATCTATGTAGCGCCATTCTTAACAACGCCAGTCTCAACGTCGCTAATTTGATTCGAGCGGATCTGGGTCGCGCTCAACTCAGAGGAGCCTCATTGATCCGCGCCGAGTTAATTCGCGCCGATCTCAGTCGCGCCGATCTATTGGAAGCTGACCTCACCAGTGCCGATTTGCGAGAGGCGACGCTCCGCCAAGCGAATCTCCGTCACGCTAACTTGAGTGAGTCTATCTTGAGAGGTGCTTCCTTGACCGGAGCCAACTTGGAAATGGCTAACTTAAACGCCAGTGACCTCAGTCGTTCTGACCTTAGCGGCGCAAATTTGCGAGAAGGCGAACTCAGACAAGCGAATCTCAGCCATGCTAACTTGAGCGGGGCAGATTTGAGCGGAGCGAACCTCCGGTGGGCAGATTTGAGCGGCGCAAAATTGAGCGGGGCTGACTTAATTGGTGCAGATTTAAGCAATGCCAATTTAACGAATACGAGTTTAGTCCACGCAAATTTAACTCAGGCAAAATTAATTAGAGCAGAATGGATTGGTGCTGACTTAACAGGAGCAACTTTAACTGGGGCCAAGCTTTATGCCACCTCCAGGTTTGGTTTAAAAACTGAAGGGATGGTTTGTGAATGGGTTGATCTTAGCCCAAATGGCGATCGCTCCATTGTCCAAAACTTCCATACTGAAGAGTCACGAGATTTTTTTAACGAAACACCGCCAACAATTCGGATTATTGTTGATGCAGCTCTAGAACACGAAGCCAATTTTGCGATCGCTGGCGCTTACTACCAAATTGCTCAAGAATACCGCGGGCTGAAACAACCTCCAAGTATCGAAGGTGGACGTCGTCGAACTGTTTTCACCTTTTATGTAGATAGCGACGAAGCATTATTTCCCACTGCTTACATTGTGATTCTTCCCTTTTTAGATGCCGCATCTACCCAAAAGAATATTTCCAGTATGGTGGAAATGATTAACAGTGAAGTTGTTGCAAACCAAGATTTAAAATCGCCCCAAATGGTGAAACAATTAAATAATCTTATAGAGCAAGCCATGAGTCAGGCTACAACAATTAAACAGACGAAAAAAAATATTGAAGTAGCCGCAAAGTTAAATTTTTGCAAAGCCCCAACCCAAATAATTTTAACGAATTCCAGCGCTCACACTTTGATTGTCCATGACCATCCCAACTTTGGAAAAAGATTTATTAATCGCTCTGCTCTCAATGCTTCAGCTTATGATGATATGTCTAGTGAATCAACAAAATATATATTGCCTTCACTAGATATGGTTATGGATTTTGTCAAAGGATTTCACTATATTAGTCATTAGTAATGGGGCATTGGGCATTGGAAAAATCACTAATGACAAAAAATAAATGACGAAAAATAACTTTTTGGAGGACAAAAATGCGCGATACCTTTAATAGAATGATCGGTCGAACTCGCTATGTAGTCTTTCGCCTATTTCTGCACTTAGGGGGAGGTGAGGTAGCACCAATTTTGGGAGTATTAAATAGTGCTGGACGAGATGCGATCGATGCCGATGGCGATTTAGAAGTTTTGGGAGAAGGATTGGTAGAAATTAGCCAAACCCTGCTGCAATACGATGAATATTGGCTTTCTGCTGCTAACGAAGGTGACGTATTTTTTGATGAAGGCGAGGCGGGAGATTATGTGAATGAATTATTTACTGACTCTGCCCAAAGATATCTCAGTGAACCAGATTACGGTTCTGGCTCTGGATTGAATGAACCTTTATCTATACCCGTAACTCGCAACGTCATTGTGATGATTACAGTAGCTTATGAAGGAGAAGTACCAGATTTGGAAACTGACCTTTCTAACGTTCAGGCACTCAAGGAAGGATTAAAAGCATTGATAAATTTGCATTATAAACATAGATTGAAGGCAATCCAAGTGCATTTCTCGCCAGCACAGTTGGGCGATGAACTCACTAGCGATCAACTATTGCAATATTACCCAGAATTGATTCCTTTGTAATCTAGTTGGGTAGTCCGTACTTACTACTCACATCGAGAAATTGTTAAGCTCAGAGATAGGACAATAATCCAATGATCATGACCATAGTACGTAAATTTACAGCCGTTTTTTTAGCTCTGAGTTTGTGTATGACAACTGTCGCTTGTGGTGGGGGAAACGAAACTACTCCTCCGGCTAAGAACGTTAGCCAAACCTCTAATACCACCAAACTGAGTGACGGAGAGTATCAAATACAACAAGCTACTTATGACGATGCAACTGGTGAATACAGCTTGTTTTTACTTAACAATAATCCCCCAACCTTTGCAACCGAAAATTTGCAAATGGCACGGTTAACTGATGATGAAATCAAGCAGGGCAAGAAAACCTATCTAAAGGTAGAAAAAGGGCAACCAATTTTATATCTGACGGAAGACTTTAAAATTGAGTACGTCCACAACGTTACCGAAAATAAAACCAATCCTCAAACAGGACAACAAGAGACGGTTGTAGTCCGTCGAGAAAATAGCTTCTGGGCACCGTTTGCTGGGTCTGTGGCTGGTAGCTTGGCCGGTCAGGCACTTGGTAGTCTGTTGTTTAGACCCCAGTATTATGTACCGCCTGCCTATTACCCAGGACAAGGATTAAGTGGCTTCGGTGGATATGGTACAAGCTATGGCCAAGCAGTTCAAAGCTACCAAACTCGCTACAATGCACCACCCGCAGCTGTGACAAATCGCACTGCGTTCCGCAATACAGGGACAATTAGAAGGTCATATCCTGGAAATACAAATATACGCAATGCACCGCGTAGCACTACAGGTAATAACCGTCCTTCTGGTTCTGGTTTTGGTGGTAGTACGTTGCGGCCCTCTGGCAGAGCCACCTCACCCAGACGCAATTCTGGTAGTAGTTTTGGTAGTGGACGTAGTTCAGCGCCCCGTCGCTCAACTGGTTTTGGCAGCAGACGCCGTTAAGAAATTCCAAATTTAATAAATAAACTGCCTAACAATTAAAGGTAGTGTGTTGCACAAAGAAGTCGGAGGGTTGACTTATTACCCTCCGACTTCTCTTTATGAGGCGTGATGCTTATATCCCCCGAATTCTATTCGGGGGATATAAGCGAATTGCTGAATAAATTCAGCATTCTTATGCTAATTGTGGTAAATAAGAATGTAGTTGGTTGGTCGAGCCTTCATGAGAATTTACGAGTT
>NZ_JAVRBN020000101.1:0-7951 GCF_034531305.2 Nostoc sp. ChiQUE02
TTAACCTCCGTGTTTCTTTAGGATTTTCTTCAATGTGCTTCAGTATATCACTCATATTTATGTGTCAAAAAACTTCTTTAATGTTCTTTTATCACAGAATGATACTATTTTGGAGATGTATTCTTTGCTGAAGACCTTGCTGGAAGTGCGACTTCTTCTAGGGGAATTTTGCGGACTATTCCCCCTAGATTTTGGGCTATTAATAAAGTTCTACTGTTAGCCAGAGATTGAGCCTGAGCATCACCCAAATAAACAGAAGAGGTGAGCATAACTATTCCTGTAATTGTTAAAACTTTCGGCAAATTAGTTGTGGAAAAAACCATCAGTTTTTTATTGTTCATTTTTTCTAAAAGTGTAAAATTGTCCCACTAACTAATTTTTCTTACTTGCTGACTTCAATAACTCTTTATTACCCAACACTAGCAAAAACTTGGTTTTTGATTCATCCAATACGGTTGGTTTAACTGGAAGGTAGCCAAGATTAGAAATTTCTTGGCCCACATAGGTCAAGTAATAGTTAATAAACCCTTCTAATTCCGGTCGCTTCCGAATCGCTTTGGCATCTGCATAAATGTACAAAGGGCGAGTAAGAGGATATCCTGGCAGGAAAGGGTCTACTTTATCAATAGCGATCGCCTTCAACTTCTCGCGGTTTTCTTGATAGGAGCCATACTCTAAGAAGCCAACCATGTAGGAATCAATTAAAGCTTCTGAGTATAACTGCTCTACAAAGTCATAAAATATCGTATTGGGGGCACTAGTAAGTTGGCTAACATTCCCCTTGAGAATAGCTTGGGCAAACAAGTCAACTGCTCCCCCCGTACCAGCCCCGGCTGGAATAATGCGTTTAATCAGTTCTTTTGGCCATTTGGGATTGACATCTGACCACTTTTGCACAGTAAATACCTTTACCAGCTCGTCGCGTGTCAGAGTGTTGGGGACAAAATTATTCTCAGAACTAACTACAATAGTCACGGCATCGGTAGCAATTTTAAAGCCTATCGGCTGAATACCTGACTTAGCACAGGCGGCTAACTCCTGACTGGTAATCGGGCGAACTGCATTGACAATATCTATGGTTTTATCCTGGCAAAATAGTTTGAAGCCAACGACCGTATCAATACCAGCGAGATTAATCTTGCTAGGATACCCGTCTTGGATAAAGCGTTGAGCAATAGCCTGACTAATTGGCAAAACTACCTGAGTTCCCGATATCGCTATTGTTCCCTCTAGTTCTAGGGGGTTTACCTCCGGAAGCACAATACCCTGTTGGGCTGAGTCTTGGGTTGAGAGTGATTTAACTAATTTCCTCTCGACTTTCTGAATACCTAAGTTTTCTTTTGCAGATTTGTCCAGATTAGCTTGATTATCAATATTTACTTTTGAGGTTTTTGGTTGACCAGTGCAAGCTGCTAATAGTAAAACTATGCTGCACAAAAATAAGTAATTTCTGAAATTTCTCCTGATTGATGACATTATCTTCCCACTTGCACTCGACGACCATTTTTGTTATTTGGCAGAATTACATCCTCCTTAATTCCTTTGGCAAATCGAACCATCTTTTTCCGTTCTTCGATATACTCAAGAATCTCTGAGGCAAATTTGTTGTTAGACTCGATTATTTCAATAACCTCGTCCGTTGGAATCACTACAACCTCAACATCTTCATTAGCGATCGCTGTAACTGGACTTACCTCTCCTGGAAAGATAGCCATTTCACCAAATACTTCGTTAAGTTCCAGCTCGTCCACTATCTGACGGTTCCCTTGCGCGTCTTTGAGATAAGCCTGTCCCGCACCCTTGAAGATAATATAAAGTCCCTCGTCTTCTTTACCTTCCTGAATAATTAACTCATCCTTACCGTAGGCTTTAAATTTAGCCCGTTCACTCAGTTTCTCAATCTGATTATCATTAAGAGTTAAGAAATATGGGAGCGATCGCAAATAAGTTACCAATTCCTGTTGGCGGTTCTCGACTACTTGAGGAATCCGGCTTGGTATTCCTTTTTGAGTATCGACATCGTACTGCACTTGAATCGGATAAGGCATAGTAAAGCCATAACGTTTGGTTATATAGTAAAGTCGAAATTTGAGTTCTGCAGAAACGATCCAATCTTCTTCCGGCAATACTTTATAGGAAAGCTTGTAAGTGATACTGAAGTCTTCATAGGAACTAACCAGAGCAGGATCTTTGGCTTCGATCGTATCTATACCCTCCGTCAAAGTATTTAGGGCTGAAATCACTTCACCAGGAGAATCGTCATAAGAAAATGAGGCGTAAATACTTTTCCAGATTCCTCTCTGACCGTAATTGATAATGCTTGCCTTCGACAACACTCCGTTGGGAACGTTGAATGTCATCACCGGATTTTTCATAGTGACTGACCACCAGTTTTGTTCAATTACCCGTCCTTGCTTTCCATCTAACTCAATCCAATCACCTGTTTTGAAAGGTTTGGCAAATAGCAGCAGTAATCCTGACACCAGGTTACTGAGAGTATCTTGCAGCGCTAGGGCAATTACCGCTGAAGCTATCCCCACAGCGCTGCCCAAGCCAGTCAAATTTATATTCCAAATTCCATTGATAATGTGATAACCAATGGCAAAGATTACCACACCCCTAGCTACCTGAAAGAACAGGCTAGGTACATGAATTTGCCATTTGATCGGTTGTTTTTTTGTGGTCAACAGGGCGTTAATTAAAGAAATTCCCGCCACAATCACGGCAACCCAAGTTAACGTTTCCACAAAACGTGCCCAGGAATCTTTGCCAGCGACGCTTAAAAGCTGTCGCATGACCAAAATTATGGCTAAGGGAGGTAACACATACTCCCGTATCTGACGCAGAGCAACTGCTAAGGGGTGCTGCTGCCGTTCTAATCTTGAGGCAGCTTCACCAAGCAATATACCGAACAATGGAAATCCCAGTCCCAAAAGTAATATCCATCCCAGAAATGATTTATCCATGACTGTTTTTTAATGAACAATGAACGGTGAGTAGCGGGGAAAAAGGCAGGAGGCAGGAGGCAGGAGTGTAGAATAGTTTAGTTTCTCCCAACTTCCTACTTCAAACTTCTAAACCATGAGCTACAGAGAGCAATTTATCTGGCAGCGTGGAGTCAAGCTTGCCATTAACTGCTATCGATTTACCGAAAAATTTCCGAAATCTGAGCTTTACGGATTAACTAGCCAGGGGGCAGAAGGCAGGGGGCAGAAGGCAGGAGGAAAGAAGCAACTGTTTTTTATTAATATGTAAAAGCGAGAACAAGGCGTTATTTTAACCTCCTGCCTCCTGCCTTTTAACTCCTGCCTCCGAATATATCCAATTTCTACATATTGCTTTAGGTTCGCTCCCTTGAACTTGACACTCAGTTGATTATTTCCAAGGAAGTTGGATTAGCATCCCCTGAACTATTTACTCCCGTTTTGGAAGAAGTCGATAGATTTCAAGGAATTTTAGTGTCAAGCATTCAAAAAATTAAGTCTTAAAACCCTCCTGCCCCCTGCCTCCTGCCTCCTGCCTCCTGCCCCCTGCCCCCTGCCTCTTGCCCCCTTCAAACGCCTATCTTTGAAAACTCAGGTTCCGCTGCTGCTTCTTTCATAATTTCGCTCAGGAATGTGTAAGCTTCTTCCCATGCTTTTCGCACTGGCGTAGTAAAGTCTTCACCCAGTCCTTGCGCTAACGTCCACAGCAAAGCTTCGCCGACAATATCGTAGTATTCAGCCTTGACACCATAGCTCGCATGGCTGCGACCAAGCTTCTGAACGGGACCGATAATCTTATCTGGTTGACGCAAACCTTCCACTGCAAGTGCAAGCGTAGCCATTAGCTTACGTTCCTGCTCTTTCATATCCCCCTTAAATAAAGCACGAAAAGAAGGTTCTAATTCAAACAGTCGGTTGTAAAACAGTTCGGCAGCCTTATCAGCGATGGGTTTAACTTTAGCAAAGGATGACTGAACCAACTCCACTTGACTTAGAACTAACTTCCTGGTGGTTACTAGCGTCCAGGTTTCTACTTCCCCCAGACCTTGAATTTTGACGACCGGGTTTTGGATGAAAGTATAGCTATCGGCTATGCGATCGTACACACTCTTAGTCAGTAAAATATAGTTCAACTCAGCTTGGCTTTGAAGATTGCTTGCTATATATGCTGTTTCTCCCCAAATGCTGTATCCAAATTTTTGTGTTCCGACTACCCCTGCTGTCACAGAACCTGCATGAATGCTGATGCGTAAAGCCAAGGCAGAATTGTGATTAACATTCAGACGCTGGATTATGTCTAACATGGCTAGGGCAAAATCAACAGTTCGCTGGCTGTGGTCAAATCTGACTTCAGTGAGTCCACACACTGCCACATAGCTTGTACTCAGAGAGTTCTGTCGTTCCAAGCCGTAGCGTTCTGCGGAGTCATCGAATTCATCAAATAGCTCGGTGAGCAATTTTGTGATCTCTGGCGGTGACAGGCGTTTGTTCAATTCAGCAATCCCAGCCAGATGAGCATTGAGGATGGTTACTTGCTTGAAGTTTTCCGCAATGGATAGCTCTCCTTGTTTCCTGCGTTCGGCGATCGCTCTTGGTAAGATATTCTGCAAGAGAATATCGTTCTCCTGCTTCTTGGTTTCCAGCTCTTCCTCAGTTTGATGTAATTTGTTCGCCACCTCTTTGAACTCTGTTGCCAATTCCCCAAACTCGTCAAGGGATGTCACATCAACTTCTGTATCCAGTTCCCCAGCACTCAGTTTCCGGGCGCTATCAGTCAAACGACGCAGGGGAGAGGTGAAAATTTTCGCAGCAATTGCCGCTAAAAACGCCGTCCCCAGTAAGAAAAGCGCCGCTGCAATCAGCAAAATTACCTGTAAAGTGTAAAGCGGACGATAAGCTTCTCCCACCTCCATCTCTGCTATAATCCCCCAATTTAACCCGTTCAACTTCAAAGGAGTGTAGGAACTCAATACTTCTGCTCCCCGATAGTTGCGGTCTACCATCATCCCTTGTTGCCCTTCTAAGGCGGCTTTGGCGGCTGGACTATTGATTTTCTGTAAGCTAATGGTAGTGTTGAAGTTATCCATCAGTTGCAGAGTTCTCTTGTCAGTCCCCGTGTAACGAACAGCATTTTGATATTTTTTGGGGTCTTCAACCCAAAAACGAGATGTCGAACGCATTAGGGAATCGGGCCCGACTAAATAAGCTTCCCCTGTTTTCTGCAAACCACTGTTTTCCCAATTATTATTCCGGCTAATAGCGTTGTTGATCTTTTCAATAGGAATTTGTACTGCCAAGATGCCAATCATGTTAGAACCGCTATAAATGGGCGTTCCCAGGAAAGCAGCCGGAGCATTATAAGAGGGACGGTAAGGCTTGAAATCAATAACCTGAATGCTACCTTGAGTCGGATTTGTCTGGACTGCCTGCACCAAATCCTTTAGTGCATTCTGGGAGTCATAACTCTGTAGCGGATTAGTAGCAAAATCTGACTCTTTAAAATAGGAATAGATGATATCTCCTGTTTTAGGATTAATCAAAAATAAATCGTAATAACCGAATTTTTCGATAATTCCTGCAAAGAATTGTTGATATTTGGCATGAGCTTTGGTGTAAGCGCTGCCATCACCAGCATCAAGAAGCTGGTCTTTTTTGCCAACTGGATTGGGATTAGATGCAATGTAGTGATACTGAAGATAACGAGCCGCTTGTCCGAGGGGCTGATAGACACTGGGAATCACTGCTTCAGGGGATAGATTCTTTTGCAAGCGAGGAAAAAATTGTTTGGTGTAGTAAGCATCCAATGCTGTATCCCATTCGGGGGGAATAAAGTTGCGCTCGAGGTTGCGGAAACCCCCATTCAAATCCACCATCGCTTTCACGATGTTGCCATCTGCCGCCAGCATCCCCACTTGGTTATTCAAATTTTCAAAGTACGACTCAAACTGCTCGGCTTTGGTTGTACGTATACCGGAAAGTTGCTCGGCGATTTTGCTTCTGAGGGTAGCTTGTGTTTGATACCAACCAATCCCACTAACTACTACTACAGAACCCAGGCTAACTCCCAGGAGCAATGCTTGCAGCTTGGATTTAATTGTCCAGTCACCCAGTTTTAGATTAGTTAGGGAGCCATTACGCAACTTCCGCCAGCGATTTTGGGGATTTAACATCTTTTTTATTAATTTTGATGGTGAATACTTAACCTGTTGCTTACGTCTAAACCAATATATTTACTATTTCTAGATTTTTTCAGATTTTGAACCTTGTATTTGTATTTCTTTGTTTTATCTATTTATTCAGATTAATGTATCTAAGTCAAGCAGCATCACAAATTATTTGTAAATAAGTTATTCCTGACTTTAAAGTAGGAAAAGTAGGGAAGGTAGGGAAGGTAGGAATCTAGTATAGGCAAGATTAAAAAAAATAAAATCAGCTTATTATGAGGTTAATTGTTGCAATACCGATAACCCATGTTAACTGAACTTCAGAAAAAGAAATTGACATTATTTTCATGTATTTGACGGCAGATAAAAATGGTGTTTTGCAAAAATTTGACTTTGATAAAATTGTCAATAGTGTTGCAGAAACTTACAACATCGCACAGGATTCAGAAACCTACCAATAATTTTTGGTTCTTCAGTACCTGTTATGCTAAATTATTAGTTAAACATAAAAATTTGGCTTAAGAAATAAGGTTAAAAGCCAAACTCAAGCAACTTTTTCCTAATGCCGAGTTTAAAATCATTCATCTTACTCGCTTTGCCGCAACAAGTATTAACGGTCTCTATGATGGCTGGCATCACCGAGGATTTTTCTCTCATAATTTAGAGAGAATTGCTAATTTAGCTATCCCCGGATATTCCGATGTTTTTGACTGGGGGAAACATTGGTGGAGCTATGAACTTCCTCCCCAATGGAAAGAGGTAATAAACCAACCTTTAGAATATGTTTGTGGCTTACAGTGGTCTAGTCCACATCAAGTCATTTTAGAAAGCCTAGAACAAGAGAAAGTGACTAACATTTTAAGAGTTCAATTTGAAGATATTCTTTCATCTTCGCAACAGCGGCTACAGACAATTGGTAGAATTTTGGAATTTATGGGCATTGAAGAAGATGATGCTCTCAAAAAAGTTGTTGACAAAATGCAACCAGTGATGTATTAAGTCCCAGCGAATGAGACTAGATGGCTTAATCAGAAAGCCCTGATTCTACCAGTTATCAATCAGGAATCAATTCGCCAGTTAACAAATGAATTGGGATATGAGAATAGGGAAACAGCCTTACTTACATCTGGTACATAAGTGCCAATAGCACAAGTCTACTTTCTGGTAGCAGGCATTGTAGCAGTGATAGGATATCGAACACGGGCTGGAGAGTGAGTTTTGAGTTGTCGTTTTGAGAGACAATAACTCTACTACGGCAGCCCTATCTCTTCATACTCTTTTTTTGGCGAAGGTATTGACTACTGTACCGTATATGCTGTCCTATTTATTAAATCCTTATCTAGCAAGCTTTTCGAGACTTAACGGGAGAAGTCAGAATCTCAGGTTGGTTCCAACAGGTGCGATGAGGAATTACAGATACTTGCGTCAGCAGCCGTTTCACCTCTGTTGGGGCGATCGCTCTTATAACTTCATTAAAAAATCAGCAAACGAGTATTACCCTCTAACCCCAAAGTTCGTCCAGCTTCATATCGTTGATGTCTATTGGGGAGATCGATCGCACAGATATCTGTCCTCCTCCTTCACATCGGCATTTGTTCGCAAATAATCCCGCACCCAGTCGCAACCAAAAGCCAGGGGGTCTGTATTGAATGGCACTAAGAAAAGCTGAAACACTTGCAGTTTAAGCAGTTTGCAATTGTTTGCGTAACTCATGCCGGGGTTTGGTCATCAAGGGGTAAATTTTGGGGCGACGTTTACGAACTCGTGGTTCACTACGACCTGGGCGTTCTGGAACAGCCTTGT
>NZ_JAVRBN020000102.1:0-7778 GCF_034531305.2 Nostoc sp. ChiQUE02
ACCGTCCGAAGGCTTTGGTGCCGTACTCTCGCCGATAACACACCCTACAGATACTTAGATTTTTTCAGAAATCAAATTGGATTCCTATAGCTGCACTTTTCACTGTAAGTATTCAACAGAGGTAAGTTAAAATCAGCTAGAACTAAAGATGTAGCAGTTGGTAGGAACTTTACATTTAGCAGTTTGATTTTATTGATAAAGCCTTAATAAACATCTTAAGCACAACCAGAACAGTGAAGCAAATTATAAAAGTTTGGATAAATATAGACCCATTTTCCTTACAGTCACGCCTCACGGTTGGTATTGCCGCATTTTCAACTTTAATATTAGGTAGCCTCGCTACATTGACTAGTTGTAAAATGCAGCAAATTTTAGTTGATAGTCATAAGTATAATATAGAAGAAATCGCCAAGCGCTTGCCACAAGATGTGCAAATTTATAGTGAAATGATGCAACCTGAAATTGGGTTGCAAAAGGCTATTAATAATTTGGCAAATACCAACACATTATTATGGCTAAAAAGTCCTGATAATAAAATTTTAGTAAAATCTGCGACTTTAAACTTATTATCTGATACTACGGTGGCTGAGTTAATGTCCCTGACTAAGATGCCGATTAAACCACAAGTTTACAGAGTGAACCAAAGCTACTTTGTTTTATGTGGTAGTTCTATGCAAGTACAGGGTAAGCTACTGGGTGAGTTATTTGTAGTCAAAGATATTACCCGCGAACAGAGAATGTTTGTGATAATGGTGCAGAGTTTAGCTATTACTAGTGTTTTGGCAATTATTATTTTAATTGCTGCGATCGCATTTTATATCAAACGTTCTTTGCAACCTCTGCGCCAGCTAAATCAAATGGCTTCTGTAATTTCCGCTGAAGATTTAGGACAAGCACAGCTATATCTCGATAATGCACCCAGTGAAGTTAAAGAACTAGCTCAAACTTTAAACATGCTGTTATCGCGACTCTCTCAATCTTGGGAGCAAGAGCGAGAATTTGTGAGTAATGTTTCTCATGAATTACGTACACCTTTGACAATTGTACATGGATATTTACAAAGCGTCTTACGAAGGCAAAATAACTTAACCCAAACCCAACAAGAAGCTTTAGAAACTGCTGCATCGGAAGCTGAACGTACTATCCGCTTGCTACAAGATTTACTTGATTTAGCACGAGCAGATAGTGGCTACTTGGATTTTCAAATAAAATCTTACGTACTGAATAATTTAATTGAAGAAGTTGTAATGATGGCAGAAAAATATAGCGATCGCAAAATTACAATCGAGTCAAAAGTTTACCCAATTGAGATCAAAGCAGACTACAATCGCCTTAAACAAGTGTTATTAAATTTAATTGATAATGCTATTAGGTATTCTCAACCTGATACACCTATAACTTTTAAGTTAAATCAGCTTCAAGATCAGGCAATTATTCAAGTTTGTGACAAAGGTTATGGCATACCTTTGCAACAGCAAGCACGGATATTTGAGAGATTTTACCGTGTAGATGAATCCCGCTCTCATACTACTGGGGGTTGTGGTTTGGGTTTATCGATTGTCAAGACACTTGTAGAAGGCATGGGGGGTAGTATAACTGTACAATCGAAGTTAGGGGAAGGGAGTATATTTACAATTAGTTTACCTAGAGAGTAAATGAGCTGCTAAAAGCAATAAAGATAGCCATCTCTGCAACTACTATTAACAAACATTATCCTAAGTGTGATTTATTCAAGGCATGAATCTTATATTACTTATGAAACTACAGTACAAACTAAATTTAAACGTTATTTAGATTTTGGGGAAAGCTTGTAGAAATATTAATTCTATGGCTATTGTTTGTACGATCGCGATCGCACAAACAATTTTCAAGGATTTTCAAGGGTTTGAAATCTGGTAAAGTTTCAGTGGTACTGAACACTAATTTCAAAAAAGGAGAACAATATGCAGTTTCTCAAAATTGTTCTTGTCGCTCTCGTGTTAATGGTGAACCTGGTAATTGCTCAACCCTCTTGGGCAGGCAAGGATTTTACTAAGGGGGCTGACTATGCTGAGGTAACTCAGGCGCTCAATCAACTTCTAACTGTAAAGGATACACCTGAGCAAGCTGGGTATACACCTGAGCAATTTCAGCAGCGACTGGCACAATTGCAGTTTCAGAAAAATGTCATAGAAACAGCTAGAAAGCGGGCACAGTGCCGTAATGAAACTGGAAAGACGTTGGCTGTCTATGCCAACAAACCAAAAAAATCTCCAACCCAACTCTACTTCCTGGGCGCAGGAACAATTACAGATGATGATTGGGATTGCGATGGTATTTACTTACCCGCAGGTTCTCAAGTGGTTCTAAGCCCGAACGCTCAACCACAACAACTGACACAAGCAATCGCCGTCAAGTTTGTCGATGGTACACAGTCCATTGCTAGAACCAATCCAGCCACTGGTGCAATTGAATTGAATGTTGAGCCTGCCAAAGTATTCAAGGCGGGTGAGAGCAGCTGGTTGCTCCCTACTTTTTCCCAAGCAGATATTGATACGCAAATTCCCACCCCACAACTCATCGACTAATTTCATCTAGATAATTCAACTTTTATGCGCTTTCCGCGTAAAAGTTGAACTAAAGCAATAGGATATGTAAAGGAAAATTTTCAACCATTGAACAATCAACTTTTAATTAAAAAAAAATTACAAGCCAAGCTTGATAAGATTCAAACCAAGAGCGATGGCTCTCCCGTTACCAATTTGCAGCTACACACAAATTTAGCCGAAGAAATTGAACAATTGACGACGGAACTGGAGAGCATAAATCCCAATCTCAATCCTCTTATCAACGCTATTTCTTTGTTGGATGGAGCTTGGCAACTGCAATACTCTACTGCGAGAGAAATCCGTTCTTTAGCTTCTCTCCCATTGGGATTAAAGCTGGGTAAAGTTTATCAAGTAATTGATGTTACAAATAAATTGTTTTTCAATTTAGCTAAAGTCAAACATTCTCTGGCGCTAGTATCGGGATATGTCAAAGTGACAGCTAACTTTGAGCCAGCCAAAGAAAATTTAGAGCCTCTAATGAACAAACGCATCAACGTCTATTTTGACAAACGCTATCTATCGATTGAGAAGATTGTTGGAATTAATACCCCTCAACTCAATCCATTTAAGGTTGTCTCAGCTAATAATCCTACTAGCAGAACTGCCACACTGGACATTACTTACTTAGATGAGACCTTAAGAATTGGACGTGGAGGAGATGGAAGTTTATTCATTCTTAGTAAATCAAATGATTTACCTGACTTAACCTTCTAAATTGGAAATTGATCGCGCCGCTGAATGAATATGGCTCTCTCAATAATGCATCTTTTCACCAAGGTAAAAGCAGGTTCTGCGATGGTAGAGCTTAAAACATTAAATTTAAAAGTGGGTCATGGTATAGAAGGAGATATAAATGCCGATTCTATAAGTCCCAGACAAGTTTTAATTGTTAGGTCTGAAGATATTGTAGATTTATCAATTCAACCAGGAGAATTGCGAGAAAATATTGTGGTTACAGGCATAGAACTTGAGAATTTTATCCCTGGATCTCTGCTAAACTTTGAAAGTGGTGCAGCAATTCGTCTAACTTTCCACTGCGAACCGTGTAAGCGAGTAGCACACTTGGTAGAATCATTAAAAAGCATTCAAGTTAAAAGAGGGATTTTAGGCGTAGTTATTAAATCAGGTAAAATCCAGGTTGGTAATAATCTTCAGGTTCAAGCTAATAAATTCCCAGCATTATCTGAAAATCCATATAAACGATTTTTAAATTTTATCATCAAAATCCCCAGTGGGAAAGTAGTTACATATAAACAGATAATCAAAGGTATAGGAGTAGATAATAGCTATTTAAGAGCTATGCCTACATATTTGAAAAAAACATCTGCTGCTGATTATCCTGTACATAGAATATTAGACTCTAAAGGTTATTTGATAATTTATGTGAACCAACAAAAAAGCAAGTTAGAAACTGAAGGAGTTAAGGTTTTATCTGAGGCAGATTTATTGAGCGATTTAAACAAAAATTTTGTAGATATTAAAGATTATCTATGGGAAGATCATACCATATATTTAGAATAGATGTTAGTAATGTAATTTTCATCTAGATTTCCATATTCTGCATTTTGTCAGGAAAATGCCTTGTTTCATCAAGATAATCCCTGATTTTTGATTTGTTTAGATGTAGCTTCCATAAAATCGATAAAAACTTTTATGATCTTATGGATTCCCTCGCTACCTCCTGCAATTAAACCTCCTGTCAGCAATGCATCTAAACAACGGAAAATAACTACTTGTATTGGATTATCTAAATCAATAACTACAAGTGGTTCGATTGAACGAATACCTATTGCGCTCATTAAAAGACCAAATAAAAGGGATGTCCATAGAGCAATTGTTCGTGTATCAGCTTTATAAGCTATTTTTTGGCGCTCTTTTTCATTTATCTCATCAATTTGTGGCTGGAATATTTTTAATGAGTCTTGTTGATTTTGCGTAAAACTTTGGATGATTTGCTGTTCTAAACTCATTCCTTCAGGTGGTAGTCCACTTACTTGAGTTGATTCCAAAGAAGGAAACTGTTTCTGTTGGACTTCCATAAGTCTTATCTTTTCAGATATTAGAGCCTTTTCTTGCTGAATAGTAATATCTAACTGTTCGATAAATGAACCTCGCCAAGTAGTTATAAATACTTCTAAAGAACGTTCTAACAATAAAGAAATAAATAATTGTAAAGTTAGTAACTGGATAATATCATTAAGCCCAAATGGTTTTAAAATGAATGGTTTAGATGATAACCAAGTTGACAAAGTTACTACTAGAAAACTAATAATGATTAACAGAATAAATAGAGGAGATTCTGGAGAAAGCTTTAGCAACGTATCTATACTCCTGTTTCGCGTCACAATGTTTAACACAGCCTGGAGGTGAGAACTACACCTGCTGAGTAACTTAACAACGTTAATTTGATAGAACAGTAAATAATTTATTACCCGCCTCTTTTTTCTAGGCGTGTGATGGGCTACGCCTACGCACCTTGGTGGTAGCAGGGTAAAAAGTATTGCTATACAAGCGTTCCAGAAGTAAACACTAAGCTGCAAATGCACTGCCTAAAGCTACTGTACAGCGATCGCGTTTCCTCTCAGAGAAATATGAAAAGGTTCGTTGGGGAAAGGGAGGCGACGCTAGAGCAAGCAGTAACTGTAGCACCAACTAAAAACCCCTCCAAGGTTGAAGGGGTTAAGGTAATTTTTGGTAATGGGATGGTGATTAGGCAAAGACAGCAGCTTGTCCTCTCTGGTGACGCATTTTCTTGTCAAAGTAACGAGATGATAGTACAGCATTTTATAAATCTGTCACGAACCTCTGCAACGCTGTACTTAGTATGATAAATTATTAGTGTTGCCGAATGAGGTTAGCTGCAACTCGACAGCGTTTAGGTAACCTCTGTCATTCAAAGCTTGTGTTGGTAACTTTTTAGCGTTGACAGCAGCCTTAACCACATCTAATGCAGTCAGGCTTCCTGTTTGGTATTGAGATACCAAAGCACTACCACTAGGAATACCCTGTGCTTTCAGGTTACCTTGATAAGCTAGAAATGCAGCATCAAAGGGTTTGAGGTAGCTGACGTTCGTAGAATGAGTCAGTAAATCGTTAGAGTTGATAGCTATAGGTTCGCCACTATTATTAGTAGCTGTTTGAGCGCCACCGATTCCAGGTAATAAAGCAATAGAAGCAACAATAAGTACAGAATCTATCAAGGTGGAGAGTTTCATAAGATTATCTTTAATTAAGGTAAAGTGCAATTAGTGTTCTTGAGTAATAGAGTCTTATTTTTTATCGGTCTAAACTTCCTGCACTCAGGTCACCTGAACGGTTGATTTGTTCCTCACCCATTCGGGTGATCTAATTGAGCGCAAGAACTAAAAAATTGAATCCATTTTAATAGATCATTCAAAGTTGCTAAGACCCATCATGTGATATGCAAGAACATCAGTATCAAAGGGTTTGAGATAATTAATATTTATGGAATGGCTGTGTAAAGTATTAGATATGATAGCTGTGTTGATTGATGTGCCATTCTTACTATGAGTGGATATTTGAGTTCTAGCGATTCTAGGTAGGACATTAGAATCAACAATATGTGCAAAATTGAGCGAGGGAAAGAGTTTCATTGCTGATGTTGTGTTGGTTAATAAATCGGGAATGAAGTACAGGACAAACTTGAACAGATATGTATTTAACTGAAGTAATCTAAAAATTTATGCAGCGGTCTTACTCAGTTCTAGGCGTAGCCCAACTCAGCGAAAAGTCGGAGCGGTGGTTTCGGTTTCCTTCGTTGGTGCAGCCTGCCGCAGGCATCTGGTAGCGCTAGCAAGTAATCGAGCGTCACTTTTCAAGACAGGCATTACATTTCTGTACTATTCCCTTTAACAGCAGATTTATTGGTTAACTATGCTTGAATCTAATTTGTTATTTCTGGTTTACCGAACATACAAATTGAAGTAAACCGTAATTTATATTCATGTCTAATTTGGTACGGTAATTCTCAATTTATTGGTGTTAATAACCGAATTTACAGCAGGTTTAACTCTACATAATATGAATATGTAAGCACAAAGCGAAGTGCAAAACTGATTAACTAAAAGCTAATTGATGCCAGGAAGAGTTATGACACTAGTTCGTTGGAATGCTTGGAGAGAAATTGACACTCTACAACATCAAATCAATAGTTTATTTGAAGACACCAGAGTGCCATCTGTATTGTTGGACAGAGGGTTGAGCAAAGTTCCTGCTGCTGAAATCCAAGAAACTGAAAATGCTATTCATCTCAAGCTAGAACTGCCAGGAATAGAAGCTAAAGACCTGGATGTGCAAGTCACAGAAAAGGCTGTTTACATTAGCGGGGAGCGGAAGTCTGAAACTAAAACTGAGGAAAAAGGTGTTACCAGAAGTGAGTTTCATTACGGTAAATTTCAACGCGTAATTCCTCTATCTGCTAGGATTCAAAATACTAACGTTACAGCAGATTATAAAGACGGCATCTTGAATCTGACACTGCCTAAAACTGAGCAAGAAAAGAACAAAGTTGTCAAGGTTAATTTAGAAAAACCTGCTACCTAATGGGTTGCGATCGCATTACTCTACCTCCTTTGATAGATTGAGATAGCTAAGAGCTTGGTCACTCTTGTGACCAAGCTCTTTTATAAATAATGTCTGCAATAGGTATGTAAATCCTATGTGCATTAATTATCTTAGAGAACTGGAGAACGTAGGCGCAGCCAGCACTTCTCTACGAGACGCTGCGCGAACGACAAAGCTCAGTGACCATCGTAGACATCGCCTTTATTTTTAACGTCGAAGACATAGCCTCCGGTGGGCGGGTAAGCGATCGCAAAGCGTAATGCCTGGGTTGGACTACATTTACCTTAAATTGTATTGGCTTTAAATAAATAAGTAAAGCTGATAGGTTCTATCAGCTTTACAAAAGTGAGATAGTGGATTAAAAATTGTAAAGCATTGTAAAGTAGTTCCACAGGCGAAAACAAAACCGCCTGATTCATAAATAACTAACCGCACTTATAAAACAATGACAGCAACCTTACAACAGCGCTCAAGCGCCAACGTATGGGATAGATTCTGTGAGTGGATCACCAGCACCAACAACCGGATCTACATCGGTTGGTTCGGCGTAGTCATGATCCCCACCCTGCTAGCCGCAACCGCCTGCTTCGTAATCGCCTTCATCGC
>NZ_JAVRBN020000103.1:0-7464 GCF_034531305.2 Nostoc sp. ChiQUE02
CCATTTATGAGCTAGAACTTAAGCCCTGTAAGACATAATTCTCACTTACTAGGTCAAAATGAGCGAACGTCCAGTGTTGATGCTAGTAACGCTCACCCAAGAGATTGACGCTTACACTTAACAAATTTGGGCAAAATCTTCTTTAGTTGACACCAATCTTCATGAATTGCCCCTACAGATGTAGTTTCGCGTGACTCCTAAATTTATTTTTTGGAAACCTCTAATTAAACAACCACAAAATTGTTGTTAGTTAGTGACAATCCGGTTGATAGTTGGGCAAATTTTACCTGAGTAAATCCAGATTCGCTGCCATCTTGGTCAAAGAACAGTCCACCTGTAGAATCATCATAAATGAATCGTTGAGCGATCGCAGTTGCAGATGTTCCAATGGTAAACTGACTTGTCTGAAGTGAACCTGTTGATAAGCCGCCACCAAAACCACTAGCTGATACCTGAATCAGTTCATTAGCGGCGTTGAAGTCATAAATAGTGTCAACGCCTTCATTGTAACTATTGAAAGCAAAGGTATCAGTCCCGTCCCCTCCTATCAGAATGTCATTACCATTGCCCCCTGTAAGGATATCATTGCCATTGCCACCATCAAGAGTGTTATTGCCTGTTGAGCGAGAGTCGAATTCACCACGGTAACTCGCGTAGTTGCCAGAGATGTCAAGATAATCATTGCCATCGCCACCAGAGAGCAGGTTATCGCCTGTTGAACCGCCAGCACTCAATGTATCGTCACCTGCGCCTCCCTTGAGGGTGTTATTACCTGTTGAGCGAGAGTCGACTACACCACGGTTATTGCTGTAGCTGCCAGAGAGGTCAAGATAATCATTGCCATCGCCACCAGAGAGCAGGTTATTGCCTTTTGAACCGCCAGCCTTCAATGTATCTTCACCTGCACCTCCTTCTAGGGTGTTATTGCCTGTTAAGCGAGAGTCAATATTCTGCTTAAAGAAAAAAGTGGTGTCAATGTACCTGCCAGAGACATCAAGATAATCATTGCCATCGCTCCCAGAGAGCAGGTTATTGCCCGCACCACCCCGCAGGGTGTCGTTGCCACTTTTGCCGTCAATGATGTCATCACCCCCCTGACCATTGATGACATCATCTGAATCATCAAAGCCGTCAACATTATTGTTCAAGTCGTTAAGGAAGGTGACTGTATTTCTGTTGAAGATATTGCTTTGGGTGGAGTTGGCATTGAAGACATCAAAGCTGTCTGTGGTGATGGTTTCTCCATAAAACAAGATATTACCCAAGTCTACAGTTGCTCCTGTAGATGTGCTAAGGTTATCCAGGTTTTCAAGGACAAAGTTTTGCAGGGTGACTTTAGTATTGGAATTATTTTGAAAGGTGATTTCCAGATTGCTGCCATTTTGCGTAAGCAGCAGATTTCGAGCAGTAGCGCTAGGATCTCGGAATATTAGGGTATCCACTTCAGCGATGACTCCTGCTGTCGGATTTGTTCCTTGACCTATGCCACCAAAATCCGTAATAGTGTATCCACCACTAATAGATATAATGTTGTTGTAAATATCGTTACCACCTCCACCAGTTAAGGTGTCGCCGTCACTGAAGTAGTCTCCGTTACTGCCCGATAGCGTATCGTTACCGTTGGTTCCAATGAAACTTGCCATAAATTTTACCTATCTAAATTGATTTTTTGAGTAACTTCAGTTCTTACACTGTTGCAAGTGATGTTTCCGGGTACGAAAATTCCCAAAACTTGAGGTTGTTAATACTCTTGAAAAACAGTAATATTTCTCAAAAATTGACCGAGACAATTAGATTCTACGTAAAAATTATCTAACTTAAAGCTAGTAGAAAGACAGTTAAAACCTTGATTTTCTGTAAGTTCAATTCATGAATTGAAGCTACATTTGTTGATGCGTAAGTCCCATAACTATTCTCTTACTATCTAAGCCTTAAGCACTATACAAATTAATCAAGCTGTGAATTTTAGATAATTGTTCAGTAGAAATCAGTAAATAATCATCAAAAAATCAACCTTGAATACCTAAAAACCACCTTTTCTATTTGGTTTTTTGCCAGTGCCTAAGTCCTACAAGCTTCAAAGTAGGAAACAGTTAACTTTTGAGCGGGAAAGACATTTTTATGCCTAGCTTATGGGCTATCCTCCGTAAGTGTCGAGCTTGTACATAGAAAAAATATTACTTGCCTTCAGCTAACTACATACTGAATATATTACTTAGATGTCTATACTTAAATCACCGTCTTTGCATACTCTTCACATTATTTGCCGATAAATGTACACAGCAATACTGAGCTTTATCTATTCTTCACACTCTTGTAGTTCTAAGTAACAAAAGGGCAGAAAATAGTAAAACAAGTTTGAACAATACTTCGGACAAAATTAGGCAGCAATAACGCTTCCAAGCTTGGGTGAATCGCTACTCATTTCAATCAACCAACACCCCATCCACAATTGCAATCTCCCACTGCGAACACTTCGCCAGCAGCTTCTTGATCACAATCTGCAAAGCCGGATCGTCATTCCAACACTCATACAAGAAGTCAAACCCCGGATTCTGCCCCGAATTCGCCACAACTTTCAGTTTCTGCATCCGCTCCAGTCGCAGATTTGACCTCGCAACAATTGCCTCATGCGACCATTTCTCAGGATTTGACACAGGTGCGGCAGAACTTTCACCCTCATTCACCGCTTTCATTTCTCCACCTAAAGCTGAATTTGAACCAACAACATAGCAGAGTGATCCTGTTCTACTTGCCCTGGTGTTTGATTAGCGATCGCTACTTGTCCCCACATCAACACTTTCCACGCTAAATGCTAAATTTTATTTAGCCACCCAGCAGGAGTTTTCTTTTTCTTATGTGGTTCTGGTCTGCCGATTCAGTAGAACAAGAATTATTTGATTTGTACGCTCCAGCCCTACGGTCGCTCGGCGTAAATTTTAATGACGAGCAACTTCAAGACACTCTAGAAGCATCCAGCTATTGTTTAGAAGATGCTTTCAGGAGCGCAATTGTTTATATACTCTGGCTCGAAGAAAACTTGAAGCCGATCTACCCGACTGCAATACTAATCGAGGCACTGGCAAATCAATGGCGCACCAAATACTGGAAGCCGGAGTATTTAGAACTTGAACAGTTGCTCTCCTCCGGAAAACGCTGGTGGAAGGCAGCAGTGGATAAGTGGGGTTACGACGAGCGTAATCAACTGGTTGCAGACATATTTTACGATCACGGGCAGGAATTTATCAAGTTCCGAAATGGTAAAGAAATTCTAGTTGATACTGCTTATAAGTGGGGATGGGAGCGAGTCGCAGATTATGCGTCCCCGTTTTCAGAAAATAATTGGTCGCTTGGCAGTATCAAGGCAAGGGAATCTTGAGCTACATCTTCTGCACAAGAGTAGACAAGCACTATCAAGCAGCAATCGCTTTAGCTCCACGCTATTCTGAGACAGTGTGAATTCTCTCCCAATCCACCAACAGACCATCAACACAACCGATACCCCACTGCGGAAACTTCGCCAGCAGTTCCATTTCTGCCTTAGTATTAGCAGCAATTTTACAGTGGCTTATAGTTCAGAGTATTTACTAAAAGACGTGTTTTCCCTGAAGCCTTACTTGAGACAAGTAAAAGATATTTTATTTAGAGCGCAGTTATATGATTGACTGCAAATTAAATCAGGTAGGATATCATGGTATCTGCTACTCAAGAATATAAGCTTAAATTTATTACAACCGAACCAATTTACTTTCCTGGACAAAAAGCCGAACAGAAAGTTTGGGATGTTGTTCGTTCTGCATTCAACGACCGAAAAAACTGTTTATGTTTTTGGACATATCCTCTCTTTATTAAAGATAAACAATTATGCTATGAGCCAGATATATTAATTGTTGACCAGGAATTTGGTGTAATTGTTATTGAAGTTAAAAATATTAAAATCAACCAAATAACACATATAAAAGGTTATGACTGGTTTACCAAAAATTTTTATAAATCTCCCATAAATGCCTATAAACAAGCTGAGAGCCAACTTCAACACTTAGTTAATTATTGTAACAAGCAGCCATTACTTGAACGAAAAGTAAGAGCAAGAGCTTTAGTGGCTTTACCTTCAATTACTGAAAAAGAATGGATAGGACAAGAATTTAATAAACAGATATCCTGTCCTCCTATTCTTTTTCAAGAGCATTTAAGCAAAAATAATTTAATCCAAATAATTATACAAAATGCAGGTCAAGTTCAACCAGGAAGACCTTTAACAGATAAAGAGTGGAATTTACTACAAAAAATTGTTTGCAGCCCCATACCTCCTATTCGCCCAGATGGTGCAGATGAACCAATAAAACTTAATCCAAAACCACTGCGTCGTCAGGTAATTGAAAAATTACAACAATGGGTAGGTTCAACAGATATCGAGCAAATTCACATAGGAATGTCAATACCTCCTGGGCCTCAACGGATTCGAGGAATAGCTGGTTCTGGTAAAACAGTGTTGCTATGTCAAAAGGCAGCTTGGATGCATTGGTATCATCCAGATTGGGATATTGCTCTAGTATTTTTTACTCGCAGTCTCTATGACCAAGCAGTTCACTTAGTAAATGAATGGCTGAAATTTTTCTCCAATGATGAAGTTGAATATGATCCTGAGACATCCAAGCTAAAAATACTACACGCTTGGGGAGATGACAGACAACCAGGTTTGTACTCAACTATTCATGATACACAGAATATCAGTCTCATTCATGATCAGCGTGTGAAAGGTAATCCCCCTGAAAAGTTAGCATATCTGTGCAAAAGGGTATTAAGTGAATACCAAATTCAACCAATATTCGATGCTATTTTAATTGATGAGGGGCAAGACTTAGCTTTAGATGAGCAACAGTTAAAGTTTGAAGATAAACAATCAGTTTACTGGTTAGCATGGCAAGCGCTCAGACCTATTACACCGGATACTCCAGATGTCAGACGTTTAATTTGGGCATACGATGAAGCGCAGAGCCTTGATGCCTTGAGTATTCCAACCTCTAAGGAAGTACTAGGCGCAGAATTAAGCCAAATACTAGGAGGAAATGGAGGAGCTTGGTATGAAGGCGGTATCCGCAAAGCTTATGCAATACGCCATTGTTATCGCACACCTGGGAATATTCTGACTGCTGCTCATGCAATTGGTATGGGATGGCTGCGTCCAGAAGGAATGCTAACAGGAATTACAAATAAAAAAGATTGGGAACATATAGGCTATAAAGTTGATGGTGACTTCCGCAAAATAGGTGAGCGAATTACTATAAGCAGACCTTTGAAAAATTCTCCTAATCCAGTACATCATTTTTGGTCAGGAGATTTATTAGAATTTAATGTTTATGATTCTTGCGAAGCTGAACTTGATGCACTCAGAAACAAAATTCATCAAAACATTCACTGTGATGGATTAAAACCTAGCCGTGATATTTTAGTAATCGTGTTGGGTTCTCAGGAAGAAAGTATTAATCTTCAAAAAAGGGCAGCCCAGACTTTACAAAAGTATGGTGTCGACTTTTATATTCCTAGTGCGCTCAACAGCAATCAATTTCCAGAACAAATGGATTTACAAGACAAGCGACCAAATCAGTTTTGGAAAGAAGAAGCTGTTACAGTATCGCGTATTTACCGCGCTAAGGGTAATGAAGCTTATATGGTACACCTGATAGGCTTTAACAATATTGCAAAAAATGAAAGCAGCATAAGCCTTCGTAACCAGTTATTTGTTGCTCTTACCAGATCCAAAGCTTGGGTAAGCTTAAGTGGTGTAGGTGAATCTCCAATGTGCGAAGAGATGCGACAAGCGATTAAAAATGGAAACACTTTCACCTTCAATTATAAAAAACCTCTTGGACGAGTTATAGGCGAGGAAATATTGACATAGTGTTCAGAGAAGGTCTTGCCGCTCTCCTAGCTAATCCTCCAATCCACCAACACCCCATCTACAACCGCAATCCCCCACTGCGGATACTTCGCCAGCAACTTCTTGATCACAATCTGCAAAGCCGGATCATCCCAACACTCTTGCAAAAAGTCCAACCCCGGATTCTCCCCCGAATTTTCCGTTAGTTTGAGTTTTTGCATACGCAGAGGTCGCATATTTGACCTCGCTACAATCGCCTCATGTGACCATTTTTCAGCACTGGGGACAGATGCGGCGGAATTTTCACCCTCATCAACTGCTTTGATTTCTACACTCGAAACCGAATTTTCAGTCATCAACTCAGCAGAGGGGCAACTCGGTTCTATTTTCTGATCTGCGATCGCAGAATTTAAAGAAAATTCATTTTGAGCGACGGGCGCGGCCGAACTTGTATCTTCATGAGGGTATATCGCTTCAACACCAGAGACTTGGTTTTCAGCTAACAACGAAGCAGATTGACTTGGTACAGCATCCACAAGCGCCAGCGTCGTGCATTCCATTGCCACAGGCAATTCTTCAAGTTCTGACGCGCTTTCGATACGTTGAGGCGACGCGCCCCCCAAGGGCGCATGAGCCGTCTCCTCTAAACGCGAATTTTCAGTTGGCGCGTCAGAACCAACTACCATACCAACAACCAACTAAGGTTGTTGGTAGGTAGTTAACGGATTGTTAGAAACGTTGTTAGGTTTTTGGAACCTTTGCAAATCCTCACTTTTTTGACCATTCTTTTGGAATGATTCCAAATCAGGCTAGATTCGTTCCACTTTGGGGTGGTTTTGATTCGGTTCGGGCTGGTTTACTTTCTCCCCGGCGTGGACGGCTTTCTCGTCACAAGAATTGGTTTCCCCAGACGTGGATGATTCCCAATAAAACCGATTGTAATAACCGTGTAAGTTGCGGACACGGTAGCTAATCAACCCAGGTCTACCAGAGGGCAAGCGACCAAATACTTCCTCAAACTGAAACAGTCCTTGAGCAGTCAACGCCGCCCCTGCTTTTTGCAAAGATTTGTAGGTGAGGTTAGTGTCGAGTTTGTGGGCAGAACCCCCAAATTGTTCAGCCGCCACGCTATCTAACCAAAGCTGCTGCACAGACGGAGGTTGCTGACGAACCCAGTTGATATCCTCAATTGATACTTTACAATGTGGTCTAATCGATTTCTCTGCATCCGTCTGTTTGCGTAGACGCGAAGCGGCTTGTCCTTGGACATCGCTTCGCTGTTTGCTACCACCATTGATTGCTTTTAACGCTGTAGTCATAATTCTCCCAAAATTTGCATGACAATATGAGCGGCATGGTTGCAATGCCACGTTTAAGTTTTTTGGCTATTCTCTTAGCGAGTCTTTATCTACTGTTTCTCGCCCTTCCAAAAGCGCAACTCGTCTCGGAAATACCTGTCGGTCTTTTTCGATTGCTCTTTCCAACAATCCCAAGCCACCACTAACTGGCATCACCGTGGTCGGGTAGCAGGACTATATCGCTATAATCCCGCCCCCTCAGAACCGGACTTGCGCCTTGCAACG
>NZ_JAVRBN020000104.1:0-7210 GCF_034531305.2 Nostoc sp. ChiQUE02
ATAAGAGAACTTGAAATTTTACGCGATCGCATTATGTCTGAACTGAAATTAGGTAAGCAAGCTACAGGGTATAAAAATGTTCAGAAGGTTCTCAATCGTTTCATTTCTGAACTAATCGGTTCAGTTTAGCTGTTTGGGGAATTCGCCAACGGTATCCGGTGATGCCTTGTTCGTAGATGAGTGGATACTGTTGGAAAAAGTGTTACAAATGGATAAACAAAAGTGTTACAACTAGAAGCCGCAACTATAAATAGAGGTGTAAACTTACGTAATACTTGACAATACAAATATGTATTACATTCGCCAACAGTATCGTATATCGTATCATGAGTGAATTTGAAATAGTCAATCAAGAACTGACGATTCTGTTAGTGGATGACGAACCCGATAACTTTGAAGTCATCAGCGGCATTCTGTACAATTGTGGCTATCGTTTGGGATATGCATCCAGTGGTGTTAGTGCTTTAGAACGGCTAAAAAAGAGTCAGCCTGATGTGATTTTGCTTGATGTGATGATGCCAGAATTAGATGGCATTGAGGTGTGCTGTCGCATCAAGGCTAATCCAAATTGGAAGCATATTCCGATCGTTATGGTCACTGCATTGAATGGGAAAGAAGATTTAGCTCGTTGCCTCGAAGCTGGAGCTGATGATTTTCTGAGTAAGCCTGTAAGTGCAGTAGAGTTACGCGCCAGAATTGGCTCGATGCTCCGCATTAAGCAACAGTATGATGCCCTCAAAGCCTCTCTGCAACTGCGATCGGACATGGCAAATATGATTGTGCATGATTTGCGTAATCCGCTGTCCAGCATTCTTCTGTCCTGTGAAATGCTGGATCGAGCAAAGTTGCCCGATCAATATCAAACTCGGATCAATCGCATAAAAATAGCGGAACAACAGTTGCGATCGCTAACCGAAAGCCTACTGCTAATGGCAAAACTAGAGTCAGGAAAAATGATCCTGAATCTTGAGGAAATTCACCTGAGTCGCCTTGTTAATACTTGTATCAGCGATATGCAGGCGATCGCAGGGCAGAAAATGATTCAGATGATTCCCGACCTCCCAGAACTCGAAAGACCCATTTGCGCCGATAAGCTTGTGATGCGTCGAGTTTTAGACAATTTATTGTTAAATGCGATTAAATTTTCTCCGTCAAAAAGTCAAGTCACGGTGCAAATCAATTATTTAGACGACCTGATAACCCAGATTCGAGTGATTGATATGGGTGTTGGAATCGCTGACGAGCTGAAGCAGCGAGTCTTTGAAAAGTATGAAATTGGTACTCTGATGGAAGACATTCAGCAAGTTGGCTTAGGGTTAGCATTTTGTCAGATGGCGATCAAAGCTCATGGCGGCAGGATCTCAGTGGAAGATAATCAGCCCCAAGGGTCAGTCATCTTAATAGAAATCAGCAGCCTCCCTCCGGGAGCAAAACACCCTTACTTTTGAAACTGGCCGATCCCTCAGTTTAAGATTAGATTTTTCCATAACCCTCTTCTGTCACTCTCCGAAAACATTTGCCATTTCTGGATTTTAGAGCTTTTGTATGGCAAGCAATCGCGCGATTCTTTTCTAATAACAAATACAAGACCCATTTTTTCTAATAGTATAGCTTGTATTCATTGCCTCATAAGGCTTCTAGCGATCGCCCTCCCAGAGAGTGACACAAGAGGGATAAGTAGGTAGGCAGGAAAAAACCCAACTATGTTAAGATAAGTAAATACGGAGAATAAATTTACCGAGGTAACTAAAATATGGGCGCTCGTTTAAGAGCAATACCCCTGAATGAAATTGTTAAACTGCTTGCGGGGTCAGGATTTTCAAGTCTTTTTCCATATCTCTGATTTCAGATTTATGGGAAGAGTTTTTGTGCGCGGTGAGAACTGGCTTTGGAAAAGGTAGAAATATCTACCAGGACTTACGCAACTGTCACAAGCGATGGCGCAGCGTAGCTGCGCCTCGCGCCCAACAACTAAACGATAAACATGGGAATGTCCGGACGTTTTAGTTGTTGAACTAAATAATTTGACAATAATCCATGCTTAATTTGATAAATTGTTTGACCACTTTTATAAGCTAAATCTTTGAGTCGAAGCCAGACTAAAATAGCGCAGGCAATATGGTTTCTTTGAATACGACCCTTGCGACATTGGCATGATTCAATACCAGTCAACTGTTTTAATTCTCTATGAAACTCCTCAACCTTCCAACGAACCTTACACGCTTTTTGCACAACGTCCGTAGAGTCTTGAGATAAATCGTTTGTAGCGATAAAATCCGTTCTGTCGGTGGAGACAGTTACCCGGAATAGTTTCACTTTTTTAGCTTGAGGGAACTTTTTAATTTTAACTATTTTACCTGATTTTAACTCCTCTTTATCCCAAGATAACAATTCAATTCTTTGATAATCTTCTTGACCTGAAGTATCATCAACAAGTCGATTACGTTTCAGAGGACAATAATAATATTTCCCTAATCCATCAATATATAACATCAATTTATTTGTCGCATACCAAGTATCCATCAAGACAGCTTTAAATGGTAGAGCCTTATTATACACATGGTTTTACAGCATTTACATCACATGCTCTATCTTTGTTTTCCCATCTCTATCTGGGTCATAAATGCGATAGTCAACTACCCAAAACTTTCCGAGTTCATGATTTACATATACACAATTTACTAGCCCAATCCCTTGAATTACACCATGCTCGTTGCCACTATATTGGCGTTTACTTGGCTCTATTTCAATAGCGTATCGTTTATCAATTACTGTGTCATCAAAAACCAAGTAGGCGTTATCATTTATTTCTATTAAATCTTTCACGTTATCCCAAAGAATCCGAGGTGTTAATTTTTCGTTCTTTAAATAACGGTTGATTTTATCATGACTGATCTGCTCTAAATGCTCTGCCAAGTTTGTGAGCGTATAATTAATCTGGCTACTTAACAAGTACTGGCAATAGTTAAGTTTAGTAAACCTCATAAAGCTATAGGATTTATTTTATGCATCCTAAAGCTAATCTTCTCATGATTTGATGAATACTTAACACAGCCAATTACTGTTACTAATTTCAGCAATGTCCTCTGAGTAGACCACCTTTTTGTAGTACAGAAATACTATAAAAAGGCGATCGCACTGTGCCAGTTGCGTAAGTCCTGATGAATAATTGAGTCGCAAAACTGGGAGGTACAGAATAACCGATAATTGACCCAGCCGTAGCAGTCTCGTTGGGAAACTCGTACCAACCGGGAAACCCTTGTAAGATTGCAGCCCCCTCAATAGACAAAGACTTGACTGCACCATCCGGCAACCAGATATCAGCGAATTTGCTACGGTTACAACCTTTGTGATCTGTAAAATGCGATCGCAGTATGGTATTAGAGGGTAGATGCCCAGGCTTGTACTTTAGTCTGTTGCGTCCCCCAACTCTCTCTATTAGCAATGGCGTTGGTTCGTTAGCCATCAGAAATTGTTCTACCGCTTGCCGTTGTTTGGGGAGTAGTTGGGAATCGGGCATCGTAGGGATTAGATGGGCGATCGCCCCGTACCAACCGCAAGGTGTAGTTCCCGAAGGTAAAGCAACGCGAAAGCCTCTACTGGCAACCAAAACTAACCCTCTTTTGTCAGAGTGGGAAAACCCAATCGCTAAAAGCCTTTCGGAGCTTTGCTTTTCACCTTTGGGCTAGAAATTTTAATTAATATTAGAGAATAAAGCCTCAAACCTTTGTTGAATCAAAGTTCCAGAGTCTGGCTACGATTATTGTTTTCCGAGAGTGACAAAACAGGGCTAACCGCCGCCGCGCCTGGGGTAGCCCAAAGTCAGCCATGTTGACCACGCTGTAATCGACCGAGTATCCCTCTGATTCCAGAACTTGCAGAATGATACTGAAACTCTGACTGTTCTGATAGCGTGGGACATTTTCGAGCGTAAACACCCGTGGCTGCAACTGTCGGATCGCTTCTGCTACTGCGATCGCAGCCGTCAGATCGTCACCAGTTTCCTCACCCTTACCCGCTTTGGCTGTGTGGGCTTGGCTGAAGTTGGCGCATACTGGGGAGGCGTGAAGGTAGTCGGGGCGGCGGGGAAAACCTAGAAATCCTGACTGCGCTACTTCTTGCACTGTTAGCTGGATTATTTTACAGCCATATTCGCTGAAGTTGTGGTGATGAGTTTTGGCGATCGCCCGACTCAATTCTGGTTTGTTTGGGTCGAACTCGACTGCGATAGCTGGGCGAATACCAGCTTGCACCATCCCCGCTTCAATTCCGCCGCCACCAGCGAATAGTACTACGGCGATCGCTGCATTATCTGGAAGAACTGGTTTTAATTTTGTGTTATCAAAATTTTTGCAGACATCTAATTTTAGCGATGTCTTTTTGGTTTTCGCTTTTTTGATAAAGGCGATGATATTCTCTCGTGTTGCCCTCTCTTGTTGCAGTGTCCGAATCATTGTCACAGCGCCAGGGGGAATTGAACCTATACTTTTGCCTTTCCATGCCCCGTTTATCTTCTCTTTCCAATTGAATGCCCATCGCCAATCTTCGGGATTATTCGGGTCACGTTCACCAATCACACGGGGATAAGAAACAGTCTCCCCATCAAGTAGCTTTTTAGTTTCGAGGTACTGATAAAGACAACCGACTGATTCCCCCTGTGAGGCTTTGACCCTTTTCTCTAAGAATTTTTCGGGTGTTGCAGATAACTCAGCTATTACTGATTTAATCATGCAGCCACCTCCATGACCAAATCATCGGGTACTTCAAAAATTCCCAACCGCCCAATGTAGGGAATCGGCGTAATTTCTCGCGGATTCTCCAGATGCCAATGGTATTGCCCAGCCATCCCCCAGCCAGATGCAACTTGTGAAAACTTGCAATCTACTATTGTGACAATGCCAATGACTTGACCGCGACGTAGAGATATTAGTTCTGGGATTACTACTCCCATGCTTTGACAAAATTCTTTCGCCTCAAAGTATTCTTTTTTGGTACAGGTTTTTGCGGCGTGAATCAGAATGTCGCCGCGATAATGAATGGGCCAACCACGGTTTTCAATATTTTTTAGAGCATAAATTATCGCCCATGCCCAAGGCTGACGGACGGATAGCGCTTTCATCTGTTTTAAAACTCCAGCAATTGAACGTAAGCGTCTAATGCCGCGATCGCTGGATGTGGATGTATTTGCGACTTCAGCCCATTGCAGATTGTGGCGATAGTTCCAAGCTCTATGAAAGTGAAATGAATATTGGACTGACGGTCACAACAGCGATGTATAACTGTTAGAAGAACAAAATTCAACTGTCTGAGAATTACATCTTCAGCTACATGAAGTCGCCAAGTAAGGTTTTCGGAAGTAACCGAACGCCAGGGGTTATCGAAAGAACACTTTTCAACTTCGGGCAGCACTTTTACCTTAAACCTGTAATCTCGGTCAGTAGTAGAACATTCATCAGGGGCAAGAGCCGCCCATTGTTGTAAAAGTTGTTGGTAAGTTTCAATCATTCTTAGTTCCCTATGTTGCGTAAAAGACAATGTTTATCCTCCAGTAGAGCCTTAAAAACTACGACCACGAGATAAATTCTTGAATCTGGTAAACTGATGGTCAAATAAAAGCTTGACTGTACCAGTAGGGCCATTGCGTTGCTTGCGAACAACTAACTCAGCAATGCCACGATCGGGGGTATCGGGGTTATACATTTCTTCGCGGTAAAGCATGATCACAACATCACTGTCTTGCTCAACAGCACCACTGTCTTTTAAATCACTTAGTACAGGGCGTTTATCGTTACGGTGTTCAACTTCGCGGTTGAGTTGGGACAAAGCCAGTACAGGCACATCCAAATCTTTGGCTAATCTTTTTAATCCGCGGCTGATTTCACCGACTCGTTGAGCCATGTTCACCCGTGAATCAGTATCAAGAGCCATAAGCTGTAAGTAGTCAATGATCACAAGCCCAACACCACCGTAATGGGATGAAATTCGGCGGACTTGGCTACGGATTTGATTAAGAGAAGGGCAAGATTCGTCGTTGATGAAAATCTGTTGTTCGCTCAACTCTGCGATCGCCACGCTCAAGGGTTGCCACTGACTTTCATTTACCTTCCCAGTTTCCAAGAAGTTATTCTCAATGCCGGATTCGCTGCTTAAGAATCGCTGTACATACTCATCAGTAGACATTTCCAAGCTGAAAACGCAAATAGGCATCTTCCCAGTTTTGGCAACATTAAGAGCGAGATTACCAGCCAAAGCGGATTTACCAACAGAAGGACGAGCAGCCAGTACATACAACCGTCCTTTGCGAAAACCACCGCCAAGTATACTGTCGAGATCATAAAATCCAGTCCTTGCTGCTGGTGAGCCTGTACCAGCATGACGCGCTTCAATTTCGGTAAAAGTGTCGGCTAGGGCATGAGAAATATGAACCAAGTCGGAGCCAGAATGCTCAGACGTAATGCTGTAGACTTTTTGTTCGGCTTCGTCGAGAATTACAGGTAAATCAGTTTCGGTGGCATAGCCGAGTTGAACAATCTCAGTGCCAGCAAGGATTAACTGCCGCCTTTGGTATTTTTCCATTACCAAGTCAGCTAAAGCATCAATGTTCACAGCTGACACAGTGCGGTCAACCAGACTGGCCAGTTTATTGCGTCCACCGATACGGAACAATAAACCATTATCAGACAACCAGTTGGTAATGCAAAGCAAATCCGTTGGTAATCCTTGGCTGTACAGTCGTAGAGCTGCTTGATAAATGTCTTTGTGGGCATTGATGTAAAAAGCATCTACCACCAAGCGATCGGTGATTCGGCTCATGGCACTTGGGTCGAGCATGATGCCACCGAGTATTACTTCTTCAGCCTCAATGCTTTGTGGGGGTAAGCGGTCTTCTTGCGATGTGAAGTTTGATTTGTCTTGTGTCATAGTTCACCTCATTTGAAAATTTTGATTTCTAGAAAATCTAGATTCCATATTGTTCACGCAGCTTGTGGGTGTAAGTAGGCATACATGGAGGGATGTGTCAGCTTTAACCAATCCAGCCATTTGAGCGTTGCACCTGGGTCTTGTTGGTCATAACGGCTGCTAAAAGAAGCGATCGCTTTGTCCTTGCCAACTTCATCCATGCGGTCTAGAAGGAATGGCACTAAGAAAAGCTCTAAACTATGCAGAATAAGGGCTACAGCTTTTAAGACTCAGACGGGGCAGACGATAT
>NZ_JAVRBN020000105.1:0-7056 GCF_034531305.2 Nostoc sp. ChiQUE02
GTTTACTAAGGACAAAGGACAATTGACAAAGGACAACCTCACCAGTTGATGTGCAACTTAAATGCGTAACAGCTTACAACACTTTGTTGCTTTAAAGTCCAAGTACCAAGCAACTCAATATCAAGATTCATCATCCGCTAGTTTGCTGTATCTCATACTACGAAAAGTTGACTTAGGAATTGAACTCAGTGATTTAGAATTTATATTGGGGAGCATCCCACTTATGCAAAAATACCAAAGGAAAGTGTAGTATAAGGACTACGGAAGACGAATTTGGGATGATCCTAAGCCGCAGATTTACGCACGTCTTCCTAAAACTTTGGAAGTAGTGGAATCAATGATTGAAACTAATCGCAGGTTTGAATCTTACCAAACAGAAGTACAAGCAATATCCCAATTAGGAATTAGCTTTCATGACTGGCTTAAATTAACTCCCTCTACAGAAATTAAACCAGACGGTGCAGAATTAATGTATATCATTCCATCCAAACCTTTAGAGTTACAGCCTTTTATCTAAATTAACTTCTCTCTCTTCCTTTGCATCCTTTGCGGTTCGTAAAAAAAAGGCGAACTCGAAAGTTCGCCCTTAATATAATGTTATGCTGTTGCTCAATCCAAACCCAAATCTAAATTTAAATCTTCGCTTCTTCTCTCACCAACTTATCCCAACCCAAATCTTTCAAATTATTATTCCGACGCAACGGACGAGTCACCAACTCTAACATGTCACGCGCATTCGTAAAGCCGTGAATTTGAGCAAAAGTAAACTCCACCGACCACTTTGTATTAATACCGCGTGCTTCCAACGGATTTGCGTGAGCCATACCAGTAATTACCAAATCTGGTTTCAACTCATAAATACGCTGAAGTTGATTGTAATTATCCGGCTTCTCTACAATCCTTGGCAGAGGTGAATTCATTTCCTGGCAAGTTTTCTCCAACAGTGCCAACTCAGCAGCTTGATAGCGCTTATCCATGTAGGGAATGCCGATTTCGTGAACTGTCATCCCACAACGGATTAAGAATCTTGCTTGGGAAACTTCCAGCAAGTTATCACCCATGAAGAATACAGACTTACCGCGAATCAGTTTGACGTAATCTTCCAAGCCCGCCCAAATTTGTGCTTCCCGTTCATCCAAACCCTTGGGGGTAATACCGAACACCGAGCAGATTTTCTCAATCCAAGCGCGGGTGCCATCGGGGCCAATGGGGAAGGGTGCGCCAATGAGTTTACACTTGCGGCGGCGCATTAAGGTGGTAGCTGTGCGGCTGAGGAAGGGGTTGACACCAGCGACATAATACCCTTCTTCCAGTACTGGCAATTCTGTGAAGCGCTTCGCGGGTAGCCAGCCGGAAACTTTGATGCCTTGTTTCTTCAGTTCCAAGGTTAACTGAGTAACTACGGGGTCGGGAAGGGAGCCAAAGAGAACTAAGGGTGGATGATCCACGTACTCAGATTCATCTTGGGCGACATCTTCTTTCTTCTTACCGAAGTTGAGCAATTTAGCGATCGCATTACGTTCACTTTTCTCTGTTTCCGCCACAGGAGACTTATCAGGGCAACGGTTAGCCATTGCGGCTAATACCGTGTCTTCTCCTTGGGTGAAGGCGTAATCTAGACCATTTGCACGCGCTACAACGATGGGAATGCCGATTTCGGATTCCAGCTTCGGTGCCAAGCCTTCCAAATCTGTTTTGATAATTTCGGTGGTGCAAGTGCCAATCCAGACAATTACACTAGGATTGCGATCGCGTTTAATTTGCAAGCACAACCGCTTTAACTCTTCATAATCATTGAGTTGTGCCGAAATATCCCCCTCTTCCAACTCTGCCATTGCATAGCGGGGTTCAGCAAAAATCATCACCCCCATCGCATTTTGCAGGAAGTAGCCACAAGTTTTTGTTCCAATCACCAAAAAGAAGCTATCTTCAATTTTTTGGTATAACCACGCCACGCAGCTAATTGGGCAAAAGGTATGGTAATTCCCGGTTTCACATTCAAAGCTTAAAGCTTCTGGTTGTTGAGCGACAGTCATTTTGGTTTTTTCTCCCCTTGATATTTAATGGCAGTTCAACCAATTTCAGATTTTAGATTGACGATTTTGGATTGGTGACTGGGACAACAAAAATATCCTATGCCTGACGACAATTTCCCTACATTCCTAATCCAAAACCCCAAATCTAAAACTTAAAATTGTGAGGAACGGCAATAATTAAGCGTTGGGGAAGAGACGGGCAATTTCTGATTCATCAAAAACGCCTGCTGGCAGTTCTTCCCCCAAAAAATCATTATTTTCTTCAGCCTTTTGCAAAGCTGTTTCATCACCCCAGACATCTGATAACACGTCTTTAAACGCATTCTCATCTAGTGGACTATCTTCAAGCGTCTCGTCTTCATCCAGCTTTACTTCCATTGCAGCTGTTGAATCGAAGGCAATTTCTCCAAATTCATCTGCTTCTAAACTAGAGCTTTGGAGAGACTGATCTTTTGAGTTGTGTCCGTTGGTTAAGGAAATATCGCCAAAGCCGTTTTCGGTTTCCTCCAACTCGCTGATCCCCAGGCTTTCATCCTCAGAATCCACCATTGTGAACTCTTGAACTACTGCCGCCGACGCAAAGCCATTTGTATGAGAATGTGTCAATGTTTCATCTTCAGGCTTTTCGTCAATGACAGCTGCTGCTTCTTCTACGTATCTCTCTGCTTCTGGGTTGACAACGAAGCGATTACCGAGAGCTAAATCTGGGTCAAAATGCAAATCCAGCACCTCAATTAGGGTATCGGCGTCAGGATTAAGTTTGGCAAAGGGCAACATTAACTGCGCTAGCTTTGGCTCTAGGGCGTTAAGAACTCCCAGGATGAGGTAAGAAGGTGGTCGCTTCCCGCCATCAGGGGTGTACACTGATTCCACTTCCATGTGCAGGGTAATCCAGTCTCGATTATTCTGGAAAAATTGCAACCACTTTTGCTTTATTGAATCTGTAAAGCTGTGAAAGAATGCCATGTTATTGTCCCCCATCCTGAGAACTTGGTGATTTATACAATCATCAAGTCTAGTTCCTCTTCTGAATTAGGAACCTGGGGTTTACCCGGATTTAGATAAAAATCGGACAACAAAGAGAACAACTCACGATCTGGTGTGTCGTTAGGGACAACACCTTCGGGACGCGCTAGAATTTGGTCGGCAATGTTGAGATAGTAGTCGCAAACGTAGTCTAGGGAAGGATCTTGCTCTGCCATCTCAAACAAAGTCTTACCTTTCACACGGGAAACACGGATATCTTCAATCAAAGGTAAAACTTCCAAAACTGGCATTGGCACAGCTTCTATATATTTTTCAATCAAGTCGCGCTTGGAGGTGCGGTTGCCAATTAACCCAGCTAAACGCAGTGGGTGAGTTCGTGCTTTTTCGCGGACTGAAGCAGCAATCCGATTAGCCGCAAACAAAGCATCAAAGCCGTTGTCTGTAACAATCAGGCAGTAATCTGCATAGTTGAGTGGTGCTGCAAAACCACCGCAAACTACGTCACCCAGAACGTCAAAAAGAATTACATCGTACTCATCAAAGGCGTTGAGTTCTTTAAGTAATTTCACTGTTTCGCCGACTACGTAACCGCCACATCCAGCACCCGCAGGTGGCCCACCAGCTTCTACGCAATCAACACCGCCGTAGCCTTTATAAATCACATCTTCGGGCCAGACATCTTCGTAGTGATAGTCTTTTTCTTGAAGAGTGTCGATAATTGTCGGAATCAAAAACCCAGTCAGGGTAAAGGTACTGTCATGTTTGGGGTCGCAACCAATTTGCAGCACTTTCTTGCCACGTTTAGCTAGGGCGACTGATATGTTACAGCTAGTTGTGGATTTGCCGATGCCACCTTTTCCGTAGACTGCTAGTTTCACTGTTGTTTGCCTCTTATAGCTTTTTGTCAAACTTGTGGCTCAAACATTTGCCTTCACCTTTCCTGAGATGGCGATGCGTGAGGTCTGTGATTGTCATTATTGGGCAAATTACATAGAAAAGAAAGTGGCTCTTAATTTGTAAAACGGTCTTATCTAATGAATTAAATCTCATTTACCCCTATTTGGGGTTTAATTAGGCTTAAAGACTTTAATAGCTCTAAAAACAGCTAATTAAAAGTTTTTATTAATTATTTTTATAAAAAGAGTTACAAAATACAAAAAGCTGAAATAGTTATTTTTGAATGCTTTTCATAGAATTAGCTAATGTTTATGCAACGTGTTTTCAATGCATTGAGGCGCAGGGTCAAGGGTAAACAGAGGTATATGCAGCCTTATGATGGAAATACTACTGGAATTTGCGTTAGCGTAGCTCACCGTTCGCGTAGCGTCTCGTAGAGAAGGTATCGCAGATAAGTTGCCAGTTTTTAGTCGATAGATAAGACCTTTTAATTGCTGCTTGAGAGTAAGTTAGTGTGATTTTGTAAAAAATTATTAAATTGTCAAATATTATCTAAGCTGATTAAAATCTTTTGGCTGCCGCCAGTGAAGGAGGCGGCAGCCCACTAATGGGCATTGCCAGTTTCTGACTGGGAACGAGGCAAATCAGGACACCTCAGTTTCAATTTCCTGGATTTCCTGTAATGTTTGCCAGCCAGCTTGCCACTGGGAGCTATCTTGTAATAATTTGGCATTTATCCAAAAACGGACTTTAGGATCGCAAGCAGCAACCATTTCGGCGTAAACCCACTTAGCCTGATTTTTCCGGTTAACAACTTGGAAGTGCCGCCAGCCATCAACTTTTCGCTGTGCTGTCCACTTAGAACCAACTAGGTAAGGAAATTTTTGTTTTTTAGTCATTAGTCATTAGTCATTAGTCATTTGTCATTTGTCATTTGTCATTTGGCATTGGGAAAATACTTTCTTTATTTGCAGTTCCCAGGAATGCACTGAGTTTCGACTGCGCTCAACTACCCCTTGTCGTACCACTTGCCTACGGCACGCTACGCGAACGTGGAAGCAAGCTACGCAAAGCGTCTCCAAGAGTTGTGTCCCCAATCCCCAATCGCCAATTAAGATGTCACCAAATCCCCATTACGGCTAAACTTCTGGCAATGCAACTCATTATCTTGCTGGACACATAGCGAAAACCATCTGATATGACTCCAGCAGGTGTTGATGTTGTTGGTAATTTTGCGCTTTTTCTTGGAAAGTCGTTGCCTTACGACTTCATTAGGGCAAAGAATTTCTAATGTGCCCGTACCATCTTCGGAATTGACAATGCGAAATAGACAATTTTGCAACATAGCACGGCTACTGCTGTCGAAGAACCGCTTAAACCGCTGTAGCTTTTCCCCTTCAGTCATTTGGCTGATAGGTTTTATTTTAAATAACTCTTTATCCTCAAAGTCAAAGTCATCATCTTCAAAGTCGTAGGGGTCAATCATTTTCAGCATCCACTAGGCGACCTGGGATTATGGTAACTCTGTGTGGGGACAGGAAAGGTTTATGCAGACGACTGTGCCAACAATTATTAGATATATCTCAGTGAGATTCTGTAAAGTACACCTGTTGTTGTTTATATAGCCTTTATACTGTAATTAAAGGTTTACTGACCACCTCTTTAGATGCCAATCAGCAGCTATGGCGTTTAATTTACCAAAAATTCCCAACTGGGCAAAAATAGTTATCAGTTTTCTAGTGTCTTTATCGCTTGCGGCTTTTAGCGGTGTTATTGGCAACCAAGCAGATAAAGTTTTTTCAGAAAAGCTATTGCCTTTAATTAACGAGCCACTACCTGTCAGACTATGGGTTTTGATTTTAGCTCTATTAATTACTCTGTTACCGCTTTCATTGACTGCAATACATTATCATAAAGCGCATCAAATCGCAATCAAGCTTAACGAACTGGATGAATCTTTACTATTACTTCTGCCTAAGTTAGATGTAAATCCAAACATTCATGAATCACTCAAGCGGCTCTTAGAGCAATTTATCGAAAAAACACTTAACATCATGCCACTTCTAGATGGGTGTGGTATCGCCATTTATGCACCAGATCCTAGTGATCCAGATTTTTTGACTACTTGGTGTCAATCACAATCACCAAATGAGTATGGAAATAAAGTACGTTTCTATATTGGTAAAGACCCTAATTTAAATCGGGGGTGTGCTGGTTGTACTTTCATTGACAAAAAACGACGGGTTGTACACTTATCACGCATAAATAATATGTGGCAAACGGATGATCCGCAATACATTTTTAGCAAGGATAGAACTGGCCGCATTTTAGATTATGTTACATTGATTACTATACCAATCATTGGAGGTACGGATAGTTTAGGAGTTTTGTGTCTCTACAGCAGAGATGTGATAACTTTTGATTCTAAAGCCACTCAAGAGTTATTATTTGTAATTGCTAATCGCCTAGCGGGAGTTATGCTAGTAGCGCGTAATTACCAAGTACAACATTCAATTACTAATTAAAACTAAAGTTTCAGCACATAGATAGATGCTATCTGAGTTTAATTAAGTGTTGATCTTTGTTTTGCCGCCAAGGAGATGCCAAAAAACGCCATAGCTTTGGCATGAGCTTATCTTTACTAGCTAATTCGAGGGTAACTGAACCATAATCTGTACCATACTTACGTTCAGCTTCTTGAAATTGGCTTAGGCTTTTCTTCCCGCGCATATACTCTTTGGATTCTCTCACTAATAGAGATTGGCGTTCTTCGGCTGTTAAATCTCTTATATGAAAATCTTTCACCTTTTTCATCACTATTAAATAACGATAGATAATTTTACTGGTTTATATTTAGTTTTTATGCATTTGCTGACAAGAATATTTTCATGACAGATCATAGTATTATACCTTTATTTTACTCAATTTATCAATAAAACTAGCTGCAACTTACTAGAAACTCATTATATTCATTGTGTTAGCACTCTGTTAACAGAAATTTACTGAATATCAGCAATAAGTTAATTTAAATTAAATTGATGATGATTATGATGAAATAAGCTATAGGACTCATATTTGATTTTTGAAATATACGTAGGGTGCGTTATGCCTCTGGCTAACGCACCGTCCGAAGGCT
>NZ_JAVRBN020000106.1:0-6666 GCF_034531305.2 Nostoc sp. ChiQUE02
TGCTTCAAAAATCCTCTTAACCATTACCCCTCAACGGATTAATTCCTTTGACTGCCTTAAAATCAGCGAACGCACAGTATCGTAGCCCCACTGAGAAACTGTGCCAATGGAGACAAAGACAGCGAACGCCTATCGCCTTTGGGTGCGACTAATATGAACATAAAGTTAGTACAATTAAATGGGACTGAAATTCTCACTACAGTTTCATGCGAATTAATCGTTTAACCTATGAACCTTCAATCCGTATTGGTATCGTTGGTGCTGGATGTACTGGTTTAACGGCTGCCGAAGAATTACGTGATCTTGGATATAAAAATATCACCATCATTGATGCCAAAAACCGCGTAGGTGGTAAAACATATTCAATTAAGTATGCAGACCCAAGTCTTCAAGCCCGTGGTATTTACGAGGGTGGAACTGTTTGGATCTTACCTAGCCCCTTGTACAAAAAATATAGAAAAAGGTATGGGATTTCTCCATCGCTTCATGTGATGCCACGGGTGCAAGTATTTGACTTAGCTACTGGCAAAGTTACTAGCCCGTTTTTAGTGGAGTCCAAACATTCTTTATTCAGCCGACTCTGGCAGTTGAGGAAATTTTTCCAAGAATTAGACAAGTATAGTCGGTATTCAGATCCAGGCTATATCAATCCTGCTTACCGAGATATGAATGAATCCTCGCCTCAGTGGTTTAACAAACAGGGTTTGGATTTTATTCGAGATGCTTTAATGCCGATTGCGAATGCAGCACAATTTGGATATCTGGAACAAGAAGCTTCTAGTGCTTATGTGATTCGGCTACTGGCATTATTGAACCGTTGCAATTTCCTAAAAAAATTGGTTCTAAATATGCCTCAATTGCAAGAAGGGAATCAAGAACTATGGAATCGTTTAGCAGCAACTCATAATTTGTGTCTAGGACAAACTATTGAGCGTGTTTCTCGCGGTCAAACAATTCTGGTCAAAACTGCCTCAAATCAGTGGGAATTCGAGCATTTAATTTGGACTGCCCCTGTAGATGACTTTCTTAGCATAGCTGATGCTTCTCCTGAAGAAGCAGATATTTTTTCTCGGGTACGTAAAATAAAAAGAGCGGTTATTACCTGTAAAGTAGAGGGTTTACCTGCAAACATTTTCTACGTAATCAGAAATAATTTAAATCAGCCTTTACCAACTAGTTATCCATTAGCTATCTACGAGGTTGATCCAGGCAGTAAAATCTACAATTTTTATCCATTCATGGATGAAAGGACAACTGTTGAAGAGTTGGAAAGCAACGTAGCCGATTGTGTCAAAAAGCTTGGAGGTACTCAAGTGACACTTATGGGGCAACCCCTAATTTGGAAGTGGTTCTCTCATTTTTCACCCGAAGACCTCAAGGATGGTATTTATGAACGGTTGGAAATGTTGCAAGGTAGTCAAAGCACCTATTTTGCTAATGAAATGACTGCTGGGGTGAGCGTACCTTATGGTATGGAATATGCGGCTTATTTAGTGGAACGCTTCTTTTAAGAGTTGACATACTTCCTACAATTGAATTGAGGAAGTGGCGCAAAAGTTGCGGCGAATTCGGGGCAAAATTCGGGGTTTGACTTTTTGCAAGAGTGCTGGAATGATGATCCAGCTTTGCAAATTGTGATCAAAAAATTGCTGACGAAGTTTGGGCAGTGGGGCATTACTTGTGTTGATGGGGTGCTGGTACGTACTATATATTTGTCACTAGATCCTACCAATCGGATCTGGATGAGCGATATAGAACAGTATATGCCTCCTGTTGAAATTGGGGAAGTTATGCGTGGCGGTATTATAGGTGTGGTTGAAGAGTCCAAAAATCCCAATTTTAAAAAGGGAGATTTGGTTTCTGGGTTGCTAGGGTGGCAAGATTACGCGATCGCCTTTGGAAACAGTGGCTTTTCACTGACGCGATTACCTAATCCTCTACCTTGTCCGCTCAACGCATTTACCGGGCCACTGGGAGCTACTGGTTTTACAGCTTATTTTGGGTTATTAGATATAGGACAGCCAAAAGTTGGAGAAACTGTGGTCGTTTCAGCCGCAGCTGGGGCAGTTGGTTCCATTGTTGGACAAATTGCCAAGATTAAGGGTTGTCGGGTAGTTGGTATAACTGGCAGTGATGAAAAGTGCCATTGGCTTACGGAAGAACTTGGCTTTGATGCAGCAATTAACTATAAAACTGGAGATTTAGAAAAAGCATTAGCTCAAGCTTGTCCCAATGGAATCGATGTGTATTTTGACAATGTTAGCGGAATAATCCTTGATGCCGTCCTAACCAAAATTAATCTGCACGCCCGCCTGCCTTTATGCGGTTTAATCTCAACTTATAATGCTTCAAAGCCTGTTCCTGGCCCATATAATTACAGCCAAATTCTCATGAAACGTGCTCTCGTCCAGGGATTTATTATCTTGGATTATATTCCCCGATTTCATGAAGCGATAGCAGAGATTGGAAAGTGGCTAAACCAGGGGAAAATTAAATATGCTCTTGAGATTGTCGAAGGCTTGGAAAATGCACCCAAGGCGATCCTAAAACTTTTCGACGGTAACAAAAAGGGAAAACTGGTTATTAAAGTCTCAAATGAGCCTACCTGAAAAATTTATAAACAACCTCTAAAAGAGCTTAGAGGTTGTTTGAAAAGTGTTTTACTATGACTTTGTAGCGCGGTCAAATGTGCGACCTGAGCGTATGCAGAAACTCAAGGTTACGGCGAATTCGCGGCAGAATCCGGGTTTTGACTTCTTGCAGGAATGCTGGAATGATGACCCGGCTGTGCAGATTGTGATCAAGAAATTGCTGGTGAAGTTTCGGTACTGGGGGTTGGTGGCGGCGGATGGTGGGCTGGTGAAGTGGGAGGAGTAGTGATCGCCTATCATACCGCACCTGCATACACCACCCGAAAACCAATATGGAAACCGAGGTGGCGGCTCCAATTGCCGAGGCGATAAGCACAACGGCAGATATCCTTTGCCAAATCGCGATAGAGAAAATCTACACCTATACCTTGAACTTGTAGCCAACCGCCGCCATTAATCCACTTTCCCCATTCACCAATCGCAGTAATTAAATTGACGCGGCCATGGTGAATCAGTCAGCAAACAGCAGGATTGTAGCTTTTGTCAAATCTGCGATCGGTGGTTCCTGAGCGCAGCCGTACCACTTCTCTACGAGACGCTACGCGAACGTGGAAGCAAGCTACGCGCAGCGTCTCCGACAGGAGAAGGGCTACGCCTACGGTCTCAACTACTGGCATATTGCAGTACTCGTTCCCATTCCCAACACCACGTCGTCTCTACCAGTATTTCTTTACCGTTGGTGAATTGGATGGATTTAATTACTTCATAAATAATTATAAGTATATTTTTATACTAATTTGTCTTTTGTCAAGTGAAATCATCCATCTAAAGACAGTTTTGAGAAGACTAAGAAGCAAATATGCTGCTAATAGCAATTTAGGATAAGCTCTGCTCAGTTTATACTGAACTGAGGCAGGATCTTAGACCCTTACCAGTAATAAAATGCTATGAGCCTAGCTTTCGCCTTGAGGGCGAAAGCGCCTAGATATCTCGGTTGTGCCAAAAATATTATTGATACGGCTGGGCATTTTATTTCTTGGACCTCCCTTAATAGATGTAATAGCTATGCCAACTTCTTCATATTCAGTTCTGAGTCCTTATATTGGTACTGATTTGAGAGTAGATTTAGATAAACAAAATATTCTAAATTTTCCGATTTCAACTTCAAGTCTTGCCATCAAAGCGAATAGTCATTATTTTGGACATCCAGAATGGGCAAAAAACTACTTTGAAGGCTGCCATCGAGATGAAGTGTTTAAGTCCTGCTGGCAGGCGGCTATGGGCAGTTGGGATCATAAAATTGTTGTAGATATTGGTTGTGGTCCGGGCAATTTGTATGCAACGCTTGGAGGTAAACCAGAATTGTTAATTGGTGTAGATGTTAGCTATGGTGCATTGTCTATGGCTCAACGTCTTGGCTATATACCAGTGAGAGCAGATGCTCACCACCTTCCTTTCATTGACCATTTTGCTGACATTGTGGTACTTAACGCCACATTACATCACTGTGAATATATGGGTGTAGTGTTAGAAGAAGCAGCGCGTTTAGTTCGTCCAGGTGGCATTCTAATCACAGACCACGACCCTCAGTTGACTGCCTGGAACTTCCGAGGATTAGGTTTGTGGTTATGGAATTTCCGCTTATGGCTATATCGGCTGATCAAACGAGGAGGTCATACCTCAGCAGCAGAGCAAACTTGGGCATTAGCAACTGAAGTTCATCACCGACCTGGAGATGGATTAACACCAGAGTTTTACTATAAAATTCTGGAGCCGCTTGGCTTCAGTGTCAAGGTTTATCCCCATAACCATACGGTTGGTGCAGAAGTATTGCTTGGTAATTATGGTAAATCTGATAAGAAGTATCGTTTAGCTCAGTTATGCTCTCTTATAAATCCTAATTCTCCACTTGCCGCCTTGTCGCTTATGTGTGTTGCCACACGCCATGTTTGATAGATAGACTACGTATAGTTGCACAGCAAAAGACCTCAGTTACGCAATTGTGGCAGGAGTGTTGGACGGCTGACCCATACGGTTCTCGGTGGATGCCCCTTTCTACTGCGATGGGTTACAGTACTTTTATCTCTGCGAAGAAAATTCTTTCTGAAAGCGGGTTGTTCATTTTCAAGCCGGACTTGTCGATACAGGATAGCCGAGAAACCGTTACCTGGATGGTGAAGAATTTACATGGTAGTCGGATGAAGGAGTTCTGGGAGAAAGCCAATTCTGAAAAACAAGAACCCTCTGCTGTATCCATAGTGGTTCGCCCTTTTGGCAAAACTTTTTGGTTTACTGAGAACTAAATGCTGAGATTTCAGAGAAAGATGCTGGCTCTGAAGAAATGGGTGCTTTGTATAAAGCATCTATTTTAGGTCAAAGTCAGTCAGAGCAAGGGTTTCAAAAACCCTCGTGAACTGTTCAGGAACACCTAACAAACTCTTTTGTAGAGTTTGTTAGGTGTAACTCTGACACGCAACCCGTTATTTCGCACTCTTGTGAGGCGGCGATCGCTCCCTTGAGGGTCGCGTCGCCTCAGACTGTTGAAAGCGTGGAAGAGTTGGAGAAAGACTTGCCTGTGGCAATGGACTGCACGACGCTAGCGCTTGTGGACGCTGTACAGAGTGAATCTGCTTTGTTAATAGGAGAGAGCCAGGATTGTGGTGTTGAAGCGATATTCCCTCATGAAGGCACTGATTCCGCCGCGCCCGTCGTACAAAATGAATTTTCTTCAACTTGCGCGATCGCAGATCAAACACCAGAGCTTGTAGAACAGAGAAATTCAGCTTCTTTGTTGGCTGAAAACTGGGTTTCGCGTGTAGAAATCAAAACAGTTCATGAGGGTGAAGGTTCCGCCGCACCTGTCCCCAGTGCTGAAAAATGGTCGTATGAGGGGATTGTTGCGAGGTCAAATATGCGACCGGGGCGTATGGAGAAACTTAAAGTTGCGGTGAATTCGGAGGAGAATCCGCGGTTTGACTTCTTGCTCTCGTGCTGGAATGATGACCCGGCTTTGCAGATTGTGATCAAGAAATTGCTGGTGAAGTTTCCGCAATGAGGGATTACTTGTGTTGATGGGGTGTTGGTGAATTAGGAGGAGTAGTGAATCTGTACAATCGAGAAGAGTTTGGGCTTGCTATTTAATACCCAGATCCCCTTGTCTAGAGCATTACCCTGCAATGTATTTGTGACTTGAAGAAGATTTTGGACAGGTTTGGAAGAAGAAATTGGACAAGTTGCAAGCTGAAATACCTATAACTTCGTTAAGGCATTAAGCAAGCGATCGCTCTTTTGGAAAAAGAAAATGGACAGAATAACAGAAATGGAAGAAGAAAATGGACACAAATCCGCTTGAATACGGCTCCTGTCCAAACTTATTGCCTAACTTGTAGGATTTTTCACAAGCTTTGCGATCGCTTGCCGCAGTAAGTATCGCTATTACCAAAACCTTTATCTTGCATACAGGCATAGAGTTTGAGCAGTTTAGTTTTCCTTTATGCTATTTTTTTGACGTTCTTGGAAGGTAAACTTGGACATCCATTTTTGGAAGGTAAAGGTGGACAACATGTCCAAAATCTTCTTCAAGTCACACAAATCCTGAAAAGTGGCTTTACGAAGGTCTTGACAGAGAGATTAATACTAACTTTCAGTCGAAATTGACCAGAGAATTGAGTTTGCTATATCGCAAGGGGAGCAACGCGATTTTGTGAAGTCGGATCAAAATCAAGCGATCGCAGTTTTGGCTAAATGTAGAGATTGAGCCTACAGTCAGGCGGTTTTGGGACAAAGTTGGCAAAAACAATGAGTCCTTAAAATTCCTTTAAGGTTTCCCGTAAGATTTTTTAACCTGTTGTCAGTAGTGTAAGAGTTATGGTATTCCAATCTACTTTGCCAACTACGAGCTTGTGTACAGGTATTTTATCATGTTTTGCCAGAAATGCTGTCAACTCTGCTCTTAACAAAGGTATTTAACCCTCAAATAAAATCGAAAACTACCATGAACAAACAATCATTGAACTACAAAGCCTCAATTATTCCTCTATTAGGTGCAATAATAGTCACCAACGGATTTTTCTCC
>NZ_JAVRBN020000107.1:0-6455 GCF_034531305.2 Nostoc sp. ChiQUE02
TGGCTTTTAACCTTATTTTTTAAGCCAAATTTTTATGTTTAACTAATAATTTAGCATAACAGGTACTGAAGAACCTTATATTTCTATCTCAAAAATCATTAAATCTGTCGAAATTTGATTAATCTAAATACAATGCTGAACTTTGAAATGCCTCTTCTGGTGTTCCATAAAAAGTACCATTATTAAATAAGCTAGGTTCGTATTTTTCATTACTATAGGTATAAAAAGCCTTTGTCCATTTCTCTTCATTCCCTTTGTACCGCAATCGACACAGATCAATTGGTGTATTCTTGGCTCTCTCTATATATTCAGAGCGTGTTATTTTAAACATTGATAGGTCATCATTGTCTGGTAAAAATGGTTCTTTATAAGCATCTATGTAACAGAAATATCCCTTAAAACGCACATCAATACGTATGTATTTTCCTGCATAATGCTGCTCTGCATAAGCTAATATCCGGTGCTTTGTTCTCTGTTTGACCTGCTCCGGGATTTTTACCCCTCCTGAATGTGGATCGTTTACCCATCCTCTCATGATTAGTTCCTTCGGTAATACTGAGGCTGATGTCATACTGCAACGCCAGAGATTACAAATCTGAACTTTTTGCAATTCTTATCATTACCTCTACCTTTCCTGGCAGATTCCACAGACTTTCCACAGCTATTTCTGCTGTTTTCCACAGTTGTTTTACAAGATAATTGGCTTCTGTTCACCCAATGGGTATTTTGTCATGTCTGTAGCAATCAGTCTGCTTTACTGAGTTATTATTACGCAACGTAAACAAAACCTACTTCTAACCCTAGCTTTCACGTAATTATTTATTTTTTCTATATTTCTCTTTAACATTTTGCAACATTGACAAACTGAGCCAATCAGCACAAAATAAATCCACTAGCCTTTGCCGCCTGTTCCATTTTGAGTATCAACTGTATAAAAATATTCAGTTGTTAGTGCCAGTGGTTCGGCTAGCATTGAATGGGTGAAACTGTACTTGCACTGTATCACCTCTAGCTTGTTGTCCCTATTGATTTGCTTTTTCTGAAGCTTTTATTATATGAACTCAACCCAAAACATCTTTACTACTCTTCCCGAAACGCTACATCAATCTCTCAATACCTACTTAGAAAAACATCCTGATTGGGATGAACATCGCCTTATTACCGCAGCCATCTCCCTGTTTCTGCTGCAAAATGCTGATGGCGATCGCAGTATTTCCCAAGTTTATCTCGAAACTTTGTTTCGTCGTGGCTAATGTTATTCTTTAGAAGGCATACTAAATAACAAGGTCAATCAAACTATACACTCAGAAAGATTTTTTCAGTCAGGATTAATGGCAACGAAAAACGAGGTAAAAGCGGAAACATCTACTATTGTAGTATCGCAACTTCCAGATGCAGCAGAATCCTAACTCGTAGAAAATGCTGAAGATGTGGCTCAACCAATGGAAATTTCCCTGGGTAGTGACGACATTTTAAACTCACTCAAAACCAAGAGGATCGGGTGATAGTAACCGTCTACTGCTATTTTGATATATAGTTCTAAAGTTTGCAACATTTGATGAAATTCTTCTAATATTGCTCTTTGCTTGATAATGAGTACCAAAATCTCACTCCTAACACTCTAAATACGTAACTAGCTACAAGTTTTATTTTTGTGGAACCGCCAAATAAATCTCTGCATTGAACAATTAAATAAATTCCACCTCATTTGGAAAAATAAATTCACACTCAACAGGTGATAACCAAATATGACAAATTACATTGTCATATTCTTCTGCTTCAACTATCGCTCCTGCTTCACAATACTTTTTTCCAACAAAATCAGAGTTTCTTAAGTAAAAAATTTTGGGTACTAATAATTTAGCTAACTTTAATTTACCTTCTTGTTTAGCTTGATAATAGGCTTGGGTCAGTTGTTCATTACTAGGATGATGACGCACGTAGCTCATCAATGCTTTCCACTTTTGGGGGCTGAGTCTTTCTTTTAAACTGTCAGATAAACTTGTATCACTTTGTTTTTGCTGTTCGGCTTCCCATTTCTCCCATTTCACCCTTTGGATATATAACTGAACAGCTTCTTTAACAGAAATTCCATGCGTTCTCGCAATTGTCAAGACATGAGCGGCTATTTCTAGGTCTTTAATTGAGTCGGAATCCATTGAAAGTAATTACAATTTTCAGATAGTAAATCAGTTGATACTCCTATATTTACAACAAACCAGTCTACTTAGCTCTTGCACTAACAATTAAAATTGCGATTACACCACCAAATATACTAGCCTTGGCTCAAAAACTTATTTTTATATTGGCTTGTGTTGTGGAACTTTGTTAAAAATGCGCTCAGTGCGATCGCCTTACTACCGCCCACCACAGCCCTCAAGCGACCCCAACAGTTCCGTTGAAAAACCGTTCTGAAAAGGCTAAATCGGCATCGGTAACTGGAAGATTGCACTTGAGGAGGAGCGATCAGACTTGTACACAGCAAGAGCGATCGCCTTGTGCCAAATCTGCGATTCAACATCAGATAATCCCTGCTGTCTAACAACAATGGCTTTGATGATGCGGCGGTTTCCAGTTGGGGAGTGAAGTGGGAGCAACTTCTCTAATTCTGCCAGAGAAGTTGCAAGATAAATTCGTAAACTCTCAAGTCGGAATTAGAGATTACGAATTGAGAGTTTATCTCCTCAAAATATTAATAGCTGCACCTGCTGCTGCGCCATCTAATAAATCGCCAGCCACATCTTCGCGCCCGCCAAGAATAGCGCGAACCCCGGCGCTACTTGCTGCACCGACTGCGGCATCTCTACCTAAGTTACGTTTTTTCTTACGTCCAACCAAATTGACGGCAGCACCAGCCGCAGCACACTTAGCAGCATTGCGTAAAACAGTACCACGTCTTCTAGCAGCTCCAGTTACTACACAAGTACCAGCACCAAGTGCTGCATCTCCTAAAATTCGGTCGTTAGCTGTTGCTGGTTGAAGAGGAACTAAGGAGATTCCAGTTAAACTGGCAGCCATGAAACTGGGTAGAAATGCGCGTTTGAGAATTCGATTCATAGTAGATACCTTCTTAAAAAATCAAACGACTGTTCAAAAGACTAAAAAAAATTCAATTTGTTGCAGTCATAAATTCGCTTATTTCTAGTTTAGACTTGGAGCTTAATGCTTTACATCAATCCAATCCCAAATTTCTCATCGCTTTCCACAAATTAGGTCGTCGCTTATGCTGGACTTTCCATTGGGACAACAAACTATCATAACTCTGCGGTGCTAACTCCTTCAAAGCAGACATCCATTGTGCATTTTTCGTATAATCCGAGCTTTGAGACGAGTCCGGTCTAGGTACAAAGTTGTGTAAATTTGCTTGCCAATAAGCCATCACTCTTTCCCACAAATCAGGGGGCGCATATTCTTGGAGATACATTCTCCTAGAAATATCATCCCGTGTTGATAGTTGGTTTGGTAGAATCACAATCTCATAAAACTTAGGATAGGGGGATTTTCCCTGATACTTTATCTCGGTCAAATCTTTTGTTAACAAATGTATTACACTATATTCCCCACCCAGTTGTCCTTCATCTCCAGGTAAATTCTCCAACCACTCGATAATTTGTTGCCTAAACCAAGTATGTCCTTTTTCCTCAGTTGTAATACTATCGAGCAACCAATGCAACCACCAAGTATCTACGGGTTTTTGATTTGTATAAAAATATGAATATCTGTATGGTGTACCACGTTTAATTATTGATTCACGCCAAGATGTAAACAAGGCTTTGTGAGTATCTTTATTAACTGGTATCTCAGCAAAAGCTTTGAACATACTCGACCAGTCATAACAAAATTCAAAAGTAATATACTGAATTGACAACGCATTCACCCGTTCGATTTCTCCCAATTCTCGAACAGCTTGCTGATAATAGCGAAGTAAAGTTTTTTCCTTTTCCCAATTCCCAGGAGCGTAAGAAAATCCACCCACAGCAACAAATAGCAGCGAGTTTTCTGGTGTCCAGGGATTCAAGTCAGGTTTGTTTTTTAATAACGCATCCAAAGTCTCTTGAATCACTGTAAGACTTTCTCTATATTCCTGTTTAGCCAACAAATCCTCAATTACAGGTAAACCATTTTGCCATTCCTGGGAAATAGTCGTCCGGAGATTGTTCAAATATATCTCTGGGGTTGCAAATTGCTGCATCAATTCCATGTAAACTATATGCCAATAAGAAAAAGTATTCTCTAGGTCATGCTTCCACAGAGAAACTTCTCGATTGGCTGTCAATCCGTCAAAAATTAACTTTTTTTCAACATCAGGTAAATGGGAAAAGAAATCGGTAACAGCATCATCATCTAAACTGGTGTGGTAAAATTCCTTATCCAATTCCCTAATTTTTTGAGCTAATTTGAACCCATCTTGTCCTTGTGACTGCACCAATAACCATTCCCATTCCAATAAGCTACTTGTTGTTGCTCCTTCCAAATGAATACCATTAGCAATTTCCATCCAGTCGGGTATACCATTAAAGATTTCACTTTCTGCTGACAACAAACTGGCTGCAAAACCATCGTCATTACTAAAGCCATTCTCAAAAGCCGTTTTTACCAATGGCTTCATCTTTTGTGCAACAGCTTCTAAATCTTCAACAAAAGTACAGTCATCAAAATAAGGTTCTTCCCAGCTTGCTTCTTGGACTATATATTTCCCTTCTGACTGGGATGCTGACAAAATAATCTGATTCCATTGTCCCCATAATTGAGACCAAGTTTGAGCTAATTTTGCCAAAGAAGTTGGTTGTGCTTTGCTTGTTTTTACCTGTTCTACTGTTTGAGGTGGAGCGATGATTTGAGTTAAAGTCTCTTGGGTATTCCCTTGTAGTTGAGCAAACACCGTTACTCGCTGTTCGTTGGATAAAACCGCAAATAATTCATCCAGTAGCTGGGAAATTTCCCCTTCTGTAAGTGCTTCAAAGATGCGCGAACCAACAGAGGTTTCTTGTTTAATCTTACTCAAAGAATTGCTCTGGCTCTTTTTTGGCATCTTGGTAAATCCCCTTAGCATTACATAAATAGCCTATTTCAACCGGAAGTAACGAGGAGGACACTCAAACATTATTTAACAAACGTTAATTTGCAATTTCAGCTTCCAGCAAACTCAACACTTTCTCTTCCAAATCCGTCAAATAAGCACGATTCAGCTTCCCCAGCATCTCCAAAAACTTCTGCACCGACTCCTCCAGCCCACTCGAATACACCCGATTGATGCGATCAGCTACGCTGGGCGCTTGCGCCATCGCAAATCACCTGCATCTGCTCACACTCGGCAGCCAGGTAATTGTAAGATTTGAGGTGCTGCAAACCGACGGTGTACTCGCCATCCCACATTCTCACGGTACAACTGAACTCATTCACTGCGCTGAAAATTCTCTTCTAACAGCCACCTTTGCCGATTAATTACTTATACAAAAAAGATAAGGGATTGCTCATATTTTCAGCAAAACCAAGAATCCCGCGATCGCGATGTTCGTAAATTAACTGACCTTGGGAATCAAATAGAAAAGTGCCTCCCCGTTGTGTCAAATAAGATGAATCTGGTACATAAATATTCCAGTTTCTCAAAACTTCAGTCATGTTTCGCAGGCGCAGTGTTGCTAATTCAAATGGGCGCTGAAAACCTTTTCCTCCAGCCGCTTTGAAAAACGAACCTTTGATTGCGGGTATTGGTGTACCCATGACAACTTCCTCATCAGCAATTAACTGAGGTGCTTTTTTATCACCTTTATAACCTCGAAAAATTTCCTTTAGAGTTCCCGGACTACCAATCCCCGCACACATTAACATTAAATTCAGTAAAGCTTTTTGTGACATTGATAGCAGAGGAAATTGTATACTCAGTCCTTGATAAATATCTAAAAGCTCGTGAATTTCAGCTTTTGCATCCACAAACAACCATTCTTGAGGGAAGCCCGTATATTCACAAAATTTGATCCCAGAATTGCGGTTTCCAATTCCAATAGCTCTAATTGTGATTCCTCTGGCTTCAATCTCTTCAAATTCTCTTCGCAGCCACCAAGCGTATTCTAAATTATCAAAATCTCCCAACTGTGACCAAATAAGTACGAGTAAATTTGAAGTATTTGAGCAACCATCTAAAACGGGTTTAATCTCTCCATCACTAACTCGCAAGCGTTGAGTTTGACTCAAAATTGAGTAAATATCTGGAGAATTGATGGGTGTTTCAGTATTCATGTACAAGAAGGCAACAGTCTTTAAATAAAGTTTTAGATAGATTCAGACAGCAACCCTGACATATCTAATAGACATCTCCAAAAACTATCAAAGCTTTGCTGTGACTAGCTCATAATATCCAAGCGCAAGGCTCGCTAACTAGTAGTCTGGCAAGCCAACTTTGCAGGGTGAGACAGATTTTTGATAAGCTATTTGAAGTGTGGCTGCGGGTAACA
>NZ_JAVRBN020000108.1:0-6373 GCF_034531305.2 Nostoc sp. ChiQUE02
TGCTGACTCCTGCCATGAACTTCTGCTCATATTTCTTCCTTAACTATCTTTATCATTTTTTTAGTGAAATGGTATCACGCATTAGACACAAAGAGTTTCTACTTCCTGCCTCCTGCCCTCTGCCTTCCTTGATAAGCGATATTTCATGATTGAGTGCCTCAGTACAGATGGTCACCTCCCATTTTCTGCCGCACTGGAATTGTAATCACAAACTCTGTACCTTTTGCTGGGTATGAGTTGCAGTGTATCGAACCCCCGTGTTTTTCCCTAACAATTTGTTGAGCGATCGCTAACCCCAATCCCGTCCCTTTTCCCACAGCTTTCGTAGTAAATAAATGGTCAAATACTTTTTGTTTGACTTCTTCATTCATCCCTTTACCATTATCAGCAATCGTTATTTGAACCTGATGATCTTTCAATGAGGTTTGAATCGTAATCTTGTTAGGTTTATCTTGAATTTCTTCAAAAATCCGCCCAGAATTCGACTCATCTAAGGCATCAATGGCATTCGCGAGAATATTCATAAAGACCTGATTTAATTGCCCAGGAAAACATTCAACCTGGGGTAAATTACCATACTCAGTTATCACTTCAATTGCTGGACGCTGTTCATTTGCTTTGAGGCGATGTTTGAGAATTAAAATCGTACTATCAATACCTTCGTGGATATTAAATGGCACTTTGTAATCTTTATCTGCACGGGAGAAAGTTCTTAAACTGGTACTGATATTTTTCAGGCGATCGCACGCTATCACCATTGAATCAATTGCTTTCGGTAAATCTTCTAAGGTATAATCTAAATCAATTTCTTCAGCATGATCTTTGATTTCATCGCCAGGATTGGGTAAACTTTCTTGATAAAGTTTCAAGTGTTCAACAATATCTGCAAGGGTGGGTTTAGCTTGTTTGAGGCTAGCAGCAATAAAGCCTAAAGGATTATTCATTTCATGGGCTACCCCAGCGACTAAATTACCCAGTGCTGACATTTTCTCACTCTGAACAATATGTAATTGCGCTTGTTGTAAATCTTCTAAGGCTGTTCCGAGTGCTTGAGATTTTTCTGTTACTGCTGACTCAGCTTGTTTGCGATCGCTAATATTAATAGTTGTCCCGACTACGCGATAAACTTTGCCAGTCTCATCTTTTAATGGACTGAGTGTAGTTAACCACCAAGCTTTCTGGTTATTAAATGTTAGACATTCTTCATAGGTGATGGGTATTCCGGTTTGGAAACAACGCAAATAATTTTGATATACTACTGCACCTTCATGACCATGTAATTCTTGCGGGGTTTTACCCAGCACTTCCGAAGCCGATATACCAATCGCTAGTTCGCAGGATTTACTCCATCCTGTGTACTCAAATCTACCATTATCCCGAATATCAGTCACAAAGATGAGACAGCCAACACCTTCGTAAATACTACTTAGGAACTTTTCTCGCTCATGGAGATGATTATATAATTGGGCATTTTCCAAAGAAATTGCGGCTTGAGTGCAGAGAAAATTTAAAACAGAAAGGCGATCGCTAGTAAATACCCCTTGAGTCAGTTGATTTTCTAGGTAAAGAATCCCTACTAAATGCCCTTGATTAATAATCGGGGTACATAATACACTCTGGGGTTGTGTTCGGTGCATATATTCCCCAATTAACCCAATAATATCGGTTTTGCAATTATCTATAACAACTGTTTGCTTGGTATTTTTGACGTAATTGATAATATTTACAGGAATATCTTGACAATTGTCGAGTGATTGTAATTCAAGAATGGTTTGTATTTTCTCATGAGCAATAAAGGTAATTGCTCGGACTTGCCAAGTATTATCTTGGGGAAGCAGCAATACACATTTTTTCGCGCCGGAGTTTTCTAGAATAATGCGGGTGAGGCTGGTAATGAGTTGATCTAATTCCAGAGAACTGGAGATAGCTTGAGCGGCTTTGAGGACAGAGGTAAAATCCAGAACGTCAGAAATACTGGTGCTATCAGTGCTAGAAGTCCGAGTAGATGAAGAAGTGCTACGAAAACTAATAGTTTCTAGGGTATTGAAGTTGATTCGTTGCTGTTGCAGAATGGATTGGAGTAGTTGGGGATAGCGTTTTTCTAGGTCTTCTATTTTGGCTTTTGCGCCCCAATGAGCGTAGCAGTAGTATGCTTCTTGCATATATGCTTGGGCGACTTTTTCTTTACCCCAATCGAGGTAGAATTTGGCTAGCAGTTCATTGCTAAGTGCTTCTTCTTGAATGTAGCCGTTGGCTTTGGCGAGGGAGATGGCGCGATCGTAATTTTCAAGTGCTTCTGCTTTATTGCCCAACACTCGTTGTTTCTCAGCCTCAACTAAATGCCATTTATGCAGATGATTCATGGGAGCATTTTGCGCCCATTGGTACAGAGTGGTTTGATGGATTTCTACCTGTCCGAGAATTTCGGCTGGTTCAATTTCTCGCTGGCTGGGAAATAGTGCCAAGTACGTCAGGGCTGCATAGAAATGGAAAATCGGAACAAAAATCAATCCTGAGACTCCGAGCAAATACTCCTTGTCTTGGTGAATATAATCGATCGCAGCCTTGTAGTTGCCAAAAGAATAGGCAAGCAACAGTTTGTAGATATAGAGTTCGGCCATCACCGTGAGTTCATTAGCCTGACGATGTTTGGGAATCATCACCGTTTCATCGTAGATAGTGCCACTCAAACAATCCGGCTGAATCCGGGTTTCCCTGAAGTTCTGTGCCGCCTGCCGCATAATACTTACATAGGTCTGGGCAGAATGTTGCTTCACCTGAGTTAAAGCGGCGTTGTAACTTGCTATATCTGACTCCAAATTGCTAAGTTCAGAGCCACTCCAAAAAACCGCATAGCTGTAACAACATACGTTATAGCCAGCGTGTAAAAAATCGCCAGTTTCCATACCAGAGGTAAAACCAGCTTTCAGCAACGGTATCGTTGCCGAGAGAGCTTCTTGGTGATGCTGAATAAAGCCACCAAACAACATGGAAATTATGGATTTGAATTCTCCCACATTGAACCGATCTAGCAAATTCAATGCCAATTGGCCAAAGCCGTAGCCCCCTTCAACCTCTCCCAAAAAGGCACACAGCACCATTCCGTGAAGTGCATACCCCACAGTGGAGGCGGGCGTATTCCCAAACTGAAGCGATAGAGTCACCATTGTGGAGCTAATCAGGGGCAATAAACCCGGCATTCCTTGGAAAACAGGTGCAAACAACATTCCTAACAGTTGCATGGCTGCCTGTGCTTGGGGATCGGTCATCATTGGGAGGTCAGCTAGTTCCTCAATTCGTTTGCCTTCAAGTTGACTGGCAAGGATTTGTATAGCTCTACCAATCTCAGCATCCTTTGGCTCGATGGGTAGTTCAACCCCCAATTGTAAGAGGGCATCTCTGCCGACTGCGATCGCTTCTAATAGTCTGCTTTGGGCAGTCTGGGCAGCAATTTGAATTTCGTAAATTTTAACTTTGTCTAAAATCGTCTGGGCTGATTGCAACACCTGCACCGCTATCTCTTCCATACCATCAAAGTCAGCATTTAAGTAGGCGGCTTCGGTGGCGGCAACATAGAAACTCAAGGTCAATTCATATTGATCTTGCCAGCAATTCACTGTGAGCAGCTCAATCCCAGTTTGTAAATAGGCTCTGGCAGCAGCATAAGCAGTAGAATTTTTAGCTTTACCTCCTGCTGCTAAGTTAAGTCGAGCCAAGGCTTCTCGCTCGTTTGATTGAGCGATCAACTCTTGCCCTAAATTCAAATGGCCGACAATATCAAACAGTTTTTCTTCTTGTTCTATTTGAGAGGAATTTTGTAGAAGTAATTGACCAATTTTGAGATGAGTTGCTTGTTTCTGGTTATCAGGAATTAGAGAATAGGCAGCTTGTTGTACTCTGTCATGTAAAAATCTATATTTGGCTAATTGTTTATTGGTATTCCCAGTTGACAGCGCCAATTTATCGTGATTTTCTCCCTGATAAAATTTATAAACATCACTAATTGGTAAAATCAACCCTTCTTGTAAAGCTTTCCATAAACTAGCAGCCGTTTCTATTTCTGATAATTCCGAAACAATTGCCAAAGTTGCTAAATCAAATTGATTGCCAATACAAGCCGCTAACTGCAACACTTTTTGAGTTGAGTCATGTAGTCTTTGTAATTGAAATACCATGAACTTAACAACATCATCTGTAACCGCTTGCTGATTTATTTGGGTAATATCACATTGCCAATACCCTGACTCCAAATTAAATTCAATTAATCCATCTTGGTGTAATGCCTTAAGAAACTGGATAGCGAAAAATGGATTGCCTTGAGTTTTCTGAGATACTAATAGAGAAAGGGGTAATGCCAAACTTTCTGTACATTTAAGTGCATCAGCAACTAATTGATTGACTTGCCCTTGACTAAGTGGTGCTAAAGTAATCGTATTAATCGTAGCTGCTGTTTTTTGGATATCATTCAAAGTCAACATTAACGGATGTGCCGGGTTGACTTCGTTATCACGATAGGCACCAATTAAGAAAAGATGACCGGCATCAGCCATTAATAACTGCATTAACATCAATGATGCCGAATCAGCCCATTGCAAGTCATCTAAAAACATCACTAATGGATGTGCTTCAGTGGTAAAGACTTGGGTAAATTTCTGGAATAATAAATTAAATCGATTTTGTGCCGCAGTTCCTGATAATTCTGTAGCTGGTGGTTGTTGACCAATAATTCTTTCTAATTCGGGGATAACTTCAATAATTACCTGTCCATTATCACCTACAGCGGCTAAAATATCAGTTTTAAATTGCTGGATTTGAGCATCGCTTTCTGTTAATAATTGCCCCATTAAATCTCGGAAGGCTTGTACAAATGCTGAAAAGGGAATATTTCGTTGAAATTGGTCATATTTCCCTTTGATAAAATAACCGCGTTGTTTGACAATTGGTTTATGAACTTCGTTAACTACAACGGTTTTACCAATACCGGAAGAACCAGCTACCAGCATCATTTCTGTTGCACCTGTACTAACGCGCTCAAATGCTTGCAGTAAGGTTTCTACTTCTGTTTCTCTGCCATAAAGTTTATCGGGGATAATGAACCTGTCGCACACATCCCGTCGTGCAATTGGAAAACTCTTAATTTCACCAGTTTCTTGGAGTTGAGATAAACAATTTTCTAAATCAAATTTCAGTCCCAATGCACTCTGATAGCGGTCTTCAGCATTTTTTGCCATCAATTTGATCGCGATGTCATAGAGAACTTGGGGAATCTGTTCTCTATCCGCTAAGATTGGTGGAAGTTTTGCTAAATGACAATGTACCAACTCCATCGGGTCATTTGATTGAAACGGTAACTCTCCCGTGAGCAGTTCGTAAAAAGTAACACCTAGAGAATAAAAATCAGTTCGATAATCAATCCCCCGATTCATTCTTCCTGTTTGTTCGGGAGAAATATAACCAAGTGTCCCTTCCAAGACATTGGGATTCATCAGTGTTTGAGTTTCCCGTGGTAGTAGGGATGCAATACTAAAGTCAATTAATTTAACTTGTTTGGTTTCTGGATTAATTAAAACATTGGCGGGTTTGATATCTTTATGAATAATCCGGTCGCGATACAATATATCTAAGGTGTTGCACAGTGCGATCGCTATCTTTAAAAACTCGATCAAGGATTCTAGGGTTCCCCCCACTCCCGACTCAGTACAGACGCGATTAATGAGCCAGCGCGTTGCGGGGGTTCCCCCCGTTGTAGCGACTGGCGTCGCGTCTCTCCTAACTCCCCATTCTTTGAGAGAAATCCCCCCAAAGTCTTCCATTACCAACGCATAACCATTTTGGTAAGGTTCTAGGCTGTAGGTTTGGACGATTAGCGGTGAGTTAAGATTTTTGGCAATGGTGTACTGATTACGAAACGACAAGAGTTCATTGAAGGTGGGATAAGGATTTTTCAGCAGTTTAATCACTACTCTTAATGAGTCAGTCTCTCGATACCCTCGATAAACTAGGGTTCTGGAACCATTGTAGAGTTCTTCACTGATGCGATATCCGGGAATACTGACCATACTGCTAACCATATTCCTAAATCCTTAATATTTCCAGATTTAGTATTCCCAGATAGCTATAGTTGTTTAACCAAAAGAGCGCACAATCATACCGGAATTTCAATGATAAATTCTGTACCATTACCCAGAACTGAGTTAAAACTCAATTTTCCGCCGTGAGTTTCTTCGACGATTTGACGAGCGATCGCTAACCCTAATCCTGTCCCTTTTCCGACAGCTTTCGTAGTAAACAAATGAGATTCTTCAGTACTTGTTATGCCAAATTATTAAGATATAAATACAAGCAATGTCAAAAAATGTATCAATAATTTGCT
>NZ_JAVRBN020000109.1:0-5202 GCF_034531305.2 Nostoc sp. ChiQUE02
TCTCCAGTAACAGTTAATACTAGAAATTTAGTAAGTTGTGACTATTTGAACTTCCCCCAACTGGAAAAAAATAATCCCCTATTATACTAAAAAATATTTATGCAAGAGTTCTAATAAGAGAGATGCCGTCAGAATGATAATTTGATAAAATCTCAATATAAAAATTTCTTGACCATTGCTGCCCTGTGCTTAGTTACAGTCTGCCAGTGAAAAGACATTTTCCTAACTCCTGTTCAAATGCCATGTGGATGACACCGTTTCTAACTAGAAGCACGTCACTGCGATTACGGTAACGTCCCTTTACTTTAAGAAATGGTTTCCTATGAGCGAAAACACGTCTGTTGGGAGTCTTTCTGAATCTGGTGTTTTAATAACCGATGAACTGTATCAGCGCCCTTGCAGACCGCTCAACCTGGAAGCCGAAGTTCAAATTTTTCGGGCATTAGCGCAACAGCTAACCCGCCCTCCGCAAGCAATTCTTAAGTATTTGGTGTCAGCAGCAGTTGATTTGTGTCAAGCCTCCTCAGCCGGGGTCAGTTTAATAGAAATCTTGCCGAATGGAGAAGAAGTATTCCGTTGGGTTGCCCTAGCAGGGGTTTATGAACCGTATGAGGGCGGCATCACCGATCGGGAACACAGTCCTTGTGGAGTCTGTTTGAGCCGAGGTTGTCCGCAACTGTATCACCACCCAGAGCGCTATTTTCCCCGCTTACAGCAAGCCGACCCTCCCATTGTCGAAGAGCTAGTGGTGCCGCTGTTGTTAGAGGGGCAAGCACTAGGCACAATTTGGATTGCATCACACTCCGGACAGCGGCAGTTTGATGGCGAAGATATGCGGATTCTGACAAGCCTTGCAGACTTTACCGCTGCGGCAATACATAGCAGTCGCCTTCGTCAAGCAGCTCTTGAGGCGCAACAGGCACTACGCCAAAGCCAAGCGCAGATGCAGACATTAGTTACAAATATGCCAGGGATGGTGTATCGCTATAGCCCTTGTGCTGATGGTGTATCGCGCTTTATCTTTGTTAATTCAGGTTGCCGTGACCTATTTGAAGTTGAGCCAGAAGCAGCATTACAGGACGCAGGCTCAATTTGGAGCCTGATTCATGCCGACGATCGCTTTTCCTTTCAAGCATCGCTTACGGCAGCCGTTGAAAACTTTCTCCCGTGGGACTGGCAAGGCAGAATTATTACCCCATCCGGGCAACTTAAGTGGATTCAGGGCAATTCGAGTGCAGTAAAAACAGATGATGGAGCAGTCTGGGATGGATTGCTAATTGACATTACCCAACGCAAACAGGCGGAACTGTTGCTGGTTGAGCAGAAGAAGCTGCTGGAGTTGGCTGCATCAGGACACCCACTCGATGAATGCCTTTCTTCTCTGTGTGCCTCAATGTCCAAGCTTAATCCTCGTGTTCGCGCTTGCATATTGCTGCCCAATGCTCAACGTTCGGCGTTTGAGAGCTTTATTACCCCGGACTTTGAGCCATCGTTTGGACAAGGACTCAAAGACGCACCCATTAATGAGCTGGCGATCGGCACCTGCGGCACAGCCGTGTATTGCGGTCAGCCTGTCACCTGCTCAGACATTGCCAAAGATGAGCGCTGGTCGCAAGAATGGCGAGATTTATGCGTAGCACATGGGATTTTGGGGTGCTATTCTACACCCGTGCTGGGTTTGGACGGTCAGCCTCTCGGATCTCTGATGCTTTGCTTTGGCGAAGCACGGATGCCGACCGATTGGGAATACCAACTAGCCGAGTTCGGTACGCATATCGCCAGTATCGTGTTCGAGCGCGATCGCTCAAACCTTGCTCTGCGAGAAAGTGAAGAACTTAAGCAACGCATTCTAGAGAGCAGCAACGACTGCATCAAAGTTCTAACGTTAGACGGGCGTTTCCTGTTTATGAATACAGGTGGAACCCATCTTTTTGAAATGGATGATCCAACGTCCTTATTAAACGCCCAGTGGCTGAGTTTCTGGGAAGGAGAAGACCAGAAGAACGCAATGGCAGCGATCGCCGCAGCTAAAGTCGGTGATGTTGGTCGATTTCAAGGCTATTGTCCCACAGCAAAGGGTACGCCGAAATGGTGGGATGTCGTTGTTACACCGATTCGAGATGCATCAGGACAAATCACACAACTGTTGTCAATCTCACGAGATATTACCGAAGTAAAACGCATTGAAACCCTTCGCCAGCAAGCTGAAATGAAGCTGAGGGAAGCGCACGTGCAATTAGAGTCCGCTTTAGTGGCTGGAGCCGTTTATACTTGGCGATGGAACATTCTTACTGATCGCGTCATTGTCAACACCGCCTTTGCTCACCTGTTTGCCATAGACCCTGTGGACGCAACCACGACTGGGCTACCAATTGAGTTTTTTATCAATGCCATGTACAAGGAGGATCGCCTCCTTGTTGTCGCTGCCATCAACCAGGTAATCGAAACAGGCGAAGAGTATGCCTCTGAGTATCGCGTTCGGACTGCCAGTGGTGAGGAGCGCTGGCTCAATGCACGAGGTCGAGCCGAGTATGATGCGGCAGGCAACCCCGTTTCTTTTCCTGGTGCATTGGTTGATATTACTGATCGCAAACTTGCCGAAGCATCCTTGCGGCAGCTTTCCGCCGAAATCGAGGAACAACTGCGAAAATTTGATGCGGTTGTGTCTTCTGTGCCGGATTTTATCTATACCTTTGATTTGTCAGGGCGGTTCACCTATGTCAACCAACCATTACTCGACCTTTGGCAGAAAACATTAGCTAAATCCGTTGGCAAGAACTTCTTTGAATTGGATTACCCGACAGAGTTAGCAGCTCGACTGCAACGACAGATTCAGGAGGTGATCACCACACGCCAACCGCTCAAAGATGAAACGCCATACACCAGCGCCTTTGGTACCAGAGCCTATGAGTATATTTTCGTGCCACTCTTTGACGTAGAGGGCGCGGTTTCAGCAGTGGCAGGAACAACCCGCGACATTACCGATCGCAAGCGCAGTGAAGCCGAACGAGAACAACTCCTGCAACGAGAACAAGCCGCACGCGAAACTGCCGAACGCGCAAATCAAATTAAAGATGAATTTTTGGCGGTACTGTCTCATGAGCTGCGATCGCCCCTTAACCCAATTTTGGGCTGGACAAGCTTACTTCGCAATGGCAGATTGGATGTGGCAAAAACTTCTTATGCACTGGAAACCATTGAGCGCAACGCCAAGCTACAGGTGCAATTAATTGAGGATTTGCTCGATATCTCTCGCATTCTACGCGGCAAACTGAGTTTAAATGTCATGCCCGTCGATCTAAGTGTAGTAATAAAAGCTGCCTTAGAAACCGTTCGATTAGCCACAGAAGCTAAGTCACTGCAAATTCAAATGAAACTTTCACAACAGGTTGTGACAATTAACGCAGATGCAGGGCGGTTGCAGCAGGTATTGTGGAATCTTTTATCAAATGCAGTCAAATTCACGCCGAATGGAGGCCAGATTACAGTTGCATTAACAATAGCTGAAAATCATGCCCAAATTCAAGTAAGCGATACTGGAAAAGGCATTAATCCTGACTTTCTGCCTTATATCTTTGAACATTTCCGGCAAGAAGACGGGGCAACGACCCGCAAATTTGGCGGTTTGGGGTTGGGATTGGCGATCGCGCGGCAAATTGTCGAACTGCATGGAGGCACGATTCAAGTCGAGAGTTCAGGCGAAGGACAGGGAGCAACATTTATTGTCAAGTTGCCATTGCCCAGAAATAAAAATTATGAGACAAGAGATGAACCGATTGCTGTATTGCCGACGCTTCAGGACTTACCGCTCTCAAATGTTCAGGTGCTTGTCGTTGATGATGACACAGACACTCGTGAGTTCATCGTCTTTGTTCTAGAACTGGCTGGAGCGATCGTTACCTCTGTGCCATCGGCGATTGCAGCATTAGAAGTCCTAGCCCAGTCGAAACTCGATGTACTGGTCAGTGACATTGGAATGCCAGAGATGGATGGTTATATGCTCATGCGACAAATTCGGGCAATGGAACAAGGTAAGCCAATTCCAGCAGTTGCCCTTACTGCATACGCTGGGGAAACTGATCGGCATCAGGCTCTACTAGCTGGATTTCAAAAGCATGTTTCTAAACCAATTGAGCCAGAGATGCTTGTGCAAACGATTATAAGTTTAATCGCTTGCGGATAGCACTCCTGATAAAGCAAAACGAGAATACACTAGAGTATTTAAAAAACTCAATCTGACAAGAACCTAATTTGCTCAACTTATGGCTACAGTGACAATCGCAATGGCAGACAAACTTGACTTAACCAAAATAATTCAAAGTTTTCAACTATAAGCTGCTGATGGGAGCATAGGCGAAAAGCTGAAGCCAACTCTATCGAAAGCGATCGCACCTATGCTTGTGGCTGCCAAAGAAACTGTAGATAAATAGTGGCAACGTAAAGATATAGAATATCAAGAAAAACCTAGAGTGGCAAAACTAGCTAGAGCAAAAACTTAAACGTAGTAAATTCGTTATTATTGAAAATTTTGGTTTACCTATTTACGCCTATTTCAATCATGAAAAATCTACTCTAGCAAGTTTTACCACTCTAGAGAAAAACTTACCCAGACACTATAAATTAGGTAATTAACTAAGTTTAACTTCTTAACAGACTGATGATTTGTGGCATAATATCATTAAAATGTCAATTTTTGCCACAGTTAGGAGAAAGTGACGTGGATCGTCAACGCACAACGCAAAACGTATCACTAACTCCTGATTTCAATGAATTTATTAGCTCGCTAGTCAACTCAGGAAAGTATAAATCAGCAAGCGAGGTCGTTCGCCAAGCCCTGCGACTACTTCAACAGCAGGTATCAAGCTCAAACCCTAAAAGGCAAGGTAATTCACAAGAGAGTGCAACAATTAACAGCGCTGTTAGCGATAAGCGCTTAAATATGTTTTCTGGCTCTGGTGAAATGAGGGAGCGTATACGTAATTTGGATTGGGCAAGTACATCTGTTGGCAGTGTAGAAACATGGCCACAAAGCTTGAGAGCAACGATACGTACTCTGCTGGGGTCACGGTATCCAATGATTTTACTTTGGGGGCAGGATCTAGTTCAAATTTATAATGATGCGTATACTAGTAGTCTGGCAAGCCAACTTTGCAGGGTGAGACAGATTTTTGATAAGCTATTTGAAGTGTGGCTGCGGGTAAC
>NZ_JAVRBN020000110.1:0-4158 GCF_034531305.2 Nostoc sp. ChiQUE02
ACTTCTTGTAAAGCTTGATTTTCAAGGCAAGTGACGGACTTTAATTAAAAGTCCAGCATAATACATACTGAAGAACCGCGTTTTTAATGTTGATAAAATCAAGAATGGTAGGGTTGAGATTGTTATATAATCTATTAAAAGTAAAAATAAAAGTAAAAAACTTGACTATCATCATTTGTGATTGTGGTCATCCCCTGACTATCAGCGATCGCAGCATTCGCTGCACCATAGAGATTGACAAAAAATGTCTCATTGGCTTCAACTTTTTTATCGCCTCTGACGCCAAAGCTAATAGTTTTTAAGGTTTCGCCGGGATTGAAAACAATCGTTCCTAGTCCAGAATTATAATCAAATTCAGAAATTTTGGCGGTGCGATCGCTCGTATTATATACACTCACCGCTTGATAGCTGGGATTGGAAAGAGTGAAGGCGAAGTTGGGATTATTTGTTGTACATCTTTACGCCTCTACAGCCGACTCATGTGTTGCAAAGATTTTTGACAATTTATATTTTTTAAGGTTTATCTGACTTGAAAGTATTGAGTACTGAGTTAGGAGTCAAGAGTTATTAAGGGAACTCCAAAAAATAAATTATCCAATTTCAATCTTTCAAAACAACTTTCCCTCCCCCTGCCCCCTGCTCCCTGCTCCCCTGCCTTCAAAGCGATGGGATATTTTTTTAATTGGAAGTCCCTGCTCCCTCTGCTTCCCAGTTCCCAGTCCCTTTTTCCTGTGTTCTGGTGTATGCAGTTCATGACGATTGTTTTAGCGCTTACAATCGAAACGATCGCTATTTATGCTGATTGTTCATAATTTGATGATGTCTGTAAGCAAATGATGAAAAGGTTTGTAAAGTGGTGTGTTGAATTTCCTTCTTCGTGGAATATTCGCCAAAGCAGAAAGTCGGGGTTGTTTGCCGTTATGCTGATGTTGAGTGTGGTAGCTACGGTGATGCTATCGTTCCCCTTGAACGCTCAAATTAATCTGCCGCAAACGCCAGCATCTGAGTTAAGGGGAGTGTGGTTAACAAATATTGATAGTGATGTTTTATTTGAGCGCGATCGCCTCAAGGGATCTTTGCAACGCCTTGATGAACTCAATTTTAACACCATCTATCCGGCGGTTTGGAATTGGGGGTATACATTGTATCCCAGCAAAGTTGCACAAAAAGTTATCGGGCGATCGCTCGATCCCACACCTGGACTGCAAGGGCGAGATATCCTCAAAGAAATTGTCGATGTGGGACATCAAAAAGGGTTAACAGTGATTCCCTGGTTTGAATTTGGCTTCATGGCACCAGCGGATTCTCTATTAGCTAAAAATCGTCCCCAATGGCTTACGAGTCGCAGTGATGGAACTCGGATTGTCAAAGAAGGGACACATAATCGCGTTTGGCTAAATCCCTTTCGCCCAGAAGTACAACAGTTCATCCAAGATTTAATTGTTGAAATTGTCAGAAACTACAATATCGATGGTATTCAATTTGACGATCATTTTGGCTTACCATCAGAATTAGGGTACGATGCTTACACAGTGGCACTTTACAAAAAAGAACATCGTGGTAAAGCTCCCTCCAAAAACTCCAAAGATCCAGAATGGGTGCGCTGGAGAGCTAACAAAATCACCGAGTTTATGAAACGGGTATTCAAAGCTATCAAAGCTACTAAAAAAGATTGCCTGGTTTCCGTTGCTCCTAATCCTCAACGTTTTTCCTACGATTTCTTTTTAGCAGACTGGCAGAAGTGGGAACGGCTGGGAATCATTGAAGACTTAGTTTTGCAGATATATCGTGATGACTTGAATGTTTTTATCAGCGAATTAGAGTATCCAGAAGTGAAAGCAGCAAAGAGGCATATTCCAGTGAGTGTGGGTATTTTGGCTGGGTTGAAAAACCGATCTATACCGATGCAACAGATTCAGACACAAGTGCAAAAAGTACGCGATCGCAATTTTGCCGGAGTCTCCTTCTTTTTTTATGAAACCCTCTGGAACATGAGCAAAGAAAAGCCCCAAGAGCGTCAAACTGGCTTCCAGAAAACTTTCCCCACACCAACAGCTTACCCCAATTTGCTAGCAGGTTGGAAACCGTTCAGTTAATTTTCCTCACAAGTTGTCGGTGAATACATCACTTAATTTCAGCGAATGTTCACCGACAACCACTTAAGAATTTGTCTTGAAAGAGACTAATATTTTTTAGAAAAAAAGCAACTGGTTGGAGAATACCTTTGTTTTTTTTCATTGACAGAGTTAGTTACATTGATAATGCTTGCGTTGTATTGGTGGGGCATTTTACTATTTCCAAGGATCGCAAATGTTTCACTCCTAACTCCTATACAGACGCGATTAATCGCGTCTGTACTCCTAATTCAGCACTATCCTATTCCCAAACGCCCAGCCAAGCCAGGAGTTAGGGGTAAAAGAGTAGTAATCATCAAGAATAGAGCCAAAAGACCCAAACCAGCTCTGGCATCATCGGGTTCAGTGACTTCATTTAAACTGGGGCGTTCTTGATCCCGTTGCAAAAAGAAAATTACGATCGCCCAGTACATGGCAAGAGTATTACCGAGAGACACTAGCGCTAGTAAAATTAAAGTTGCGATCGTTGCTCGTCCTGCGGTTTTGCGTCCATAAATCGCCTGAACAATGCGCCCACCATCTAGTTGTCCTGCGGGCATTAAGTTCAAAGCGGTAATTATTAACCCCAACCAACCAATCACCACTAGGGGATGAACACTTACTAAGGGCGACTGCAATGCCGAACCAAGGACAACTCTCGCTAAACTTCCCACCAAAATCGATCCTTGGAAAAACTGATTTGGCAATTGAAATAAACTGCCTGGGTGGGAAAGCAGCAATCCAGCGAGCAGCATTAACAAAGAGATAATACCACCTGCGGCTGGCCCTGCCAAGGCAATATCAAATAATACCTTGCGGTTGGGTAACAGAGACTCAAAGCGGGTAATTGCACCAAAGGAGCCAATTTGCACAGCGGGTAGAAAGAAAGGCCAGCTGAGGCGCACTTGGTGACGCCGAGCAAGTAACCAATGACCGATTTCGTGAGCTACTAAAATCGAAAATATCCCAGCGCCTATGGGCAAAGCTTCTGTGAATCGCCCTGGATTGCCAAAGAAATCAAAATTCAGCAATAAGCCTGCTGCTTCTAGATTTGTGGCAATAGTTGCTACCAACAGAATACCTGCAAAAGCTTTTTGCGATAACTGAAGCGGACGGGGATCATTGCGGCTCGGTAGGACAATCACCACTGGTCTCCCGTCTGTGTTTTCCACTAAAAACAAACGATATTGATCGCCAAGACGTTGTCGCAAACTTGCAGTTAGACGGTTGTGAACCTCTTCTGGTTCTCCCCGCAAATTGCCTTTGAAAATTGCTCCATCTTGGTAAGCGATCGTTTCTGTGGCAAAAAACGTATCGATACCGAAAATCCCTTTAATTGCATTCAAGTCGTCTTCTGGTATTGGCGGGATTTCCGGTTTCAGTTCTGCTGCTGTTGGTTGTGAGGAATTTGCTTCAAGTGAGGAAGCAGCGGCAAGTCTTTCTGTTGCACGTTGCTTGAGGATGGCATCTTGCCCAGCGGCGCGTAACTGTCTGCCCAAGTAGATGTACAATCCAGTGGAAGTCACCACTAAGAACAATATACCCGCTATGTTGATGTAAATCCCTGCGGCAAACAATCCAAAAAACAGGAGCCAGGGAGTCATCAACACCACCGACTGTAACCAGGCTAAGATTCCCAGTTTACCAAAAGGTCTGGCGCGATAAAAGCCCCAGCCCAAAATGCCTAAAGCTACCAGTAGGATTGCCGCCAGGATAGAAGTTTCTGATAAAGTAAACATCTCCAAACCTTTGCTATTGAGACTAAGCCAGAACAAGTCCGGTATTGCAGATACCTTATTAATGTATAACGCCGCCTGTAGTCTGCCCAAATTATCCTGCTTTGTGCGTAGCCCAACCGAGGCATCGTGAAGTCGAACTTGTAATAGCTCTACTTACAGCAGATTTCCGCTTAGTGGAGTAGACAAACTAGGTTTTTAAGGGAAAAGACCATTTATAAAGTAAATCTTAAGTAGTTTTTCACTCTCCCCCAGTAAAAAGGGATTAAGAAGGCACAGGAATAGGAGGATGTTTTATACCCTTACGA
>NZ_JAVRBN020000111.1:0-3690 GCF_034531305.2 Nostoc sp. ChiQUE02
CCTCTCTGTTCGTTGTGCTTATCTTAATGGTTTACTTGCTGTCTGATTAGGTGTTTCTTCCAAAAGTGGATGTTCCCCCACAACATATTACTGTTCTTCGCTCTTTTCCTGAAGGAGCGATCGCCAATCTTCAATCGCCTTCTCCGTCCACAGCCAATTTTTAGCTAATTTATCTACCTGGAAATTTACTGGATCGGACTTGAGAACCAATTGCCGCAACTTGATCGCTTCATTCAGATATTGTGTCTGCTTACCACTAGACTGACTCAGTGCAGATTTATACAGTCCCAGAGCTAAACCAGCATAGGAAGTTAAAGCATCTTGAGGGACTGCCGTATTTGTAGATATTGCGGCGCTAGAGTTTGAGTTCTGCTCTTTGAGAGCTAAATTCAAAGCCTTGAACCAAGAGTCATTGGCTCTATTCAGATTACCTTCTGTGTAGTAGGCAAATGCCAAAGCGTTATTATACAAAAGCGATTCTGGTTTAGCTTTTGCAGCAGTTTCCCAGTAACGGCGGGCATCATCGACGCTATAGTTATTGTCTCTAGTTTGGATAGATTGCCATGCCAATCGTCCCTTGTAAAAGTTCACCGATGGATCGTCAGCTTGTTTACTTGGAATTAGTTTCAGAGCAGTTTCAGCCGCAGCCAATGCGCCACGATTGAGTAGTTCTTCTACAGCCAATAACCCACCTTGCAAGTCGCCCTGGCTCAATTTTTCCGTAGCGCTGGCGGTGACAACTCCAGTCGCTGCTGTTTCTAAATCGATATTTTGCTGCTTTTGGATAGGTAAAGACTCAGTGGGAATTGCTGGGATGTTAGGCAAAGTTGCCTGCTGAGACCGATTTTGCCACCACCAATTTAAACCGATCGCAGCTGCTAACGCACTGATTCCCACAATACCCACAATCGGCCACAGCTGGCGGCGACGGGTACGAGGTCTTAGTGGGGCTGGTTGCGATGCCTGCGGCGGGCTATGCCTACGCAAAGAATTAGAATTCTGCCAATTTCCTTCAACAGCTTGAGGTGGCGGTGGTGGAACTTCTCCCCACAAATCTGCTTCCTCTTCTAGGGAAGTCATTTCTTCTGAAACTTGACTTTGGTGAGGACTATTTTCGCGAATTTGTTCATCCGGTTCAGTTGAAGCTTTTTGGTTATCTAGCTGCCGAAACAAATCCGAAACTATCGCAGAATCTTCCTCATAACTTGGGTCATCATACTCAATTTCATCAACTAGATCGCCCCAAGTATCTTCACCCAGCCAGTCCAACCCAGAAGAGTCACGCGTCAAACCAGAAGGAATCATTTCTTCCATTCCTAAAGGTATCTCAGAATCATCGGCGATCGCAGAGTACATCGTGGAAGTTATGCCTAAAGGCGAACCATATTGGTTCAGCGACTCCGCACTTTCAGATAAATCACTTTCCGGACTCAGAAAACCGTCAAATTCTGGCTGGAGATATAAAATCGGTAATGCCCAGTACATCTGGTGAGAACCATAGGCAGAAATTAATCCTTGGCGCACCCGACTGACGCACAAATCTACTGGATATCCCTGGCTCAAATTGCGGTAAAACAATTGTGTAAGCGTCAACGCCACTTCATCAGGAATCCGTTCTGACATAGCCAAAACGCTTCTAATTCCCCGCTTCACCAAACTTTCTGCGAGATTTCGTTCGCCAGTATCTCCAGAGGGATCGGATGCAGCTGTGTATGCCCCCAAGCAGGAGTTAAACACTGCCATTTGGATATTATTGTTGACGAGCAAACCAGCCAAATCGTCTCCACTCAAGATTTCCGTTAAGCCAGTTCTGCGACTAGCAAGATAAATTTCTCCGCCATTGCCGCCTAAATTACTATGACCAGAGTAGTGGAGAACGTGATATTTGCCTTGTTCTAGGGCTTGCGTCAGTTCTTCCCGTCCTGGCTGGTCTAATACAGTCAGTTCAATTTGTGGGAAACGATTGCTACCTTCAGCAAGTCGTGGTATACGGTGAAGTTCGGCTTGCAGTTTGATAGCTTCCTGTTTCTGTAAATCAAGACGGACTTGATCTGAGGGGGAAGCAATTACCATCAATACTCTGATACCACCGTGTTCTAGTGGTGTGAGCATATTTCGCGTAGGCGTAGCCCCCCGCAGGGATCGCAAAGGCGAAGCCCCCAAAATTCCACTTTGGAAGCGAGAAAAAGCCACATAAGGACCAGTAGCCAGAGGGCGATCGCCTGCGTGCATCACTTCCCAAGGCAGACGAGCTAACCTAGTGTCTTTTAGCCCCAAGCGTAAGCGTAGTACTTGTTGGTGGTTCTGGGCAATACCTTGGGCAGTAATCCAACTATCTCTGAGAGTGCCTTGAAATAGGGCGTTATAAAATTGTTGACCCAACGCCACCAAATTAACAGAGTTTCTGGCGATATCGCTTTCGTGCCCACCAGAAGCAAATGGATCTCCTTGCAACACCGATTTCAATGGGTCATTCATCAAATGCCCAGCAGCCATCAACCAATCAGCTATAGGCCAAGTCACCAATTCTTCTGCCAATGGTACCCCAGGCGCGACTTGTTCCGTCCGCACCAAGTAGTCATTTTGCCCTACAGGAGTTACCGAAATGTGGAATTCCTGGGTCACCGTTTCTCCTGTCCGCCTCCTAAATCTGGTTTGAAACGCGAAAGTTTCAAGTCGATTTTTCGCTCCCTCTGATAACTTAGATGCATCCCACCCCTGAATGTTTCTGATTCGGTGTCGTTTTGGTTTTTCTGCCTTTACAACTTTATCCGGATCGGATTACTTGGGTCTAGAACACTTAATTGGTAGATGCACCTTGATCTTCAACTCCCCTAGTTGGCTAACACCCACTGGGGGTTTTTTTCAATTTTGGCAAACAACAGCAACTTCTGACGCAGATATTCTCTACCAGAAAATAGTGCTTAACCCTAGAATACTTGATTAGTAGATGGATGTCCCTTGATCTTTAACTCCCCTAATTTAGTTAATACCCACTCTTGTTTTTTTTTGACACACGACAACAATCAATTTTCTAATAAATTTATCCGGAGCATGGGGGTTAAACCTAGAAGATTTAATTGGTAGATGCACCCTGATAACTAGCTCCCCTGGTTGGCTAACGCCCACTGGGGGGTTTTTTTATGAAGGTAGTAAGCACAAAACTTATACAGTGACAACCTGAAACCTATATCTGAATAAGCCCACGCCAGTTGCTTCTCCTGTTCAAAGACGCTCTTGCTAGGAAGCTTTAAGAGTCGGGAACCCTTTGGTAGTTTCTACCCTGCGCTTTCTCCAAAGAAGTATAGTTGGGTGTTGCTCACTCAACGGACGGTTTCATCAAGGCACTGGCTCCCCTGAAAAAAGGGAACCCTAAGAGCCAACTTTTTAACAAAATTGGGCGTTCTCTTGTGCCTAAGTCTTAAAGCAGTAATCATCTTGGATACACCCATTTTGTAAGGCAGCGCACCGATCATCTAATTGGTAGGTCTGTCCTGATAACTAACCCCTCTGAGGTTTTTCTCTAATAAACACACACTAACAGCTTCAACCTCTGCTAATTTATCCGGTAGCGACCCATTTACTTTAGAAAAGATTATTGGTAGATGCACCCTGATAACTCACTCCCCTGGTAGGTTAACACTAACTGGGGTTTTTTTATTTAAAAAAATAACTGACCTTGATAACTTA
>NZ_JAVRBN020000112.1:0-3495 GCF_034531305.2 Nostoc sp. ChiQUE02
TCGGTTCCTCGCTCATCTTTTGGAAGCTTTATATATAAGGGCTTCCAACCCTTCGTGCGCCATCGTGTCGCACCCAAAACGGGAAAATTGTACGCTAAGGCTGAAACCCATATCACATAAGCATTTCAGCGATACTTATTTTCCTTAATCCGCAAAGGACGCAACTGGTCAAAACTGGTCGCCTGCTTCAAATTCCACACATAATCGCCAGTGAGATTGATATGCTCCCAACCCAACGGTGACAAATGTTGCAAATATTCTTCAGGAATATCCATCCCCTGTTTCTGCAAATAATCAACGGCTTTTTCTAAGTACACTGTATTCCACAGAACAATAGCAGCAATCACTAAATTTAACCCACTGGCCCGATAGAACTGGTCTTCATAAGAGCGATCGCGCAATTCCCCCAGCCGATTAAAAAACACCGCTCTTTTCAGAGTATGTTTCGCCTCACCCTTGTTTAGACCAGCCGTCGCCCGTCGCCGCAGTTCTGGACTCTGCAACCATTCCAAGGTAAACACAGTTCGCTCAATCCTTCCCAACTCCCGCAAAGCTAAAGCTAAACGATTCTGCCGAGGATAAGAAGCTAATTTCCTTAACATCAAAGAAGCAGTCACCGTCCCCGTCCGAATTGAACTAGCAAGGCGTAGAATCTCATCCCAAGACTCCTGAATCAATTTCACATTAATCCTGTCACCTAGTAGGGGTGCTAAAACCGAATCAGGGGAACTAGGTTCAAAAGTATACAATTTCTTATCAGGTAAATCTCGCATTCTGGGTGCAAATCTAAATCCCAGCAAATGGCACATCGCAAACACATGCTCGGTATAACCGCTTGTATCTGTATAATGCTCCTGAATCTGTAAATCACTCTCGTGATACAACAAACCATCCAAAACGTGTGTTGCATCCCTAATCGTGGCGTTAATTACCTTAACGTGAAATGGAGCATACTGGTCGGAAATATGCGTGTAAAAAATCACGCTTCTATCCTTACCATACTTGGCATTGATCTCTTCATTAAAACTGCGATGTCCACCTGCTTTAAACCGTTGGCCATCAGAAGAAGATGTTGTCCCATCACCCCAATAAGCAGCAAATGGGATCTGTGCATGAAAATTCACTACCTCAGCTAAAGCCTTGGAATAAGTTTCATCTCGAATATACCAATCCGCCACCCAAGCTAAACGCTCAAAAGACATTCCTTGAGTTGCGTCCGCCATCCGCGTTAAACCTAAATTAATACCATCAGCAAGCAAGGCACTTAACAAAACAACTTTATCAGCTACTTGTTCTCCCGAATGTAAATGCGTAAAATGTTTCGTAAATTGCGTCCAAGAATCAACTTCTACTAACAAATCAGTCAACTTAATTCTTGGCAGTAAACTATGAACTGTTCTGCTAAATCCATCAACCTCCTTTGGGACAGCATTGGTAAGAGGAGTGATAATTAACTGTTCGTTCTCTATCCTGACATCAACCAGTTTCTTTTCTGCCATTAAAGAAGAAACAAGCGCTAATTGTTCAGACAATTCAAGTGAGCGTTGTTCAATATAAGTAGTGAAATCCGTCGTTACTGCCACAGGTATCGTTTGAGAAGAACACATTGACTGCCATGAGCTATCTGCTAATAGATAATCCTCAAAATCTTGGAACTGCTTCGAGCCTGCTACCCAAATATCCCCAGAACGCAAGCCACTGCGTAATTCAGCTAAAGCACACATCTCATAGTAGTGACGGTCAATAGTATCGCCTTTAACTACGTGTTTTAACCAACGAGGTTTAACGAAACTAATATCCGCAGATTCCGGTACTTTTCGACCACCAGATATATTTAATTCTTTAATGACTGACAAAGCTTTTAGAATCGGTAAACTGGCTCCAGTAGCTTTAAATTCAAACGCTGACAACAATTTTGGTGTATACCTTCTCAATTGTGAATAACGATTATCAAGCAGTTCAAGATAATCAAAATCTGCGGGTCTGGCTAGTTTTTCAGCTTCGGCAACACTACTAATAAACTTTTCCCAATTTAAGACTGATTCAATCGCTTCATAAGCATCAATTGACTCATCTCTAGCAGCAATCAACGCCTTACCTACTTGAGCATATAATCGGACTTTCTCATTAATCGCTTTGCCATCGCGTTGAAATTTATCGCCGTGCTGATGCTCACTCTTGTTAAACAATTTACCCATCATTTTATCGTGCATTTCTATGGCATAATCGACTAATGACGTACTCCATTCAATGAGAAAAGCAACTAAAATAGCATAGCGTCTCAATTCATCCAACCTAGATAGGTGAGCAGGTGTAGACTTCGCGCCAGTTCTAGTAAATTGCAGTAGACGATTTTGGTGTACTCGTTTCAAGCATCCAGAGTCGAGATTGAGATGGCGAATAAACTCCAGTCGTTCCACCACTTTTAAAAAGTTCCTTGGATTAGCCTGACCTGGTGGTTGACGTAGCCAAATTAAATCAGTCAGTTTTTTATCAGGCTCTACAACTAATAACTTATCCAGCGCCATCTTTTGTAATGTTGTCAAACTTTTGGTCAACTCAAGACATACTAATTTTTGAGCGCGATGTCTGACCTCCCAGGCTAAACGTTCTACCGTAGAAATAGCTGGAATAATAATTTGCCGCAAGCGCATCTCATCAATCAACGCTCCTACAAGCGCCATCCCTTTATCTGACGATATTGCAAAAGGTAATAACCATTTTGAGAATTGCTTGTATGTAGATATATTAAAAGTATGAAATCCGAAATTATTTTGAATTTCTGCCAGATGTTCGCGTCGAGTTGTATCCCTTTGAGAATATTCGGTAATGATTGTCAGGTCAAGTTTTAATTGAGATGCAATATAAAACAGTACAGATTCTGGTACTATTTCTCCTAGACTCCAAACACGACCGGGGAAGCGTAGGTAAGATAACTGTACGGCGAAACCAAGACGATTGTGTGGTCTACGACGCTCTTTGATAACTTTGAGTTCGTCATTACTAAAAGTATAGTAGCGAGCTATATCTCTTGTCGTGATAGAATCGGGGATTTCAGTAAATTGAAGTCGTTGTGTCGGAGATAAAAGTTCGCGCGTTGCCAATTAGATACCTGGATATTCAGTTTTTAAGAAGTAGTTTGATTTTGTTTATAATTCGCGCCACAGTAAGGGCAGAATTTAAATTTCAATGACATAATTGGTTCATTGCAACTAACACAGCGATTCCGTAAAGCTGTGCCACAAGCAAAGCAATACTTCGACCGTAAATCTGTCCACATTTGGTCAGGGGTAGTTCCTGGAGTCCAACATTTAGGACAAAATTTTAACGTAGTTATTGTTTCTGGGGAGACTTTCTTCGCTGCCGCATCTAGGTACTCCGGTGGTATTCCCAACGCCGCAGCTAAACCGCCTTTAGCGAATGGCACTAAGAAAAGCGGAAACGCTTATCAATTAAGCAGTTTGCAATTGTTTGCATAATTCGTGCCGGGGTTTG
>NZ_JAVRBN020000113.1:0-3314 GCF_034531305.2 Nostoc sp. ChiQUE02
CCTGGTTGAAACGGATGATTGCAGGTTAGTTGCAAATAATCCTGGCTCGGTTGCAGTTAATCCTGGCTGAAGCGCAATTATAGTTGCAAATAATCCTGGTTTGTAAATGTCATGATTGCAGGTTTGAGTGATTAGTATTGCAGGTTGCTACATGTAGGTGCCTTATTTACGGTTCATTTCATAAGTAAACCTCTTATGAGCAGGATAAAACATGGATACAGCCTCGATTAGCTTACATCTAGAAAAAGTGACGGAAGACCAAGCCGAGACACTGTATTTACACCTCAGCGACCCTATTTTATCCGAGTATTTAGAAGATGAGATACCGACTCTCACCGAGCTTAAGCATAGCAAATAGCTTCCCGTGCAGATTTCATATCAAGCCAACTTGCGCGATCGCTTCAACCTGCTTTTGAGAGCCACTATCTCGCATCTCTATTGCGAGGTAAAGGCTAGAATTTGCGATCGCACTTTCCAAACCTCGACTGAGCAATCATCTTGCTCGGTCGCAGCTAGATCAATAGAAAAGTATGAGTCAGTTTTATCTCATCCACACAATGCCAGAAGGTGTATAACGATTCTGTTGAGCAGGCTGTCAATAATCTCGAACTCAGCATCAAAGAACTTTGACAGTCCACGACTCAAAATCTGCTCTGATTAAGAAACTATCGACTTGTTAGCTGGCTGGCAACCGTTAACCAATTCAAAAATCACGATAGAAACTCTAGAACTAGCTGATTAAATTTTTGTGGATGCTCAATCGGACTCCAATGACCGCACTCTTCAATAATCTCCAACTGAGCATTAGAAATAATCTTAACGGCATTCTGAGCATGGGTCACAGGAACCATCGGATCTTGTCTGCCCCAAATAATTAGGGTCGGAACCTCGATAGTATGCAATTTGTCAGCAATTGACTGATAGAATTGCCCCCAGATATTAAAGTTTGAACGACCTAGATTTAATGTTGCTTCTGCTGCTCCAGGAAGCGTTGCCATTTGATAAAACTCTTCGACAATTTCATCAGTGATTAGTTTTGAGTCGTACACTGCCTGTTTACACAACATCGCTACACCTGATTTGCTTGGTGAACTAAACAACTTAGCTAAACCAGGAATTGTGGTAACTCGAAGCAGAAAATTAAGTTCTTTCCCTAGACCCGCACTGCCAACCAGAATTAGTCGATCAACTAATTGTGGGAAGTTCAACGTTAAAGTGAGTGCTACTCCACCGCCGGCAGAAGTTCCAATCAAATTTGCCTTGGGTATCTCTAAAACCTTCATGAAATCTCGCGTGAACTGAGCCATGAAGTCAAAGGTGTAATGAGCAGCATCGGGTTTATCGGATCGACCTGCACCCACCATATCAAACGCATAAACGCGATGATGTTTGGCTAATTCTTGGATATTGTACTTCCACAACTCTATGTAACCGCCACCACCATGAAGCAAAATGACCGTGCTGCCTGAATCTCCCGCTTGCCAATATCGGGTATTTACAGAGCCGACTTTGATATACTGATCTTGCAATTGTTCAGCTTGATTCATCTCAACCTTACCAAACTGTAACTTGGACTTCAATTTTCAACTTTTACCGATCTCTTCAAAATTATCTTAGGCTCAATACCTATTTGATAAATATCCATCTCAACGCCGTGGAACACCGTTTTCCTTTTATATTTCATGCCTAATTTTTCAAGAACTCTGACTGATGGCACATTTTCCCGTTTAACAATACCCAGGATATATGGAAATCTGAGTTGCTTAAATCCGTATTGAATGACTATTGATGTCGCCTCAGTTGCTAATCCCCTACCCCAAAACTTAGGGTCTAATCGATATGCAATCTCCCGCTCATCTACGCAGTTGTTGGGCTAGGAATTTGGAAATTGGCATAGGTGTAAATTAGCCGTTGTTTAGTTCCATCAATGAAAGTTTTTCGCTACTGTAAAGCCACTTCTCGAAATTCGTCTTACAGTATCCCCATTCTTTGTCCGTCATTGCAAACCAATCAGTATCCCTATTTCTGCCGCGAATGACCATATGCTGTCGGAAACGCCCTTCATAGCGGAATCCCATTCTCGTGGCTGTAGTTCGGCTGGCATGGTTAAGTGCATCGCATTTCCACTCAACTCTACGGTATAAATGGTGATCAAAAAGATGCTGAAGTAATAGAAACTGTGATTCTGTATTGACTTTAGTTTTATGAACGGCAGGACTAAACCACACATGACCGATTTCTGCTCGACCATGATTTGGGACAATCGCTAGTAATGCTACAATTCCCACCTGAGAATTTGTTGAGTTTTCAAAGACTGTCCAGGTAAGGGGATCTGATTTACGGATCATGTCTGTTTCCATCCAGTCTTGCATGGCAGAGCGACTATCAAACGGGCCATAGAACATATAGTTCCACACCGCTTCCTTGGAAGGAGTGCCATGCGACTCTAAATAGAGTGCATCTACATCTCTTTCTGGAACGAGGGGCTTGAGTGTGACAAATTGACCGTTGAGTTGAGTATATTGCGGTGATTGCCAATTCTGATACTGCATAATTTTACTGCTTGTTTACACCATTATTCAGCAATTTTCGTGTAAATTTCCCCTCCTTCCCCAATCTTGGAAATAGGACAAGGGTTTTTCAGATCATCTTGCAGGAAATTACTCGGATATCGGCTCAATAACAATACAGCGCAAGGAAGTTAAACAGCACTGGCTGGTCAAATTCTTATAAGTAAAGCTTAAGAGCTAAGTAATCAAATTTTTCTTAATTGACTTTCTTACTTGTGTTTAATTTTATAGATAAATAACAGATTTATAATCAAAAGCCAAATACTGTACATTACTGTATTGCCACAATAATTAAACGCTTCAAAAGGCTATTTTAGAATAAATCTATCTTTGTAAGTCTATTTGTTGTGTTTGAGATTTAGCTAATATTTTATCTATCTGACTATTCGCGTCCTCAAAAGTTTGCAATATTTGTGGAGTTACTTTATTAGTCTGCACTCTCCCTGATTGCAAGTTTAAAATTACCTCCCCATTTTTCTGCGAAATAGTTAAATCCCTCTGCTGGGTATTGAAAGCCAAGTCATAAATCTTTCCAAGAAATTGAGTCCCATTTTCATCAGACTTACCCCAGACCATGCCAATCCTTTGAGCAATTTGAGTCAGCCGACTGATTCTTTCAAGCTCAAATGTATCTTTATTCATTACTGTCAACGCTTCGGCTGATAACTGCTCACCAGCTTTAAACCCATTTGCCACTTCTACAATGCGTTTTTTGTAATTCTCCGACTTCCCTAACTTATCTGC
>NZ_JAVRBN020000114.1:0-3195 GCF_034531305.2 Nostoc sp. ChiQUE02
ATCGCTGCGCTTATCTTAATGACCAACTTTAGAACCTGTTTAGTTCGTTTGTTCTAACAAAGTTGACATGCTCCCGATACCTTATACTAGGAAAGGTTGGCGCAGGTTAAAACTTACTCATTAGATTCTCCTTTGGAGTACAGCGATCGCCTATTCGACAGCTAAGAATCTAATGAGAGAGTGCGTTAGTGTAGCTTACCGTAGGTATCCCTAGTTATCAATTACGACGGAAATTTCTCTTACGTTGTTTGTGCCTTGCAACTTCTTTGCGCTTGTGTTTTTCCAAAGGCGTTTCAAAGTGACGATGCTTTCTCATGTCTGGAAAAATACCTGCTTTGGAAACTTCCCTCTTAAATCGACGTAAGGCTGACTCAATTCCTTCATTTTCGCCCACAAATACTTGGGTCATTTTCATCTCCTACTTAATTGGTACTGGGCACTTTTAACAAGAAAGGCACTTTCCCTCCTGCCTCCTGCCTCCTGCCTCCTTCACGCCATCCAATAGACCGGAGCGCAAAAAGGGCAGATAATGATTCTGCCCTTAAGACGTTAAAACTTAATTTTTGATCTTAAAGTTTAGTAGCGTCCTCGATTGTATCCACCGCCACCACCGCTGTTGCTTCGGTTCCCACCACCAAAGGAACCACCTCTATCTTCCTTCGGTTTAGCCTTATTCACTTTGAGGTCGCGTCCCATCCACTCAGCCCCATCAAGAGCATCAATGGCAGCTGTTTCTTCAGCTTCTGTACCCATCTCTACAAAAGCAAAGCCGCGTGGACGTCCTGTTTCACGGTCAGTAGGCAACTGAACACGCTTTACAGTACCATGTTCAGCAAATACAGAATTGAGGTCTTCTTGTGTGACCTCGTAGGATAGATTACCTACATAAATTGACATGCATTATCTCCAAAATCATAGGTGTGTAGAGATTTAGATTTCGGAGACAAGCTTGTTAAGACCAAAAGGGAAAAGCCTGTCAATACTAAAAACAAACACTGTAACCGAATTTTATTCTCACTTGATTACCTTAGCACATCATTCAGTTCTTACCCACCGTAAAAAAGGAAGTACTAAGAGTCAGAGTGCTACGGGCAAGACTGGGGACTGGGTATTGGGAAGAATTTAATCCCCATTCCCTAGTCCCCAGTCCCCTCATTAAGTGAACTCCGACATTGAGTAGCAGATATTCCCCAAATAATTGCAAAATAAATGCAGTTCGTCATTACTAATGCCTGAAAATGCCGACTACATTTGCTGATGCCCAAAATTTACTTTCTGACCTCATCGCCCGTTACTCAAAGCGTGTAGATTATCTGATGATTCGCCTTGAAAAAGCAGAAGGGACTGATATCTTGTTGCGTGGCGACAAGGTAGAAACCCTCAGTGAAGGCATCTCCATTGGTGGACATATTCGCGCTTGTTATAAAGGTGGATGGGGATTGAGCTGCTTTAACCAGCTGGCGACAATTCAGGATCGTATTGAAGAAGCGATCGCTGCTGCGCGGATGGTTGGTGATGAAGAAACTTTACTTGCACCAATTGACGCGGTGCAAGCAGTATGCATTCTACCCCTAAAAGGTGCAGACCCTCGCAAAATACCACTCTCGAAGAAAAAACAATTGTGCGATCGCTATGCTGAATTACTCAAAAGCGTTGATCGCCGGATTACCACTACCTCCGTGCGTTACGGTGACAGCGCCCAAAAAGTGATCATCGCGACCTCAGAAGGCACTTTGATCGAGCAATCTTGGGTGGATATGGAAATGCGCTTTGCGGCCACCGCCAGAAATGGCGAAACCGTACAAACTGGACGGGAAACGACTGGCTCTCGCAAAGCTTACGAAGATTTAACTGATTTGGATGAACAGGTAAAAAGTGCCGCTCAAAGAGCGATCGCAGCTTTATCTCTGCCATCGGTTAAAGGCAATACTTACACCGTAGTCATTGACCCAATTCTTACGGGTTTATTTGTCCACGAAGCTTTCGGTCATCTTTCTGAGGCCGATATGGCTTATGAAAATCCCGATCTGCTGGAAGTCATGACTATTGGACGGCGGTTTGGTCCAGAAGAACTCCAAATTTTTGATGGCGCGGCTCCAGAAGGACATCGCGGCAGCTATTTTTATGACGATGAAGGCACGCCTGCTACTACTACTCAACTAATTAAAGATGGAGTTTTAGTTGGACGTTTACATTCTCGTGAAACCGCTGGCAAATTGGAGGAAGCGCCTACGGGTAACGCACGCTGTCTCAACTATCACTTTACTCCCATTGTGCGGATGACAAATACCTGGATTGAACGAGGTAAAACGCCAGTTGAAGACTTATTTACTGATATCAAAGAAGGAGTTTATGCCCGTAATTGGTTGGGTGGAATGACGAATGGGGAAATGTTCACCTTCAGCGCTGGGGAAGCGTGGATGATTAGAAATGGCAAAATTGCGGAACCTGTACGGGATGTAACGCTTTCGGGAAATGTATTCCAAACTTTAGCGGATATTGAGGCACTTGGTAATGACTTTTACTGGGATGAATCCGGCGGTTGTGGTAAGGGAGGGCAAAACGGCTTATCAGTGGGTTGTGGTGGCCCTAGTCTCCGAATTCGAGATGTAGTCGTTGGTGGGGAAACGTGAACTATCCGCCGCGATACCAAAAATACTGGGTATCGCGGTGGACTTACGGCAATTAGTAAAAAAATTAAACCACAACGCGAAAGTCATTAGTTATTAGTCCTTGAGATACCACGTCCATTCTTTAACGTAGTTTGAATTAGTCTGAAAAGAAAAAGTTTTTCCACCCATAAGGGGCAGGGTATGCACCAAAATCCTGTTTGACCAATGACCAATGACCAATGACCAATGACTAATGACTACTTAATCAATTTGCTAACCAGAAAGCGACATTACGCACATAGGTTTTGATATCTTCTAAGGCGCGTGGCTCTTTTTTCATACCATCTCCCGGTGGTTCATCTACAAAAGTGGGGCAGCCTTTGTTAATATCCCAGTTGTAATCAACTAAATGATGGAAGCTAGAGTTAGCCACTGCTCGTCCTAGTATATTCCCCTGTTTATCTTGATGATGCTCGATTGCTACAACCAGATTGAAGTTACGACCATTGACACTCCCCGCGATAAATCGACGGGGATTCTTGAATCTAAGACATAACTTGCTCTTGCAGGTTTGCACCAACAA
>NZ_JAVRBN020000115.1:0-3187 GCF_034531305.2 Nostoc sp. ChiQUE02
TACGGATGCACGCAGTAAAATGGGACGGTTGTATCCGGATGTCTCACCTAGCAAAGTTGGCTTGCCAGACTACTAGTAGTTTTTTATCAGAAACTTAGACTTCTTGAGCGTGTAGTATTGCTAAGACCCTAATTTTAGTCGCAAGATGCCCAATGTATACATTATTGGTGGTGCAAATGGTTCTGGTAAAACTACCGCCGCACTGCAAATTCTCCCTTACTTCCTACAGGTATTTGAATATGTCAACGCCGATGAAATAGCAGCCGGACTTTCTCCTTTTAACCCGGAATCTGTAGCCATTCAAGCCGGACGATTGATGATAGAAAGACTAAAAACTCTGGTGAATGCTAAAACCGATTTTGCATTTGAAACAACCTTAGCCGCTCGTAATTTCGCCCGATTTTTAAGAGAATGTAAAAAACAAGGTTATGTGATAAATTTAATTTACTTTTGGTTACAAAGCCCTGAATTAGCTATTGCACGAGTACGCAGACGGGTAGAAAGTGGTGGTCACAACATCCCTGAAGATGCTATTTACCGTCGCTATCAACGTGGAAGAAAAAACTTGGTTGAGTTATATTTACCCTTATGTGATCGCTGGATTGTTTATGATAACTCTAATCCCATTTTGCAGATAATAGCTGAACGCCCTTTAAATCAAGAGCCGATAATTTATCAACCCCAACTATGGAACCAAATTACTACTAATACCTATGAATAAGTCAATTCCTGAAAAATTATCTAGCCAAATCGATGCAGGAGTTAAACTTGCTATGAAAAAGGCTATTGAAAGACACCGCCGTTTAGGAGAATCAATTAGTATTTGGCAAGATGGTCAAGTTGTAACCTTAACCGCCGATCAAATCCCTCCTCTTGATTCAACTGTTAGTACTGACAAATAACACCCCTCCTACAGCAGCTACGGTGTACCACAAGTCTTGAAACCCCACCTAAAACTCGGTTTCGTTGCCCTAGTCCTAAAATAAGGGGGAGAAATTGAGTTTCCAGTTCCCAAAAAGTGGGGTATTTATGGGGCTAAAAGGCTTAAAACCCTTGCAGAATAACTTGTGTGTACACCGTAGCCTACAGCAGAGACGGCTGAACCTCCACCTTTATCAAGCTGTAGCCCATCGAATCCATTGCTCAACTTCTGGGCGAGTTAACTGTTTCCCCACAGCAAAAGTAACTTGCTGTTTTTGCGCCCAACGGTAGAGAGTTCGTAAAGCAACTTGCTTACCAGTAACTCTCAAAATAATTTCTGGTAAATCTGCTCCTTTGGCATTAGTGAAACAAGCGTCATAAATAGCTTCAGCAATATGTAATTCTGCTAATGGGTTTTCTTTGAGTTTGAACTTAATCTGAAGGAGAGTAAATTTTTGACAAGGCTTAAGTTTTTTCATGTAAGCCAAAGTTAAAAGCCAGATAGCCTTTTCGGTTTCACCCTCACGGGAATATTGGGGAACTTGGCACAGTCGAAGCCATTTGCGCCAAGTGCGATCTGTAATTGAACAGCAATAAACTTTTTCGCAAGACAGCTTTAACCAGTCCAGGGGATATTTTTTCTCCATACTTATTCCTAACTCCTATCTATTCTTTAGCAGCAGCCCTCCTGTATAAAGAAGCGAAAGCTGGGGACTCTTGCTCACGTTCTAGTATTTGGCGCAATAAAGTGGCCATGGGAATTTCTTTCCAATCAGAAACTTCTTTGTACTGGTCATAAGCTTTTTTACAAAGAGTAATGGTGATTTGGTAACGGTCAGTCATGTCTGTAGCAAGTTCTGCGAGTGGATTCATCACATTATCATCCCAAATTCATTGCATTTGTGAAAGAAATTTTTCTAATTATATGTCAATATCATCGTAATTGCATATCAATAGTGATTATATTGACTAATATTTGAGGGTATAACTCTCAAAGAGGTCACATGGACAAAATCCAACAACTCTTACAGCCTCATAACATTGAAGTAAGCTTTGAGGAAATTGCTAAACTCTGTATTGAAGTTGGTGCAGACATTGAGCAACTGAGTGATTCTGACGCACAGACAATCGCACAACACATTCTTGAGCTTAGGCTTGCGTCGGGGAAACTGGCTACCAATAGCAAGTCCAAAAATACGGGAGGTAAACTCGGTAAAAACTCCCCACGTCGTAAATCCACTCCTCCATTGCAAGGAGCGATCGCTCATGCATCCCAGGTTTCAAATCAAGAAATTCAATCCTTGGAGGATGTCCTTAACGTCGGGATTGATGCTTACACAACCGACAAAGCCGACCAGTTGTTATCAACGATTCGCAATGCTCCTAAAGACGTGGTGAGTAAGTTTGTCTCTAAAGCGATGGAGGAAGAAGCTGACGTAGATTCCTTTCGTGCAATCGGTGACGAACTCGTTGCGGGTATTTTCGGTATTAGCCCAACAAATGCAGCTGAATAAATTGATTGGATTAGCAGCAGTACTGAATCTGCTGCTATTGACCCTCGTTTTGTGCGTGGCAATATATGGAGCAACAAGACCAAACCCATCGCAAAGCATTAAATATTCACCTGAAAAAGGACGGGGAGTTGAATCTGTCCGGGCTGACACTAGAAAACCTCTCTTCAGAAGAATTCCTGGTAGTCCAGCAACTTATTGATGAGTCGAGAGTGCGATCGCAGTCCAATAGACAGATTGAGGAGTTAATGCAACGAGGGATGATGGCTCAAACTGCGATCGCTGCAATAACAGTTTTAATGTTTTCATTCATGGGGATATATGGCATAACCCGATATATCGGTTCACAAGTTCAACAAGTTCAGGAGAGTTATACCAATTTTAAGTAGTAGGGGGGAGAAAGGAATGTTAGGGAAATGGCTTCCTGGTTTATTTGGCGGTAAAGGTAATGGAGTAGTATCGACGGATTTAAGAGTTGGGGATGCTACCCAAATTGAAGGAAATCTCCCTTCATCAATCTGCGATCGCTACACATTGCCAGCTTACACGACTGCACAGCAAGTATTAGATGAGGCGGAAGTGGCTGGGACTCTAAAAGCACAGAAGTGGCTACATACAAAGTTCTCCCGGCACAAGCTCAAACAGTTGCAATCTCTGGCAGAGATGTATAAAAATCAAGGCGTTGCAGAATAGAAATATGAATTAGTGCGTAGGCGTAGCCAGTCGTAGACATCGCTATGGAATGTCCAAGGTGT
>NZ_JAVRBN020000116.1:0-3174 GCF_034531305.2 Nostoc sp. ChiQUE02
GTTCAGTGCCACTCACGATGTGAGGTACAAGTCTTATTCCAGCGATCGCCTGATTCATATTTTGATTCAGCAACGCCGAAAATCTAGCTCATGACTATACATCATTTTCTCTTAGGATTTTTCACGATGATAAACTGTGGGAGGTAAACTATGAAGGCGAGCCACAAAGTATTTCTAAGCAACAGAATTGGAGAATTGCCCTAGAATATCTAGAAGCTCACTACGATCCGCACACTGATGGTGAGGTGGTCGTATGCCAATGCAGTTACCCCTATTTTTCGTCACTCACTAGTCATATTAGCAACAGTGGTGAGGTCATGACTTCGTGGCAACCGCTCACTTGTTTGGTTAAAGACTTGGGGCGAGATATTCAAACCTGCCCCAACTGTAATGCATCCTTAGCTCGAGCAGATGAATCGGATGATGATGATTTTGATTTTGATGACCAAGTTAGCCGACCAATAGCTTGTATCGATTGCGCTAATTACCACGGTCAAGAGTATGGGGGCAATTTATTAGTCTGCGGTTTTCACGCCCAAGGGTGGGATGATGAGGATTGCCCCGATTTTTCTAACCCACCTTCCGCACCCTAAGTGTCACAAACGGAAATTACTGAGAAAACAAAGGTACGTAAGAATAAAAACAGACATCTGAAAACAAAAAAGACATTTGAGCCACCATGAATCACCAAAAATGCCATCAAAACTTATTCTCAATAAGCAGCAATAAGAACTGATAGCAGATAGATTCGGATGAGATAAATAAATGAAGATGTTAAAGGCTGAAATTCTAAACTAGAATAATGAATTGAAGTGACCAAACTAGATTTTTGACATAATAAATTAGAGCTATAAATTAAAACAATTAGCTCAGGTAAACGGCTATATTAAATTAATACAGAGGGGGATTATGTGATTAATTGATAATAACGGAGACAATCATCTGGTAAAAGATTCAGGATAAAATTCCTATCTTGGTCCCAATTAGAAACGTGTTTTTCGTTATGAAGTTTAACTAAATGAATACCCTGAAAGCGTTGAAATATCCAACGTAAAGTGGGGCGGTCAGTTGCTTTTGCCAACTGATTTTTAATCATTGATTTCGATTTAGATAAAGCGGCTCTTACTTGACGTTGCGCCAATGTATAGACCAGCAAACATAAACCCATAATCATTCCTAACGACTCTATTCTCTCAGGGCTTTTGAGGAAAATGCTATCGGCAAAAAATAATGGGTCTTTAAGAAAACCAAATCCCCTCTCACAGCACTGCTGGGCTTTATATTCACTCAGCATTAAATCGTCACCTAGCTGCTTTGACTCTAAAATATTTGTGGCAATAATAAAACGCCCTGCACTCAGAATTTCTGTATTAATTTTACTTTCATTCTGAGATACTGTAGCTGAAATTTGGTAAGATGTTTCTGCTTGATTATCTTTTTTGTGAGAGATGATTTCCGTAACTTTACTCTCCGCAATTTGGTGATATTTAAATTGTTTCAGGTCTGGTCTATGATCTCTTGAATAACCGTAAGTAATGGTAATTTCTTTTGGTGATTTTACAGTTAACTCTTCTAGGTCTTGGGTCTTTCCTGATTGTTGATTCTCAAATATTACTTCTGGTAAGCTGGTATTGTATTCCCCATGCACGTGCATTGATGATGAATCTAGATGTGATGATGACAGAGATACATTAAATTTTTTGGCGGCTTTTAAGGCGATGATAAAAAATATTGTATCCAGTCCTTTTATAAAAAGTTTATCCATGACTGTCCCCAGTTTATCGTCGTTGAGATATTCTGGTTTTACTCCTGCTCCTATTAAATGCTCACAGGCTATTGTTTCAAAATATTGGGGAAACATATACAAAGGTTTTGATACAAATCCTAACCCATTCAATATCATGGCTTTAACGACATGACCCGGGCTGACTTTTTCTCCTTTCTCTTCACCTATTAATGAGAGTGATTGTTTCTACTAATCCTATAGAATCTATTATTCCTGCTACTATACCTAGATGGTCTATGTTCTGAATTTCAATATCTTTGGTATTCAATATCACAACAGTATTCTCCACGGATTCTGTTGTAATTAAATCATTTCTCTTTTTGTTATCAATTAATTTTTTTACTATGACGTTTTCCCTTTCTTCTGCCTTTCGTCACAAAACTTCTTCTTCTCGCCAATTCAAGAGACTTAATACTACTTATTCTCATTAGGTCTCTTAACTTTTTCTCAAACTTAGTTCTTATGTACTACTCTGTCAGCTTTTTGTTGATGTGTGACAGTTAGGGTGCGGAAGGTGGGATACAACGGTACATCGTTGGGTAATCTGGGGGAGAAAATAAACTGCTCATGCTTGGCTCAATTGTCATTCATCCTCTGTGGTTACGGGAGTGCTTACCTAAATCAGTCTTTTAGGAACCTTATTTTACAACTATTTTATCTAGAGCCAGATTTGAGCCACTTCTGTTTCAGTACCAGTAATTTCCAACCACCAGCCGCTAGCAGAAAATTCTAAGAAGCTACACCTAATTCTTCATCTGTTGGCCGTTGTTGCTCCTTTACAGCACCCAGTGACTCAATAAAAGCGTCAATTGCCTTAGCTGCTGATTGCTTACCTGTTTTCAATTGGGAAAGGATATTTTCGCGTATTGCTGAATAATCTGGTATGACTTGCTGCTCAACAGAAGCAGCCTCTTGCGTAGGTAGGGCAACTTCATCCGAACCCTTCTCTATTAAGCCCTTTATCTGAGCGATCGCTTCGGCTAATTCCTGCCTAATCACCTGTTTTATCTCTTCCCCATCAAATGTAGACGCAGCTAAAGCATTTACTTCCATTTTACAACTGCCAGCTTCAGAATGCAATCCCAGTTTTGGTTTATTGATTGCTGCGACTAACTGCTTGAGTAGTTCCTCTTGGCGCATCAAGGCAGCAAGTAATTCAGAATTTTCTTGAGGGTTCATTGTTCAATACCAATACATTTCACTTCGCATTGGCGTAGCCGTTTAATTGTGATATATGAAGCGTGGAGCCAATAAAAAGCGCTCTTGATTTCACAAAAGCGCTTTTTATTACTAATTATTTGCCCTGTACAGATTAGACATCTCCAAAAACTATCAAAGCTTTGCTGTGACTAGCTCATAATATCCAAGCGCAAGGCTCGCTAACTAGC
>NZ_JAVRBN020000117.1:0-2680 GCF_034531305.2 Nostoc sp. ChiQUE02
ACTATACTGATCCGTTTCGGCATAAATCATATTTTTACTCCCTGCTTTTATCGTAAGCGATTATGCGGACATGATATGACGAAATGCTCTAAGCGTTGGACTTCTACCTAAAGTTCGGCTTTGTTCGACAAATCGGGGAATTTCTTCAACAATTGGCAAGTTGGGAAAAATAGAACTAATTTCAGACTCAATGTATTTGCCATCCTGAAGAATATTAATTTGTAGCTTGCCATTTTCATATCGCCACAGTTCAGGAACTCGCAATGCTTCGTAAGCATCAAGTTGAGTTTTGGAAGTAACATCAACTTCAATTGCTAAGTCAGGTGGCGGGTCAACCCTCAAGTCTATTCGCTCTTTACCAATCATTTGAGCATGATTTTGAATGTAGAAAGAATCATCAGGCTCTACACCAAAAGCCATATCTTCACGTTTAAAGGTTGTTGAGCCAAATGTTTCACAGTCAATTTCTAACTCTTCAAGCAGAATTTTCACCAAATCCCCAATGATGACTTTGGCTTTCTCATGCTTTGGTAATGGCATTCTCATCTCCAAAGTTCCGTGGCTGTAAGCCAACCGAGTGGCTCGATGGTCGCCAAGTTCTTCTAAAATCGCCTCAAATTCTTGCCAGCTTACATCGTGCAGTATTACTCTATGTCCCGGCGGAACACTTAATTGTCGTAATTGAAGTGTTACCATTACTTACCATTTAAATTTTATGCTGAAGCTTGCAAAGGTCAATATCTAACTATCGTAGCAAGGAATAATGTTGGAGTACCAAACTTTTAACGAGATATGCAAAAAACAAGTGCTGTTAGTTGAGCTATATTTGAGGGAAAACTATAACTATAGCTTCTCTATTAGGACAAGATTGAGAAATAGTTATGGGTTTAAATGGATTAATTTGGACTAAAAACGTAAAACCTTTAAATGGTGAACGTTGGGCTTATGAAAACATACCTATTGTACATCCGGGCTTAAAGATTTTTGCTTTACATTGGAGAAATTTTGAAAATAGAGACGAAATAAATGCCAAGACTCCACAAGAAGGTGAACTTATAATTTTAAGACAACGTAGCAAAGTAACGCACATTGTTCAAATGCTGAACAATCAACTTTATCCTGATAAAAATGCTGGAGATAAATTTAATATTTATCGTCTTGTCCAGGTGGTTTGGATGACAAATGATTGGGATGCTCCTCTCGACAAAAAAAGTATTTGATTGTTCTTCTATTAATTTTCCTCCCAATGGAAAAGCAATAAAATTGGAAAATATACAAGCATTCCAAGAACGGTGGAACACAGAAGGATTAACGTTTCAACAGCACGTCCAAAACCTATTAAATATTAATTAACAAAATAGCCCTGCACCTTTAATTGCAGGGCTTTGATTTTAAATAAATCCAAAATTCTTGCCATTGTTATCAATAGCTCGTTCAGCAAGTTTTTCCGGTACTTCTTGAAGATGGTCGTATTCCCAGTAGAAGGAAGCAATGCCAAGAGTGAGCGATGCCTACGGCGGGCAAAGCTTACGCACCTTACTAGCAAATAATGTGTAGTCTAGACTTCATAAAATTGAAATTTCGTCAAGTTATTGACCCGATTAGAAAATTTTAGGGCTTTGAAGTTTCTGTTTATGGCTGGATCATAATAGGCACTGCGCTTTTTTCAGAACCAATAATTACCAACTTAGAATTATTAGATTGAGCTAGCTTTTCTGTGGCTTCAATCGCTCGTAGTTGTAGCACTTGGTTACTAAGTCCACCTGAGAGGATTTTTTGGGAATCAGCTATACCTCGCGCTTCAATAAGCTTTCGTTGTGCCTCTTGACGCTCTTTCTCCAAAACAAATTTCATCTGCTGATTTTCTTGCTCTGTCTTGAGTTTGTTTTGAATTGCAGCTTGTAGAGTATCAGGCATTTTGATGTTTCGTAAAAGAGCTTCCTCAACGATGAAACCCAAAGCTGGTATTTCTTGGGTAAGTTGTTGGTCAATTTTTTGGGCGATTTCTTGGCGTTTGGTAGAGTAAATAGCATTGGCTGGGTAATTTGCCGTGATGGCGCGGACAGTAGAGCGAAATCTGGAAATCACTAGTTGTGTTTCATCAGTTCCAATTGTTTTATATACTGTAGCTGCCTTTTGCGGATCGAGCTTGTACTGAAGACTGACATCAAGATTTAGGCTCAAACCTTCTTGGGATGTTGCATCTACATTTTCTTTTATATCCTTAATGCGAGTAGAAAAATTCAGCACCTTGCTAAAGGGGTTAAGCAAGTGGACACCAGGATTAAGAGTAGTTTCGGAAACCTCACCAAAGAAATTGACGACACCGACATTACCAGGTGGGACAATCACCAAAAGCCTAGACAAAGAATTCAGTACTGCAATACTGCCAATCAATATCATAATTCCACGTATTGCTAAACGTGACCTTTCACTAGATATCCTATCTGTATTGAGATAAACGAGAATTGCAATTAGGCTAGTTACAAGAGAGACTATAAAGCCCATGAGTTTTTTCTGTGTAGTTAAGACGAATGTACTTAATCACATAATTCCCAAACGCTTTTATGAAACTCATATCATTTCGCACAAGTTAAAGATTTAGATTCTTCAGTACTTGTTATGCCAAATTATTAAGATATAAATACAAGCAATGTCAAAAAATGTATCAATAATTTGC